>NZ_CP045875.1:787500-1143500 GCF_009649955.1 Heliorestis convoluta | reverse complement strand
ACAGTCAAACTACATTTTTGTGCAAATTGTTTAATTAGCTTTTCTCTATAATGAGGTATAAATGCACTTAAGATAAGTACTTTTTTCAAAGAAAAACACCATCCTATTAATCGCATCTTTTAATTTACTTAATAAAAGTTTGATTGCATAAAAAACATTAACTCTCAGTGGACCTTTGTTGTCACTTAAAAATCATTGAACCTGCTAAAGATAAACATTCGATTCAAATCAAATGTCAGTTTGCAAAGTCTAAAACTTAACAGCGAAAAAAATTGTTTAAGAGAGTAACTTCCTTTTTGAAGAGAACTCGCAAAAACAATTATGAGCCAACTTAGAAAGCTTTATACACAGCTGTTAGGTTTTCAGTAGTGATTAGTTCATTCAGGCTAAATTTTATTCTTTCAGTTTCTTTTTCTACTGTATCTTTAATTCTTATCTTTATTTCATTTTTATTATTAATAACAAAATCGCATTCATTAACCAAATCCGTTACTTCATCTTCAACAAATTTATACGGTAATTTAAATTTTTGCATTAAGCCAGGATTTTTGAGCCCCCAATCTTCGTCAAAAAAACCCACAGCCGGGGTATAGGTTGACAATGCCATAATAATTGAGTGTAATCTCATCCCAATAAGCAAATCACAATTTCTATATATTTCTCTTAAAACAAGACAATCATATTCTTCTATTAAAGTAACTTTAGACGTATGTTTATACTTATTATAAATCTGTTCAGTTATTACTTTATCTTTTCTCGTTTGTATAATTAATGTCAGTTGAGTGTTTTCCATTTCTAGATAATGCTCTATTGTTTTCTTAATAACTTTCATTATTTTATTTTTCTTAGTTTCACCTAATTCCCCTAGATCTCCTACGACTTGAGTGCGTAATGTTATAGCTATTTTTTTAGACCTTAGATTGAAAAATTTAGAATATCTATCTTTATATTTTTCTTTAGCTCTATTGTTATCTTTTATAAAAAATGCTAAATCAATAGACTTTTCCATTTTCAAGTTTGAAAATGTTTCTTTTAAATAATGATAACTTTTGTCTTCTCTGGTAAAAACTCTTTTTGCTTGTTCTAAATTTTTGTTTAACAATTTATGACCTAATCTGTTAATATTAGAAGCCGACTGAGGAAAAATAATAAAAGGAATTTTTTTTTCTCTAGCTTTTTTTAGTGGATACATTAATGCTAACAGTCGTGCATAATCAGCAAAAGATTCCGCTCTGAATAGGTTACCTCCATTAAATATAATCAGGTTTGAAGATGTTAGCTCATTAATAAAATAATTATCTTCATTAATTCCTATTGTTTTTAGATACCCATTAAAGTGATTCAGTACAGTTACCATTTTATTATCATCTCTATTAAGCTTAAAAGGACCACCATAAAATTTAATTTTTGGGTAATATTCATTTATGTAAGCTTTGCTTTTTTGGAATTCTTTATCATTTTCATTGGATTTTGAAAAAGCCTTTATTTTAAAATTCAAATCTTGGAGTAAATCAAAAGCTCCTAGGTTGATCGCCATATCACCACTATTTTTTAAATCATAAGTATATATTAGTGAAACAATACTCAATTACTTAACCTCCAAGCCATTTATTTATTAAAAAAAGGAAACAGTTTTTATCTTATAAACTATAAACTATAAACTAAATTTATAATTTATAGCAGCTATTTAAATTGCAAATATTTTTAGTATCTAGAATCAACTTATCTTTAATAAGATCCGTGTTATTCTTAATATGATCATGTCCCACCATAACTACAAGAATTTCAATTTCATTTAAAAAATCTTCAAAATACATGAATTGATGCTCAACGATTCTTTCCTTAATTAAAGGATCAAATACTTTAACCCCAATAGCTAAATGTTCGTCCATTCTCTCTAATAATTGAAGTGTTGGACTTTCTCTAGTATCATCAACATTTTCTTTATAGGTCAATCCATATAGTCCAACTTTTGAAATATCTCTAATGCCATGATCTCTCATTATATCTCTGATCCGTCCTAATACATGTCTAGGCATAGAGTCGTTAATTTTTCTCGCCGTCAAAATAAGATTTGTTAAATCTGGATAATCTCCAACTAAAAACCATGGGTCTACAGAGATACAATGGCCACCAACACCTGGGCCTGGTTGTAATATATTAACTCGTGGATGCATATTGGCAATTCTAATAATTTCATAAACATCCATATTATCAGTCCTGCAAATTTTAGCTAACTCATTCGCAAATGCAATATTGATATCTCGGTACGTATTTTCAATGACTTTTGACATTTCTGCTGTTCTTATATCAGTTACCACGATTTCTGCTTTACAGAAGTTTGCATACAAACCTTTAACTTTCTTTGCCATTTCAAGGTTATCTGCTCCTATAGTTCTTGCATTGTTTTCAAGCTCATAAATCATGTTTCCTGGAATAATTCTCTCAGGAGCATGCACTAAATGTACATCTTCTCCTAAAACGTACCCTCTTTTTTCTATTTCAGGTCGAATGTATTTATCAGTTGTTCCTGGAGAAATAGTAGATTCGATAATTATGCTTGCTCCTCTTTCACAAACCTCAAGAACACTATTAACTGCTGATATTACATACCTAGGATCAAGTTTTTTACTTTCCTTAATGTATGGTGTTGGAACCGCTAGAATATACGTATGAGTCTTCTGGTATTCTGTTGTAAATTCTATTCCATTTGACAGTGCCTCTTGGAACAAATTTTCCAAACCATCTTCTTCAAAAGTAAGTCTACCCTCAGTTAATGATTTTACTAGATTAGCGTTGTAATCAGTACCAACCACTTTTATTCCATTTTTGGCAAACATAAGTGCTGTAGGTAAGCCTATATAGCCGAGTCCAATAATATTGATCATATGTAAATGACTTCCTTTCGTATGATCCGTCCTTTACTTTTCATCAGCTTATGAGATTAATATTAGTCTTCACATTGAATTTATCGTTAGTTAAAGGAATTTTCACAGATACACACTTTACTTTTTCTTTTTTTAAGTAGTACAAACTTCTGTAAGATTTTTTGATATTTATAGCTCCTTCTGTTTCTATAATGCATATGATTTGACCTTCATGATATAGTTCAAATCCTGTTGATATTCTTTTTACTTCACATGGCGTGTGGAAATAAAATTCACAATATTCTCCATTACCTATAACTTCATCAACAACTGTATATCCTAATTTATTTTTTTCAATAATTCGCTTATGTTGATATCCGTTTATTGAATTCATAGTACCTACAAAGCAATTATTTTGAAAATTGACATGTTTAATCTTTGTCCAGTCTGTTACCAAAAAAGCGCCCTTTTTATTCATTTGATCAATACCTTTTATTTTTGCTGTATTGTGACCTTTCGTTGAAGAAAGGTCTTTCCCCAGCTCACTAGCATAAGAATAAGTTCCACTGTCACACAAAACATTTATTCCTTTGTGCCACAAATCTATATGTAGTTGGTCCATATGTGCGGGTCTTGACTTGTAATTTTGTAAACAAGTCATCAAAAAACCACCATTATGACGAAAAATATAAAAACCAGAATCAGCAAATATTGAGGTTTTACGTTTAATTTTTTCTAGAGGTAGTTCTTTTTTATTACCAAACCACAATAACTCTTCATCATAATCATTATCTTCGTACAATCTTTTACCTTCTACAAACGCATACATCGTATTCAAGACTGGGCGAAAATCACGGTACCCACATGATGTTACTGGAAAAATAAGCGCTCCATCATTTGAACCATAATTAGGGACATCTCCATCATCGTTTTGAGCTTGATACATTAACAAAACACTATTTTTTATTCTTTCAGTTTCTTTTATGTAAATTTTGGTTTTTTCGCTTATTTTATAAACACATTCAATAATCTGAAGTGTAAATCTATGATAATTAAATGAGTATTGTGTAAAGCCACCATCTGGTTCGAATTGATTTATTATTTCTTTATCAAGTAATTCATATGCTTTCTTAACAGCAAATGTATCATCACAACACCAAGCCCCTACAATTAGGCCACAAATCTCAGAAAATGTATGGTTATTTTTAATGCATTTATGTGCATAAAAAAAGTTAGATAAAACCTTCTTGTAGCATCTTTCCACAAGTTGTATTACGTTCTCTTTATCATTCTTTGAGGTAAGTCCGCAATCTTTGAATATAGAATAAGCTATAAGTGTATTTACCATTCGAAGTGTACATTCTTGTCCACATTTAAAGTTTACTCCGTATGGATAAGGATTGTTTTCAAGCCAATCCTCTAATTGTTTTGAGAACGCGATATAGTATTTTTGGTCATCAGTTAACAAATATGCTCTAACAAGGTAGAAGAAATGTGTTAATCGTGATGCTTCCCAGATGACTTTTATATCACCTAAGTCTTTATCAAAATCAGGTAAATGATACCATTTAACATTTTTCTTGCTTTCAACTCCTGTAAGCGGGTTGTAATGCCAGTTAATAGGATTTCCAAAATCAAGTTTAATCGAGGAAAATCCAGTAATAATCCCATTAACTGCTTTGTCAGCAACTAATACGATTTCTTTTTGTTTATCTTCTGTTAGCTTATCTAAAAAATTCTTTATCGCTGGAACATCGAATTCAAATAAGTCAATTCTCTTTACTTTAACATTTTTTTCGAAGATTTTTTCTGTTGCAGGAAATGCAGACAACATTTTTAATTTTGCTGAGTAGAAAGATCGATTAATTGCCCATTTTACTCCATATTCAGTTAATAGGGATTTGACTTCTTTTATCATTGTCTTAACTTCTCCACTACTGAAATTAATTTTTTCGTTAAAACTTTATAATCATAATGTTTTGCACCATTTTTAGCGTTTTGACTCATTTTACTGTAAGATTCTTTAGGCATATCATATATGCGCATAATGGCTTTCGCCAATTCGTCAGGTGTATCCCTTTCTAAGGACAAACCACACTCATATTTTTTTAAAGGACAATAACCCATTTTGACAGTTGAGATAATTGGCTTTCCTGATGCCATGTATTCAAACAGTTTGTTTGAACTGTTACCTCTAGACCAGTTATATTTTGTTTGCGAATAATTTAATATGTTTACTGAGGATTTACTTAGTACGTAAGGAATAAATTTTTTATCTACATATCCCTTCATTTTTACATTAGTCAATCCTTCATCCGAAACACGTTTCTTTAACATTGCTAATTGATTACCGTCACCGTATATTAGAAATTGGATGTTTCTTTGTTCTTTCAATAACTTCGCAGTATCTAAAATATTTCCTACATTATTAATTGGACGTACCGCTCCCGTATATACTACATTAAATTTACCACTCATTAAGTCTGGATCTTGTAAAGAATTCTCATCTATCTGTTTATTAAACGCTTCAATATTTACACCATTGTTTATATAATGACACTTATCGAGCTCAATATCTCCACCTTGTTTAGTAGTCCAATTTCTATCTTTAAGGTAATCCGAATCGCCTTCTTTTAAAAAAATTATTGCATCTGCATTCTTGTATATCCAATGCTCGCCACTTATTAGCAACTTCCCCAAAAGACTATTTTCCTTTGTTTTGCCATAAGCAAATATTGCCTCAGGCCATAAATCTCGCACCTCGCATATACAAGGGACTTTAAACCTCTTTGAAATCTTAATGCCAGCAGCCATAGCTAATGGATGTGGAGATGAAGCAATAATTAAGTCAGGCTTACCATATTGATTAAAATATTTTTTAGTCACACTATATAAATTTCTGTAATAAGATGCCATATTTTTTACTCTTGCCAAAGTATTTTTAGCAGAAGACGGCGTCTTCACAAATACAAAAGAAACACCTGAATGTTCTTCTACGGTAAACAACCTACCATCATCTATTAAATTAATGTCTGAAAAATGAAGGTATGATGCTGCAAAGATTGTGGTTTTATAATTTTCCGTACTCATATTTATTGCAAAATTGTATGGTCTTGTGAATCCATTCATTGTTGGTGGGGTTGCATAGTGATGAAAAACCCAAATATTTTTACAATCATTACGGTTTACCATAATTTTAATCACCGACATTCTTTTCTGTTGCCATTATTGAATCTTCAAATGCTACTTTCTCATAATGTATCCTGTTACCCTTCATTAAAGTTCCTGGACCACCAGTCATTTCTTTATCATAAACAAAAGAGCCAAAGACTTTCCTAAATGTCTCTGACTGTTTAAGGCCCATAGAAACAGCCCAGTTTAACATATTTGTTACTTTTAAGTCCTTACCATTTGCTTTTGCAATAAGCCTCACTAACTCAGTCGTATTTACAAAGTCTTTATTCTGCGGGAAAAATAAACCATTTACCCTATGGTCAATTAGAATGCGGAGGAACTCAGTTAAATTGTCAATGTAAATCATACTTCGTTCATTATTCACATGTGGAAAAACCGGTAGTCTTAAAGCCAAGTTTGCTAGCCTACCATAGTTTCCTGGACAACTATTTCCATAAACAATAGGGGGACGTAAGATTGCTACATTAAAATCATTAGAATCTATCTTTCTTAACATTTTTTCTGCTTCATATTTAGATTTAGCATATGAGGTTTTAGGATTAGGGAGAGTATCTTTCGTAATATAACCTGTCTCTGTACCATAGACCCCCATCGTACTTAAGAAAATAAATTGCTTAATTCCTTCTTTTTTTGCTTTATTAGCAACATCTATAGTCAAGTCTCTGTTAACCTTAAAGTATTTTTTGACGTCATTTTCTTTGACATGAACGATGGCAGATGTGTGAAACACAACATCATAACCTACAAAAGATTTATCTTTCCAACTATCATCCCTCAAACTGATCGAATCAGCAGAGTACATATCAGGATACTGTGAAACCCACTTCTTAAATGATGTACCTATGTAACTGTTTTCTCCAGTAATGAGTATCTTTTTCATTTTGAAATGGTCTCCTCTTTCGTAGTAGCTGCCTCTAAAGACCCCAAGTTCATATCAACTAAGCATTTATTTACATATCGGTCTTCACCAAACAACATAACGCCAACGGTTCTAAAAATAATCTTTATATCTAGCCACAAGCTAAAATTGTCTACATAATAAACATCAAACTTATATCTATCATCTAACGAAAGATAAATGTTTCCGCTAACTTGTGCTAATCCAGTCATTCCTGGGAGCATATTAAGTCGTTTGGATACTTCATCAGTATAATCATCAAGAGATGCAATCCGCTCAGGCCTTGGACCTACCAGGCTCATTTCGCCTTTCAGTACATTTAAGACTTGCGGAATTTCATCTAATTTTGTTCTTCTGAGAAGCTTACCAACTGGTGTGATTCGGTCATCGTCCATCATGACCTCTTGACCCTTTATCATCTTCTCTGATCCAGGTCGCATTGTTCGAAATTTATAAACCTTAAAGATTTTTTTATTTAACCCCGGCCGATCTTGCAAGAAAAATACTGGACCTGGCGAAGTAACTTTGATTAGAATTGCTACAACAATCCATATCGGTAGTAATAGAATCAATACAATTAAAGAAACAACAATGTCTATCAAACGTTTAATGTTTTTTTGAAACCCTTTAACCTCCATTACTCTCCCTCTATTTCATAATCAATCGGAACTAGATAGCCATCGCGAAGTTTTATTTCACCTTCGTCTTTATATGTGGTTGCTGACCATATTCTCATCGTTTTATCATTAACTTTAAAAAAAGCACCCGGATATGGATGCGTGACAGCTCTAACTAATTTATCAGCTTCATCCATAGTCATGCTGCTTAGTATCTCGCCATCTTCTGGCTTTCTTCCTGGCCATTCGGTGGCATCATCTTCGTTTTGTTTCATCAATGTGATGTTGTTATTGATAATATCATTCCAATATTTTGATATCAGTGTGATATGCATAGCATTTACTTTTTGATACAGCTTCGTTGCTGTTGTGTTCTTATCAAGAATAATTACGCCTTGACCTATGATTTCTCCAGTATCAACACCTTCGTCTAGCTTGAACATGGTGACACCGGTCTTTTCTAATCCTTTAATGATGGCCCAAGGGATAGCTGCTCTTCCTCTTCCTATCGGTAATAAAGTAGGATGCATACCGATACATCCATAGGTAGGTGCTTCAAGCACTTCTTTTCTAGCAATTTGAGACCAACCTATGATAAAGAGCCAATCTATTTGATGTTCTTTTAAAGTATTAAGAACTTCTTGGTCGTTGATATTATCTATTTTCAAGAGTGGGACTTGATGTTGTGTAGCGATGTCATCTAGATATATTCTCCCTGACTTATCTTTCGCTTTTTCATCTTTTAGCGTTATAAGCAAGTCTAGGTTGCCACCGATACGATAAATTTCTTCAATGCAACTTAATCCTAATTGTACACAAGTTGCAAAGGCTACTTTTTTCTTCATCAGCATTCATCCCCTCTTTTTCTAGAAACCACGTCTAAATACACTTTCGAAGGCTTCGGCATAGACCATTCCAGATTGTCCACCACGAAAAGCAGCCAGTCCTCTAAGGGCTTCATTACTTCTAGGGTGAGGATAATCTCTCATAACACCACGATATTGTGCTAGAGCCTCTATTTTTTTATCTACGCCAATCTCTCCGACTTCGATATAAGTATTTGGCGTGAACTGGTTCATGGCTTTATCAAGTCCCCATTCCGTAGCAGAAGGTACTTCCATGAAGAGCAGTTCTTTCAACGGTTTTATATCTGTTCTTCTCTGGAACAACCTCACGGCAGCTTGGCACGCAATTGATGTATGTAAATGGTCATTGTTCAAATCTGCAGGGTGGTGAGTAAGAATAACTTCTGCTTTGGTTTCTATAATCGCTTTTTCAATAAATTGAACAAGCTTTAAGTGAGGTACCGTGTTAAACTCAATGTTAGGGAAGTCGCCTTTTATGATTTTATTAACTCCCAAGATATTCATAGAGCTGTTTACATCTTCGTAAAGCTCGTCAGTACTGGGACGGTTATTTCTGGCTTGAACTTCGCCAGATAAGATACATACATTCACTGAGTGGCCTTCCTGAGCAAGCTTATACATTGTAGCGCCTGCACCTAGAACTTCGTCATCAGGATGTGCAACGACTATTAAATATGACATGGCATTAACCTCGATTATCTTTTATTTAGCATTATGCTTTTTTCGCGTTTCAATTTTTCTTGCTTTAGTAGCTCAATACTTAATTGGAACATCTATCTCAATCCCAACCAACTACTAAACCACTAAAAATGCAGACCCTTATCTAAGATGAATACTCACGTCCCCACCACCATTCAATCTTTCCCTCATTTTTTCCTCCTAGAAAATCATAACTAAACCCAAGGATATCATGATGAAGATAATAGCTAATTCTAATACTACAGTGATCTCAATCAGGTTAAAACCTCGATTGTCCTTTTCTGGGGTTCCTTCGCTGGTAGTACACCTCTTCATCATGATACCTCTAGTCTTTAAGAAAAGCTACATGGTTTTCTCATTGTAAATATAAGCTAGTAGGTTGATTCGGTAGAATAACGTTTGCAAGAAGGCGATTTTTTCGGAAGTAAATGTCTGCGAATACAGGTTGATAGAATAAGTTTCCGCATCAATGTTAACACTTAGGACTGGGCAGCGCTCTGGACCTTCTAATTCTTCAAAGGCTTTTTGGAATTCTTCAAAAGTCGTGATTTCGTATTGACTCAAATCTTTTGTAAATTGTTCATCCATCAAAGGTTCACTTTGCTCTAAAACTTTTACAATCAGTTGTTCTTCTCTAGAGATTATTTTGATTAGATTGCAAAGTGTTCTTCCGTCATGTTCTTTAAGTGGGATTTTCAGTTCGAAAGCATCGATTGGAATTGATTCCTGCACTTTAAGTGGTGGGGCTGTAATATCATCAATTATTACCACACCATTTTCTGGTTCATAGTACTCTGGCTTTTTTCTCTCAAACTGTTCATCTGGTATTTCCAGAGATGTATAACGAGCGTAATTATGACCTTCGCTGTTTACAAGTACTGTTTGACCGCTTTGTTCGTTGATCACGCGGATGCAGCGCTCTTCGCCTTGTGGAGTTACCCCTCCAGTTTCTTTCGTAATCCAAGGATGATCAGCAAGGAAATCAGAGGCGAAGGCTTGGAAGTCCTCGTTGTTAAGAATCACTTCTGTGGTTACTATGTAGGGTTGACCTTTTTGTGCGTACTTTAAGGTTGCTTCTGTCAGTTTTTTTAGTTCATTTAAGTCGCTGATTTTTCTGTAGAAAATTGCTTTCATCTAACCGGCTCCTCTTCTTTTTCTATGAGGAAGATAGCTTCAGCGAAATAAGTTCTGTTTTTCCTGTGCTTCTTGAAAACTGACTTCAGTATTTGCTTCAATGGCGAGTCAGAAACTATCGTCTTCATGCTCTCGACATGTGCTAGCTGTTGATTGCTCTTCGTATGGGCGATCGTTTACAGCACCGGAACACCGCCACTTTCTCCATCACTTCCACCAACATCTTCTATCGGATGCGCATTGCAGTGGACCTGTCCATTCAAATACATAACCTGCCCGCCACTAGGGCAAATATCTTCACCATAGTCGTACAAAAAATTTAAAAATCTATCTTGCGAGTGCTGTGCATTTTCTAATAAAAGATCTGCTTCATATCTTTTTTCAAGTTGAAAGCAATTGTTGCGACATGCTTTCTCTTTGATTTTTTCTGCAAAACTTAAATAAGTCGGAACTGCTATGGAAATCAAGATGGATATAACAGCAATTATCACTATAAGTTCAATTAGGCTAAATCCACTGCTACAGATTTTTCTATTACTCTTTTTGCTTGTAGTGAACATTCGTAAGTGCCTCCAAGCTTTGGTAATATTTCTGTAGATCTGGTTCTTTCATAATATACACCTGTGGGACGCAGCTTCAAGTACGTAAGCGTCCCGTAGGTGTTTTTCTTTTATCTAGCTACGGCACTTTCGCAATCGCTTCCGGTTCGATCCGCTTGCTGTTAGTTTCCCGAGCCGAACTGCGCTCTTTCCTATCCAATAGCTCGATAGGAGGGCGCTTTTTTTTGTTGTTTTTATCTTCTTTTCTTGGGTTATTAATCTCGGCGATGATTATTTGTTGTTCTTGCGCTGTTATGGGAGTGCTTTCTTTCCCTGGCTTATAGGTCGGGTTCACATCTTCTAGCCATTGGAGAGCTTTTGCTCGTTCTAGTCGATACATTCCTTCATCGGTCATCGTTACTAATTCATGGATGGGTGTGTAAGAGCCTTCGTAGGCACGGGCACAATGGGCGATGCGCATGATTCGTCCGTGTTCTGTCTTTTCTAGCTCTTCCCCACTGTGGCTTAGTTCTTCGTAGAGCTTCTCGCCGGGTCGGATGCCGCTGTATTGGATTTCGATGTCTTTGCCCGGTTCGTAGCCGGAGAGGCGGATGAGGTCGGTGGCCAGATCGGTGATGCGCACGGGTGTCCCCATGTCGAGCACGAAAATTTCGCCGCCTTCAGAGAGTGCGCCGGCTTGAAGAACCAGGGTAACTGCTTCGGGGATGGTCATGAAGTAGCGGATCATGTCGGGGTGGGTGACGGTGACGGGGCCACCTTGGGCGATTTGCTTTTTGAAGATGGGGATGACGGAGCCGCGGCTGCCGAGGACGTTGCCGAAACGGACGACGGCGAAGCGGGTTTTTGCTTGGCGGGCGTAGTGTTGGATAATGAGTTCGGCAAAACGTTTGGAGGCGCCCATGGCGTTGGTGGGGTTGACGGCTTTGTCGGTGGAGATCATGACGAAGCGTTCGGCGTTATGTTCTACGGCCAGTTGGGCGAGGATTTTGGTGCCCCAGGCGTTGTTTTTGATGGCTTCTTCGGGTTGCTTTTCCATGAGGGGGACGTGCTTATGGGCGGCGGCGTGGAAGATGGCTTGGGGTTGGTGTTGGGTGAAGATTTGGTTCAGTATGTAGTGGTTTTTGATGTCGATGACGTAGGTGGTGATGTTGAGGTCTGGGTGGGCCCAGCGGAGTTCTTGTTCAACGGTGTGGATGCTGTTTTCGCCTTGGCCTAGGAGGATGAGTTCTTGGGGGCCAATGGAGGCGATTTGGCGGGTCAGCTCGCTGCCGATGGAGCCGCCGGCGCCGGTGATGAGGACTTTTTTGCTTTTGAGGTAGCTGGCGATTTGTTGGAAGTCTGTCTGGACGGGTTCACGGCGGAGGAGGTCTTCGACTTCGACGTTTCTGAGTTTGTTGACGCTGATTTTGCCGCTGACGAGTTCGTGGAGGGCTGGGAGGATTTGTAGCTTGGCCGGTGTTTTTTTGCAGTGGTTGACGATTTCTCGGATGGTGGTGCCGGGCAGGGAGGGCATGGCGATGACGATTTCTTTGATGCCTTCTCGTTCTACGAGTTGGGGGATGTCTTCGGTGGTGCCGAGGACATTGAGACCGAGGAGGGTTTTGCCTTTTTTCAGGGGGTCGTCGTCGACGAAGCCAATGGGTTTTAGGTGTGAGGGGGCTTGGAAGAGTTCGCGGGCGACCATGACGCCGGCGTCACCGGCTCCGACGATGAGGGTGCGGGTGGTGCCGTTTTTCTCGCTTTTTTTGCCCCATTTGAGTTCGCAGTAGAGGCGCCAGCCGAGGCGACTGGCTCCGATGGCGGTTATGGTGAACATCCAGGTCATGACGATGACGCTTCTGGGAATGTTGAGGTGACTGGTGAAGTAGTCGACGGCGGCGAGGCCGGCGATGGCGACGGTGACGGCGCGGATGAGGGTCCAGAGGTCGGGGACGCTGGTGTAGCGCCAGATGGTGCTGTAGACGCCGAGGGTGTAGAAGGAGGCGATGAGGATGAGGATGCCCCAGGGAGCGAAGTATTGTATATGAGACCATTCGGCGTTGGGGATGTGCATGTCGAAGCGGAGGAAGAAGGCGAATAGAAATGCAAAGGTGAAGAGGAAGCTGTCAGTGACGATGACAATGAGTCGCCTTGCTTTGGAGTTTTTGGTTAGGGTTTCCATGGTTACCTTCCTTCTGTTTTCACGGATGCTGTTTGTGAAAAGCTGAAGTGTTGTAGTGCTTTTCTGGGGGTTGGGGTTGTATTTTTTGCTTATACTTTTTTGTATCATTTTTTGGGGACGAGTACAATCATTTCGACAGTTTTCGACATTCTTTGTTATTAGATTTTTTTATGCCCTTATGGAGAATAGACTAGACTGTTTTTTTGGGGGACGGGTAAATGGCGGTTGGGGGCGATCGGCTGTTTTTTGCTAATTTGGAAATCTTGGTATGATGGTGTGGTAACTTTTTTTGCTATGCCCAGAGTTTTTGCCACCATGTTCTTTTGGGTTTGTCGATTTGTTGTGGTTTTTCGTTGTGGAGGAGGCGGTTGTTGTTGTGGAGGAGGTAGGTGGCGTTGATGCCCCAGGCTTTGAGGGTGCGGAGAGCTTCGGTGAGGTGGAAGGTGCGGGTACGGGGGGAGTGGGCGTCGCTGCCTAGGTAGGTGATGAGGCCTGCTTGGAGCATTTTTTTGGCCTTTTGCTGGGCGCGGGGGCCCATGTGGCCGGTGATGGAGCTGGCGTTGATTTGTAGGTGGAGGCCTGCTGCGGTGAGTTCTTGGAGGGCTTCGAGGTTGTTGCTGTAGTGGCGGTACCGTTCGGGGTGGGCGAGGATGGGCTTGAGACCTCGGAGGGTGAGTTCGTAGATGCTGTCGGCCACCCAGTGGGGGTATGTTTGTAGGGGCAGTTCGATGAGGATGTAGTCGGTGCCGGCGAGGGTGAGGAGTTGGCCTTGGTCGTATTGGTGGGCGCTGTGGGGGCTGAGGAAGATTTCTTGGCCGGGGTAGATGGTGAGGGGGATCTGCTGTTCTTGGAGCTTGCCTTGGAGGGCTTGGCAAGCTTTTATGATTACGTCGGGCTTGGTGATGACGCTATCTTCGATGTAGTGGGGTGTGGCGATGAGATGGGTTATGCCCTGGCTGTGGGCTTGTTGGGCCATCTGAAGGGCTTCTTCTATGGTACGGGCGCCGTCGTCAAGACCCGGTAGGATGTGTGTGTGAATGTCGGTGATGAGGTTGTGCTGTTCTTGGGTCATGGCGTTGGTCCTTCCTTTTTTTCTATGTAATTTTATTCGTGGGCGGGGGTTTTTTTCCTTTTGTTTTCGTTGGTTTTTTTCTTTTTTTTATTGTGGTTGTTTTTTTATGAAAAAAGAGTTAAAAGACTTTTGCTTTTAACTCTTTTGGAGGGTGGTCTATTGGCTGTAGAGTGTGGGTTCGTAACTGTTGGGTATGGGTGAACGGCTGTGATTTATGGAAGAGGTACTTACTTATTCTTCTTGTTGGTAGTAGTAGTAGTAGTCTTTGGGGATGTCGGTGCCGTTTAAGATGGTGCCGATGATTTTGCCGTTGGCTTGTTGGAGGCGGTATTGGGCTTCTTGGACGGAGGTGATTTTGGTTTTTTTGGCTTGGATGACGAGGATGATGCCGTCGACGGTGCTGGCTAAGATGGCTGCGTCGGTGACGGCGAGGGTCGGTGGTGTGTCGATGAGGATGAGGTCGTATTTTGCTTTGAGCTCTTGGAGGAGCTTTTTCATTTTGTTGCTTTGGAGGAGTTCGGAGGGGTTGGGGGGTACGGGGCCGCTGGTGAGGATGTGGAGGTTTTCGAGGGCGCTTTGGGCGATGATGGCTTGGGGTTCTATGTTGTCGACGAGGATGTTGGTGAGGCCTCGGCCGTTGCTGATCTGGAAGGTGCGGTGTTGGGTGGGCTTTCTGAGGTCGCAGTCGATTAAGAGGGTGCGGGTGCCTGTCTGGGCATAGGCGACGGCGAGGTTGGCGATGGTGGTGGATTTGCCTTCTTCGGGGGCAGCGCTGGTGAAGAGAAAGGCGTTGGCGTTGTCGTCCGCGCTGGCGTAGTGCATGCTGGTGCGAATGGTGCGGTAGGCTTCGGCGATGGGGCTTTTGGGGTTGTTGTAGGTGTAGAGGTGACGTCCGTTGATAGGCTTGGTGGGTGCTGTTTTTTTGTTGAAAAATGGCATTGTTCTATGTTCCTCCCTTGGGGCCTTGGCCTTTGGCTTTTATGTCGAATTTGGGGATGGCGCCGAGGACGGGGAGGCCCAAGTGACGGCGGACGTCTTCTTCGTTTTTGATGGTGTTGTCGAGCATTTCTAGGACGAAGGCGAGGGCGACGGAGATCATGAGGCCGATGAGGAGACCGAGAGCCATGTTGAGGCTTTTGTTGGGTTTGACGGGGCTGGTGGGTAAGTTGGCGGGGACGGCGACTTGGACGCTTGTCTCGCCTTGGTTGACGAAGGTAGCGATACGGGTTTCGGCGACTTTGTCAGCGAGGAGGTTCTGGATGTTGCTGAGGCGGTCTGTTTCTCGGCGGAGTTGTTCGTATTCGGTCTGTTTGACGGCCAGTTCTTCTTGGATCTTGCGCCATTCGCTTTCGATGGTTAGGATGGCGTAGTTGATGGTTCGCAGTTGGGCTTCTTTGCCGGCAAGTTCTGCTGATTTCTGGGCGAGTTGGGTGCGGAGGGTCTGGTAGAGGGGGTTGGTGTATTGGTTGGTGTATTGGTTGGTGTCGTTGGGGTTTTGTTGGATCGTTGGTTGGGTGGGCGCTGGATAGGTCGGTTGGGATGGTTGGGGCGTTGGTTTTGGGGCTGGTGTTGGGTTGGTGGGGGCGGGTGCTGTTGTGTGGGTTGGGGGGGGTTCTGTTATTGGGGCTGGTTGTGGTGTTTCTGTGACTGTGGCTGCCGTGTGTTGTTCTGTTAGGAGTTCGTAGTTGATGGGGGCGGGGTCTGTTCCTGTTGGGTACGTGGGTGCGATGGTGACGGCGGCGACTTGGGTGGTGGGTGTGGTGCTGCTTTGGTAGGTGGGGAGGCTTTCGATTTGCCAGGTTAGTTCGTTTTTCTGGGCTTGGAGTTGTTGGATCTCGATTTCGATTTGCATTTTGGCGTTGCGGTAGTGGCTGAGGGCTTCGAGGAGGTTCTGGCTTTCTCGGTCTAAAACTTGGGGGTTGCGGGCTTCTCCGAGGAAGTTGTTAAGCCGCTCGATGGAAGCTTGGAGGCTTTTTTCTTCTTCTTGGATTTGTTGTTCTAGGAGTTCGCCGGAGCGGCTTAGTTTTTCTATGTTCGTTTCGGCCATGTATTCGACATATTCGCGGCCCATGGCGTTGGCGATGTCGCGGGCCATGGTGGGGTTGGTGTTGGTGACGCGGATCTCGACGAGGTTGGTGTCTCTGATGAGGCTGACGGAGACCATGCCGAGGATCTGGTTGGGGCGGTAGATGCCTTCGAGGCCTAGGCTATCGATGACTTTTTCAGCGACGGCTTCATTGCGTATCTGGTTGACGTAGGATTGGAGGGTGAGTTCAGGGAGGCGGATGGCCTGGGCGACGACGTCTTCGAGGTTGCCGCTCTGGCGTTGGGAGAGTTGTCGGGTGTCGATGGCTTGGGTGACAAGGAGTGTGGTCCGTGCTTCGTAGACGGGGGTGAGGACGAAGAAGCTAATGAGGGCGGCGGTGGCGAAGGAGAGTGTGGTGAGAAAGGCGATGAGCCACTTCCATTTGAAGAGTACGGAAAAGAGTTGGCGCAGGTCGATTTCGTCTTCGGGGGGGCCTTGCTTTTCCGTTGGGTGTTGTGGTGGGGTGTTGTGGTTATGCATTTTGGGTAGTTCTGTCCTCTCTTTCGCTTGTTGGTATTGGGGTGGTTGGGTTTGTTGGTGGATCAAAGTTGCTTTTTTTGCGTGATTTTCTTATTTGTTTTTTCTACATATGTTTGTTATTTCCTGCATTGGTTTTGTTGTGCTGGGGTGTTTGGGGGTTTTTAGCTGTTGCTGAGGGCTCTTTGGAGGATTTCTTTTTGTTTTTCTTGGACTTGTTGTTTGTAGTAGGCTCTGACTTGGTGGACTAGGTCCGGTGGTAGGTGGTTGGTACGGAGTTCTTGTTCGAGGTTTTGGACGATTTTTTCGAATTCTTGGTCTGTTTGGCTTTGGAGGGTTTTGGCTTGGCGGTAGTATTTGGTGGCGATGGCGGCGATGCGGGTGGTGGAGCCTGTGTTTTTGGCTTCTATGTATTCTTGTTGGGCGCTTTGGAGCATGTTGTTGAGCTTGGCTTCGTTCTGGATCTGGAGGTTTTGGAGTTCTTCGTTGTAGCGCTGGCGGATGTCGGCTTCGATGGGGCTGTGGCCTTCTGCGTTGAGGGGGTTGAGGGTGATGATGTTGATGGGGCTTTCGTTGTTGGGGCTGCTGCTGGGGTTGTTGGGGTCGCTGCTGTCGAGGCCGAGGAGGTAGGCGAGTTCTTCTTCGGAGAGTTCGCCCTGGGTGAGCCAGCGTTCGATCATGGCTTGGGTGGGGTCGCCTCGGAGGAGGCTGGTGCGGGCGTTGTCGCTCATGCTGAAGTAGAGGGTGACCGTTGTGGTGATGGTGATGATGATGAGGGCTGTGGTGGCGATAAGGGCGATTTGGCGGGGGCGGGTTGGCATGGGGTGGGCCTCCTTTTTTTGGGGGGGTGGGTGGTGAGTGGGGTTCTTGGGGGAAACGTAGTAGAAACCCAGCTATGTTGTGGATAGCTGGGTTTTTTTGTCAATCTGGTGCTGGGCTGTCTGGTTATTTGTTGTTTCGCAGGTTGATGAGGATGGTGGCTGCTTGGGCTCTTGTGGCTCTTTCTTGGGGTCTGAAGGTTCCGTCTGGGAAGCCTGATATGAGCTTGGCTTGGACGGCGGTGGCGACGGCTTCTTCGGCCCAGGGGGCGATGGCGCTTTGGTCTTTGAAGTTGGTTGTTGTGTTATGTTCTGCCGTGAGGTTGGCGGCTCGAATGATCATGAGGGCCATTTGTTCCCGTGTTATGGGGTTGTCTGGTCCGAAGGTGTCGCTGCTGTAGCCGGAGATGATGCCTTGGTTGTAGGCGGCGGCGATGTAGTCTTTGGCCCAGTGTCCTGCTGTGTCGGTGAAGGTTTTGTTGCCTTCTAGGGGGATTTGGAAGGCTTTGAGGGTAAGGATGGCAAATTCGGCTCTGGTGATGTTGTTGTCAGGGCGGAAGGTGTTGTCGGGGTAGCCGGTGATGATGTTTTCTTGGATGAGTTGGCGGATGTTGGCTTCGGCCCAGTGGGTGGTGAGGTCATGGAAGGGAGTTGGGGGTTGTTCTGTAGGTGCTTGGGGGGCGGGAGTTTCATCATCGGAGGTGTTTGTTTCGTTGTCAGGGGTTTCGTTGTTGGTGGGGGTTGTTACGGATCCGCCGCCACCTCCGCCGCCACCGCCAGTACTTCCGCCTGTTGGGGGTGCTGCTGATTCTGGAACAATGCTTTGTTTGACTGCATGGTGAAGCGGCTGGAGGTTGGGGTGGAGGCTGCTGGTTGCTAATGTTGATTCGATTTCTTCACCAAACTTGGTGTTGAGTGCTTTGAATACAGTACTATGGGTGGGCGTTGCAAATACGTTCCCGACTGCTTTAAACAATTCAGTGTTAAAGTTTGAATCTGTTAAAGTGGTGCTTTTGTTAACTTCTTTTTCTAGGTCTTGCAAAAAAGATTTAATCTGTTGTTCGCTGGCCCCTCCTTCAACGAGCTTGCTCACGAATTGGGGGTGCTCCTTTTTGATGTCGCTATACACATCGGTAAAAGAGGATGCTGATGCTACCGGACTGCTTGCTGCTGTAAGTAGAAAGGCCGATAGTACAATTGGTGTTATGATCTGGGTTATTTTTTTGGGATGCTTCATCTTTTCACCTCTTAATTATTCATGGGTTTCATTTATGATAGCATAGAAGCTCGGTAATTGTTTGTCGAAATTAGTATTTTTTCTTCGTCTTTTTGTTTGGATAGTGAAGAAACCAACGACGCTTCAGAAGAAGGTCGCTGGTTCCTTTCTTTTAGTTTTGGTTTGTAATAGTTAGAGTGTATTCTACGGTGTCAATTTCAAAGGTGATGTTAATTTCATTGCTAGGATCTTTAAGTTGTGCTAACCAAGCAAAGAGTGCTTCTCGGCCGATTGTATCGAAAGCAATGGCTTCGAAGATGTCGCTGAGCGCTACATTCGAATCTGATTCCAAAGCACTTATCATGTTGATGGCGAGACTGAAAATCGCCTCTTTCTCTTCTTGTTCACTTTTGTCACGAAGGATTTCAAAGAGGTTGTTGATATTCACGGCTTTGATGATGTCTTTTTTGTTGTTGTTCGATGTTGCGTTGATTGCATTGATTAAGTGTTCTTGCTCAATTTCATTGATGATGCTTTCGGTATGTGTTTCATCTGTTGCTGACAGTGCTTTTTTCACAGCGTCTTTGAGTTGTGTGTTGCTTATAGCGTTCGTTCTAACGGCTTCGTTGAATTTTTCTGCTGTAAGCTCATCGAGGCCAAAGTCTTCCTTGCTGACTAATGTCAAGCGTTCAGCTTCTTTTATGGCCGGGAATAGGGCCCAGGATAGATAGGTTTTTACATCATAAGTTTCGCTCATGAGTATGTCTAGAATTTTGTTTAAGTCTGCTTTAATTTGATCCTTCTGGGCTTGATTAGCTTTTTGCATCATGGAAAAGACTGTTTCGAACTCTTGGGCAATGTGGCTTGTTATTGTTTGCAGTGTTTCCTCTTCTACGTTTTGGGAGAGGTTTAGGATTTCTTCAAAGTCAATAGCGTTCAGGATGGCTTTTCTGGTATCAGGGTCTGTTCCACGCAAAGCTTCCATAAGTTGGGTGTAGTTAATCTGATTGAGATCATTTTCGTTGATGGTGGTGATATCCAGGTTAAATAGATTGTTGTCACCTTCTTGTAGCTCGATTCCGCCAAAAGGCCCTAGGTCTTCGATCCAGAAGGTGAGATTGCCACTTTCGCTAGTGTGAACGATAGTTTGTCGAGTGATTTTGTTAAAGGGGATTGAAAAGCGATTCTCTGCGTCAGGCTCTTCGCCCGCTATAGTTAGGGTGGGAAGGGCTTCTAAAGTTATTGCTATTGTAATGTCTTCTTCTATGGTGAAGGTGCCTTCTTTTACTCGGTAGCCTTCTTTGGTGACTTTATAGCTATAGTCGCCAAAGCCTGATGGTAGTCTATAGGTTCCTGGCTGCTCTGCTGTTATCGGTTCATTGTTGCTGTTTTTGACTTCGATTGTAGCTTCTTCTGGCGTTATTTGGAATGTAGCGTTGTAGTAAGTAACGTTGAGCGTTAGGAGTCTGCTATCTTCTAGAACCTCCTTGGTAGCGATGGCTTTTATCGTGCTTGTATCGGTAATTGTAAATGGTCCGTTATACAAGTGATTTTCGTTTTGGACATTCGGTTCTTCGTTGATAGCGTAGTAAATTTTCGAATCGCTCGTTTCAGGTGTTAGTGTAACGATTACGTCTTTTCCACTTAGTGCTGTTGAAGCTGTAGGTCTGAGGACTCGTTGTGGAATGTTGCTGATGTTGGATTGAGGCATTTCACGGCTATCTGCGAGTGCAATCGTTATTCGTACTGCATCTGGAGAATCTGCCTTAATCTCACTTAGTTCCCCTCTGATCTCTAGCTCTATGGGTGATGTAATTTGGGAGTCGATTTTTAAGTCACTGACTTGTGCTGCTTCAGCAATCTCTATAATACTGTTGGCGACAAGTTTTTCTAAAGTAACTGTTGTAACCGTTGCTTCGATTTTAATGGCTTCTTCCGTCTGAACGTCTTTCTGGATACGGATTACTAGATTATTTACTGTGCTATTATTATCTGTTTTTACTGTTGCCGGTCTTTCTAGCTCAAGACGTACGTCCACGTCCTTTGTTGCTGTGATAGTTGCTCCCGGTACTGCGATGACAATAGGTCTTGTGTTACTTCCTGCAAGTGCTACGTGAATTTGTTCAAATGCTTTATGATCGGATTCTATGGTTGCTGACCGTTCTAAGGTTAGTGTTCCTGTTACTTTGGCCGTTCCTTCAGCAACGATCCGCAAGCCTTCTTTCCTCGATGTGACGGGTCCTCTCAGTTCTGTTGTTCCTAGTAATTTGATGGATTGGCTACCACCACCAGCGAAGGTGGTTTGTCCGGTAATGATTACATTTTCTAGTGTTAGATCGCTTTCTAAAATTTCTTCAGCAACATGTACATTTCCATCAATTGTGATGTTTTTTAAGGTAATGTTCGGTCTGTTGATCGTAATATTTGTGCTAAAGGATTCTTCTTGTCCGTTTATGGTGGTTGCACGTCCATCGTTTAAGGCTGCTAGTAGGCCGTTGACGGTCGTTACCGTTGCTATATTATTTCTAATTGTGTATCCGCTGTCAGTAGCTCTGCTTCCCCCACCGCTCGATGATGTCGGTACTGTGAATGGCACTGTTAAGTTTGATAATGTTACGCTTTTTTCACCGACAGTGACTGCGTCTGTGACTTTCTGCCAGCCTTCGTCTTTTTTGTTGGGGTCAATGGCGGATACTTGATATCTTTTGTTTGGCAGCAAGGTGATTTTGTATTTACCTGTGCTGTCTGTTTTGGTGGTGAAGACGGGGTTGACTTTAAAAGCGATGTCTGCGTTGGCTACGTTGCGGTTGTTTCTGTCTACGAGTCGGCCTTCTACGGTTACGCCTTCTGTGAGGGTAATGTTGATGCTTTTGGTGTCTTTATTCAGGGTGATGTCGCTGGCATAGCCGATGAAGTTGTCTTTTTGGACGGTGATGTCGTATTGGCCGCTTTGGACGTTGAATTTGTAGTTACCCTGTTGGTCTGTGGTTGTTTCGGAGATGAGGTTGAGTGTGCCTGCTTCGAAGAGTTTTACGGTGGCATTGGCTATGTTAATGGTTCCGCTAATGCCTACTTCTGGTCTGGGTTCTACAGGTGTATTCATGGCTTTGTCCAATAAGACGGCGGCTTCAGCGCGGTTGATGGGCCTTTGGGGTTGGAAGGTGCCATCGGGGTAGCCGGTCATGATGCCTTTGGCGGTGATGGCGGCAATGCTGGCTCTTGACCAGTTCTCGATTTGGTTGCTGTCTGTGAAGGTGATGCCGGTTGTGGTGGTTTGAAGTTGTAGGACTTTGGCGATGAGTACGGCGGCTTCTTCACGAGTGATGGAGTTGTCGGGACGGAAGGTTCCGTCGGGGTAGCCGGAGATGTAGCCGGCAGCTTGGCCTGAGGCGATTTGGCTGTAGTGCCAGTCCGTTGTTTTGACGTCTTGGAAGTTGGCCTGGGCGTTGGGGTTGTGTTTGTTAAATGATTTGTTCACCAGGGTTGTGAATTCTGCGCGGGTGATGCTGTGATCGGGTCGATAGGTGCTGTCAGGGTAACCGCTGATCACGTTCTGGTTGACCATCTTGGTAATCCATGGTTCGGCCCAGTGTCCTTTGATGTCACTGAAGTTGGCGGCGAATGCTGCTGTTGTGGTTCCGATGACCAGGCAAAGGATCAGCATTGCTTTGAAAAGTTTTTTCATGGGGGTTGTCGTCACACCTTTCCTTTGTTTACAATGCTTGGCATTGCTCTAGTCTTGTTGGATGTTGCGTGTAGAGCAAGTATTGTGTATGTGGTTTTTGTCTTGTGTTGGTCTGTTTTTGGTGCTATCACCTCCTTCCGATTTCGCTTTTGTTGCCTTTGTTATTGTTGCGTCTTTTTTTGCTATTCAAAGGATATGTATTCCCTTTTGATCTTTTTTTTCCTTCTTTATGGATATTTTGTTGCTGCTATTTCTTTTTGGTGGGGTGGGTTTTTATGATCTGTATTTTCTGAATTTTGTGAATTGTTGTGGGGTACGACCCCGAAAACAGGAGTTGATGTTTTTTTGTCGAATTTTTTGTTAACTGTTATTTTGTAAAGGTCGAGGTGCTGTATGGAGAAGGTTTGTGTGGTTGGGCTTGGTTATATTGGGTTGCCCACGGCGAGTTTGTTAGCGACGAAGGGTTTTCGTGTTCATGGTGTTGATGTGAATGCGCAGGCTGTGGAGACGATTAATCGTGGTGAGATCCATATTTATGAGCCTGATCTGGATGTTTTGGTGAAGTCGGCTGTCCATAGTGGGAATTTGAAGGCTTCGATGGATCCGGAAGAGGCTGATGTTTTTGTTCTGGCGGTGCCGACGCCGTTTAAGGAGGGGCATGTGCCTGATCTTTCTTATATTGAGGCGGCGACGCGTGCTATTTCTTCCTATATAAAGGCGGGAGATTTGGTTATTTTGGAGTCGACCAGTCCTGTGGGAACGACAGAGGCGATTGCTCAGTGGTTGCGGGAGTTGCGGCCTGATCTGAAGGTGCCGGGGCAGGTGTATCTGGCGCATTGTCCGGAGCGGGTGTTGCCGGGGCAGATTTTGCGGGAGTTGATTGATAACGACCGGATTGTGGGCGGCATTGATCTGGCTTCGGCGGAGCGGGCTTGTCTTTTTTATCAGTCTTTTGTGAAGGGGCAGATTCTGCTGACGTCGGCTCGGACGGCGGAGTTGGCGAAGTTGACGGAGAATGCGTTTCGTGATGTGAATATTGCTTTTGCCAATGAGCTTTCGTTGATTTGCGAGCGTTTGGATGTGAATGTGTGGGAATTGATTGATCTGGCCAATCGCCATCCGCGGGTGAGTATTTTGCAGCCGGGACCTGGGGTGGGTGGTCATTGTATTGCAGTGGATCCTTGGTTTATTGTGGATTCGGCGCCGGAGGAGGCGCGGTTGATTCGGACGGCTCGGTATGTGAATGATGGGAAGCCTTTTCATGTGTTGCGTAAGATTAAGGAGAAGGCGGAGCGTTTTCGCCGACCGGTGATTGCGCTGTTGGGGCTTTCTTTTAAGGCTGATATTGATGATTTGCGGGAGAGTCCGGCTTTGGAGATTGTGCGTCATCTGGCTTCTGACGAGGTGGGCGAGCTTTATGTGGTGGAGCCTCATATTGCGGCGTTGCCGGCTTCGTTGGCTTGTTATGATGGTGTGCATTTTGCGGATATGAGGCAGGCGATTCAGGCTGCTGATATTGTGGTGCTTTTGGTAAATCATCGGGCTTTTGCTTTTGTGGATCGGGAGATTTTGAAGGAGAAGATTGTGATTGATACGCGGGGGATCTGGCGGTAGTACCGTCCCTTTGTGTGTTATTTTTCGGGAAAATGAGGTTGTTGTTTGATGCGTGTTATTGTTGTTAGTTATTTTTATTATCCCGAGAATACGCCTCGGTCTTTTCATGCACAGGGGATTGTGCAGGGGCTTTTGGATCAGGGGCATGGGGTGGATCTGGTGATTCCTCGTCTTGAGAATGCGGACTTGCCGCATCAAGGGGATGATCGGGTTCAGGTGCATGCTGTGAAGGCTGGCTATTTTTTTCATCGGACGAAGCGGGTTAAGGATGTGGAGACGCGGGTTTTGATTGATTATTCTTTGCTGCGTTCGGTGATGAAGTGGGGCCATCATTATTTTATCTGGCCTGATCGGACGGTGGAGTGGGCGATTAATGCCTATCGATACATAGTGGCTGAGGGTTTGGCGGCTCGTGCTTCGGCGATGGTGACGAATGGGTTGCCTTTGTCGCCTCATGTGACGGGTTTTTTGGTGAAGCGGAAGGCGCCTCAGTTGCTTTGGGTTGCTGATTATAGTGATCCTTTTTCGAATAATCCTCATTTTGAGAATCGCTTTTATGATGGGCCTTTGGAGCGGTTGATGCTTTCGAAGGTCGATCGGGTTGTGATTCCTACGGAGAAGGCGACGCCTTGTTATGTTGATCTGGGCGTTCCTGCGGAGCGCGTTGTGGTGATTCCTCAGCTTTTTGCGCAGCCGAAGGATGGGGCTGCGGCTGTGACGAGTGCTGCTGTTGCTGAGTCTGCGGCTGGTGATAGTGTAGTCGATGATGGGTCTCGTCATAGGTATGTTGTCGATTCTTCAAAGATCAATTTGCTTTATGCGGGCGAGTTGTATGCCGATATTCGGAATCCGACGGAGTTTGTTCATGGTTTGGTGGAGGCGGCGAAGCAGTTTCCGCAGTTGTGTTTTCATTATTTTGGCAATGCTGGTGCTATGATGGATTATATTGAGGGTGCTGGTTATGCTGTTGATGATGTGCCGATTCGGGTGAATCATTTCCGGCCTCGTGATGAGGTTTTGGCTGTGATGAAGGAGATGGATTTACTTGTGAATCTGAGTAATTTGTCGTCGACGCAGGTGCCGAGTAAGATTATTGATTATCTCCATGCTTGTAAGCCTGTTTTGAATGTGGGACCGGTGATTTATGATCGTTTTTTGAATGCGCCTTATGAACGTTCTGTGATCGCCCAGGTTCTGATGGATTTTGTGGAGCTGCGCCTGGGTGGTGTTTTTGATTTTGATTATGGTGATTTGAAGGCTTTGTATGATTTTGAGGCCAATGCAGCTCGATATGTGCAAGTGATTGAAGGACAGTTGTGAAAAAAAGACTAGCGGCTTGTGGGTGCTTGTGCTCCACTGGCCGCTAGTCTTTTTGGGCTTTGTTATGCGCCTAGGTTGATTTCTTGGCGTATTTCTTTGATTTCGGCTTCGTGCTTGAAGGATTGGTAGGTCAGTTCTTTGAGTACGAGGTTCATTTCGTTTTGTTTTTTGTTAAGGCTTTCTTGTTTGTCGTTGATGATGTTAAGTAGGGTGATGACGTTTTCTTCTTGGCTCCGTTCGAGGCGTTTTTGGCCTTGTTCTAGGCGGGCTTGTCCTTCTTTGAGGCTGGTCATGTCTGCTTCTAGGCTGTCCATTCTGGATTCTAGATGCTCCATTCTGGATTCTAGGTGCTCCATTCTGGATTCTAGATGCTCCATTCTGGATTCTAGACGAGCTTGGCCTTCTTTTAATACGGATAGGTCTGCTTCTACGATGTCCATTCTTGTTGCGAGGTTGTCGACTTTCGCTTCTATCTTGTCCATTCTTGCTTCTAAGCGGGCTTGTCCTTCTTTGAGGCCTTGTAGTTCGTTGAGGATTTGTCGTAAGATTGCGTCGCTCATATTTTGTATTTCCTCCTTTCTTCTCTTCTTGCTTTTGCTTCTATTGCTTCATATTGTTTCCATCTGGGTTGATTATAGCATGCTTTGTGTTGAAATGGAATATTTGTTTTTGAAAAGTTTATTCTCTTTTTTGACTCTTATATTATGGTGGTATGGGCTTATTATAGCTCATAGTAGAAGTGCTTCGTTCTTGCAAATCATGGAATTGGTTGTGGGCCCATGTGTGTCCTGCTGTCTTGTCGATTTTTGTAGTATCTGCGAATCCCTGTGTTTTTTTTGGAGGATTTGGATCTTTTTTGTCGTATTTTATCTACTATAGCTTTTTTGGCGAACATTAGATCTATTCTCTTTGTTGTTATATTGTTTTTAGTGTTATTGCAGGGCATCTTGGAATCGCTTGATTTGTGGAGTGGGTATTTTTTATGAAGAATAGAAAAAAAGTGCTTTTTGTTTTGCTTGTGTCTTTCTTTTTGATTGGTTTTTTGGTTACTTTTGTTACTTTGGATAGAGGGCAGGGGTTCGGGCAGTCAGGTTGTGTTGCTTCATTTTTCTGAAGATGAAAGTGTTACTTCTTCTGAGGGTTTGTCTGGTACGGTATTGGGTGGTTTGTCTGATTCTTTCGCTGGTACTTTTTTGGGTAGTTTTTTTGATGTGAATACTTCTGAAGCGTCACCGCTGGGCTTGACTGTTACTTTGTCGGTTGCGAGTGATGATTTTGTGCTGCGCAAAAAGGGTTGGAGCTTTTTTGATGGTTTTGGTCGGGTTGATGGGGTTGATAGCAATGGGTTGAATGAGCCGATGGCTTGGGTGAATTGGCTGAATTTGTGGGAAGTGGTACTTCCGGTGCTTTGGGTGCTGGGGGTAGTTCTTTTTTTATTGATACGCAGGTTTTTGAGGTTTATCAGCGACAAGGTTGGAAGAAGGTTTTTTGGGGTGAATTGTTGCTTGATGTTGGTTTTTTGGAGTTGACGGAGGATTGGTATTATTTTCTTTGTTATAAGCCTGTGCAGTCTTCAGATGTGCTTTTGCCTGTGACGTTGACGGTTCGTTCTTTGTCGGAGGCGCTTTGGCTTGGCCATTATGCTTATGAGGAGTGGGATGTGTTAAATCCCGGTTGGCGTCATCGGGAGGAGCTTGTTCGTGAGGAGACGGAGCGGGCTTTGCCACGGAGGAGTCTTTTTGTTGATGGCGTTGATTTTGGTGCTTTTCTGAGTATGGTGTATGTCTATGAGCCTCTTTATTGGGGGGTTCGGAAGGAGCGTTATGATCTGGTGCCTGATCCGATCTATGTGGATCAGGGGGATCGTAAGGTGTTTACTTTTTATTTTCCTCATGCGGTTGGTGTAGAGGTTGAGCAGTGGGGCCTTTTGGGGGAGGCGGGTATGTTTTGGTGGGATGATGTGGGGCAGAATCAGTTGCGTTTTATGGCGAATCTAGATCGGGTTCGTCCTTGGACGCGGGAAGGTGTGCAGGCGATGACGCCGATTTCGTTTGAGCCTGCTACGCCTCGTGGTTTCTGGGTTGCGCCAGATGATCCTGTCGGGAAAAGGGTTCTTATGGAGGGCGAGGAGCGTTTTGCTCGAAATGTGGCTTTTCTGGCTCTGGATGCTGCTTTGAAGCGGCAGCATGAGGAGGGGATTTGGCCTTTGATGCCTCGTTCTGATTGGCTTTATGATCAGTATGGTATGGATGTTTCTTTTTATGATAGTCGTTTTAATCGGGATATGGCGCTTTTTTTGCTTCAGGGGTATCGCCGTTTTGGGGCTGAGCCTTTTCTGGATGGGGCTTTGCGGTATGCTGATTTTTTCTGTAATCATGCGCTTCGTTATCATGAGATTACGGAGCGGGGTGGGTTTTTGGTCTATGATTATTTGGATTTGCGCAGTGGGTCGGGGCGTGAGGCTGCGGTGGGGGCTCTGTTGGATGCTTCGTCGGGGTCTTCGGGGGCGATTCAGGATCCGGCGGAGGCGCCTTGTGCCAGTGATAGTTTACGTGAGCGGCCTGCGTTGCGGGCTTTGTCTCATGTGTCGCTGAATCATCTTTTGTCTGAGATGAATTTTCTTTATGAGGTTTATGAGGTGCGGCCGAAGGCGCTGTATCTTGAGGTGGCGGAGAAGATTCGTTTGGCCGTCCTTGATCGGGCCGGTGCTTGGATTCGTGATGAGGGCGAGGGCGATCTGTGTTATGCTTGGTTGCCTGATGGTTCTTATGGTTTGCTTGATTATGCCTTGCTGACTTTGAGTGATATGCGCTATAGCCAGGCGATTTTTGAGAGGCGCGAGGGGATTGTTGATGAGGAGTTTCAGGTTTTGATTGAGCGACAGGAGGTTTTTTTGCGGGAGAGAGGGTTGTTGTATGAGTAGGTGTGCATCACGTCCTAAAAAAAAGAACCCTTGTTAGGGCTCGTTATGGTTTGTTCAGTTCTTCTTTTAGTTTTTGTACTTCTTTTACGTCTAATCCCATGATTTGGGATACCAGGGTGACATCTAGCCCTGCTTTTAGGGCCGCTTTGGTTTTTTCTCGAACTGTTTCTTCTCGGCCTTTTTGTATGCCTTCTTTCCAGCCTTCTTCGCGACCTTGTTCTCGAATCCATTGTTCAATCTCTGTCATTTTTAACACCTCCATCAATGTCTTTTTTACACTTGTTGAGAGAAAGTTGTCTGTTATGGCTATGATGGCTCCAATTACAAATGTTCGATTTTTGCTGTTGGTAAAAGTTTTTTCTCTATTCTTGTGCTTTTCTACGGTTGCTGTGGTTTTTCTTTCATTGTAGCAGGATTGGTTTTGGTTAGGACAGTTCTAACTTTGTGTCTTTTAATAATCGGTTCTAAGCAGTAAAAGCAGTGATTTTGTCTAACCCCCCATGCCCGGTCGGGCACAACCACTGATGAAAATAACTTTTCCTGATTACGTTGGGGTTACTTCATAGAGGGACCAGGTCATCACGCTTTCCTCCGCTCTGGACTGGTCCCACGCTGTTACCGCCAGCAAGCTACTGATGCGCTGAGGTCCCAAGTCCCGCTGCGGAAAGCGTGATGCCCTGGCCCAGAGGCAGGCGTTATGACTTCCTGGAGAGAGGACTTCAGACCTCAGCCATCGGCAGCTTGCTGCCGCTCATGGCGTGGGATGAGTCCGTTCGGAAGGAATTCATAACGCCTGAACCCACCACAAGGTAGCTATTTTCGTTTTCTAATCGAATAATAACGAACAATCGAATATATTGTTTGTTGTAGATCCTTCGATTAATGGGTAGAGTGCGTCTCTGATCAGAGACGCACTCACGCATAAAAACCATGATGAAAGCTAGCTACATAGGGAAAGTCTTTTTTGATCAATGTACGAACCACTTTTTTGCTGCCTAGCCCCTTCTGATCCATAACAATAATTAACTTATCTTCATACTTTCGCAGTTCTTCTATGCGTTGTGGCAACTCTTTCACAGGGATGTTAATTGCATTTTTTGCTCTTTGTGCTTTATATTCTTCTTTGCTCCGTATATCAAGAATAATGGCGCTTCCCTTTCCCTTTAACAAGGGTGATGCCTGCTCGTTGGTAATGGTAGGCAAATCCCAGCCCATGTAATAGCGTAAAGCAATGTAAACAATAACCAGTGTTCCAGAGACTGTCATAAAAAATTGTAGATCCATTGTTAACCACTCCTCTATATTCTATTGCTTTTCAAAACTTGTCATTGAACGGAGACTATTGGGGGGGATATAATGGAAAATGAATGAAAGATGTCAAAAAAAAGGGGCTGAGCAGGGTGACAGACAAGATTCACATTGATGCGATGACGATAGAGATCACGGAAAAGGTTGCCCTGGAAGTTGCAACGGTGTTGGAGAAAGCAGAATTGGAATATGGGGGTCTTTTACTAGGCAACGTTTTCTTTCAGGAGAAAAAGGGAAATCTTGGAGCTATGGTGAAAGTAGAAGCTTTTTTGCCAGCAAAGGATATTATAGAAGAACAAACGAGCATTCGTTTCACCGATAAGACTTGGGATGATTGGGTTATACAACGCAGAAATTACCCAAGTATGCAAGTCGTTGGTTGGGTACACAGTCATCCTGGCTATGGCATTTTCTTTTCAGGGCAAGACGTAATTAACCAACAATTATACTTCTCCAGACCCTGGAATATTGCCTGGGTCGTTGACCCTAAGCAAGGCTTACAAGGTTTCTTCCATTGGAGATACGATACCATGGTTGAAACAGAAAACTGGCATGTAATGCGTTACGTAGCGCCTCCAAGCTGCAAAAATTCTCCAAAAAGTGATCCTATTTCTCGTTCTGCACGGAAGAGAGAAAATCCTGCTACCACAACGAAAGAGAATGAAATCGCAACGACTGTGGATGCTGTTGAAAAGCTAGAAAAAAATCATTTTGATAATGCAATTGAATATACTGAGGTCCTTTCATCAACAGTGCAGAAAAATGAGGAAAAGGAATGGACTCTTCAACAAGAAGAGCAACCTCAACAAGAGCAACTTCTACAAGGACAACTGCAACAAGAGCAAGAAGCAAGCGATCTTTTGTATGAAGATAAAGCAGAATCTAGCAAGGTCGACGAGAGCACTAAAAGCTATAATACCCTTGAGAGTTGTGCAATCAATGAAAAAGATCAAGAAGCAGTGGTACACAAAATTGATGATCTTGCACAAGATCCTTTGAAGGAAATTCCACCTGAGGCTAGAACTTTTAAGAATAATGGATGGAATCCAAGCTATGATAACTATGATAACAAAGCCAAAAAAGGTTGGAAGCAGGCGGTAAGATTTATTTTTCTCGCTTTGCTTGTCTTTAGCGGTGGCGCCGTCACAGCATTAGGGATCTATGTTCTGTTAAACTAACGTAAGTAAGCCATCGTAGTAAAAACTTAATGATTCGATGGGGGTGACTTTATGGTTGAACAAATTCCGGCATTGCTAGGAGGAGATCGTCGAGTTTTGGCTCGTATGATTACCTATGTAGAAAATGACGGTGAAGGCAAAGAAGCATTGTTACGAGAATTACATCCTTATACAGGGAAAGCTTATGTGATTGGAATAACAGGCTCACCAGGTGCAGGCAAGTCTAGTCTGACCGATCGAATCATTACAGAACTACGCAAGGGAGATTATAAAGTCGGCGTTATCGCTGTTGATCCGACGAGTCCCTTTACAGGTGGCGCCATTTTGGGCGATCGAATTCGCATGAGTGATCATTACCTTGATCAATCCGTATTTATTCGTTCTATGGGAACAAGAGGTAGTCTCGGTGGCTTATCTAGGGCGACCAAAGAAGTCATCAAAGTACTCGATGCGTCCGGTTGTGACTTCATTATTGTAGAGACTGTAGGGGTAGGCCAATCAGAACTAGAGATTATGACAGCAGCAGATTCAACGCTTGTGGTATTAACACCGGGCGCAGGTGATTCTATTCAAGCCATCAAAGCAGGTATTATGGAAATCGCTGATATTTTTGTTGTTAACAAATCCGATCTAGCCGGTGCTGACCGTGTTGTTACAGAAATTGAAGTCATGCTTGATTTAGGTGGTTACAAAAAAGGTGATCAGTCTTGGCGTCCTCCTGTAGCGAAGACCGTTTCAATCAATGGCAAGGGTGTCGATGAGCTCGTACAAAAGGTAAAAGCCCACCGACAACATTTGGAAAAAAGCGGAAGACTAGATCAAGAGCGGCAGCGTCGTTTAAAAGCTGAAGTAAGTGAAATCATAGAAGAGAGAATCAAAGAAATGATTCGACAACAACTCGGTCGAAGTGGACAATGGAACGATTTACTCGAAGAAGTTGTTGCTAGAAAGATCGATCCCTATACAGTCGCAAGCCAGATTATAAAGGAAGAGTTATGGAAAAGGTCTACACCTTGACAAAAGAGGTTAACCTTTCTAACATAGTAAAGAGCAGATATTTTGTAGGACAAGCATAGGATAATTCGATGATAAGGAGGAGTACACCGCCTTCGCCCTTTAGAGAGGCAGCCCTTGGCTGAAAGGTTGCTGGGTAAATCGGTGGAAGTCGCCTTAGAGTGCTTTACCATAGCCGGCTGGGAACCGTTATCATCCCTCAAGTGCCATTGTTTGGGCTCACTTTCTTTCAGAGCTCTCTACGTAAACAATGGAACAAAGGTGGTACCGCGGAGCACTCCGTCCTTTGGGATGGGGGTGCTCTTTTTATTTTTTTTAGGAGGTTTCAGGGTGAGTGAAGTAAATCAACTAGGTTTGTCCAAAACCTACGATCCCCAACAAGTTGAAGAAAAATGGTATCAAAGATGGATGGAACAAGGATATTTTCAAGCTGATGTAGAGGCAGAAGGAGAACCTTTTTCCGTTGTCATGCCACCACCAAATGTGACAGGTTCACTCCACTTGGGACATGCTTTAGATAATACTTTACAAGATATTCTGGTGCGCTGGAAAAGAATGAGTGGGTACAATGTGCTCTGGATACCCGGTACTGACCATGCAGGCATTGCAACGCAAGCAAAAGTTGAAGAAGCTCTGGCCAAAGAAGGCCTTAACAAGTACGAGCTAGGTCGAGAAGCTTTCTTAGAGCGCGTCTGGGATTGGAAGCACCAGTATGGCCATCGGATTACATCGCAATTAAAAAAGCTAGGAACCTCCTGTGACTGGAGCCGAGAACGCTTTACCATGGATGAAGGTTGTTCCCGTGCTGTACAAGAAGTATTTATTCAACTTTTTGAAAAAGACTTGATCTATCGTGGCAATCGAATCATTAATTGGTGTCCCAAATGCCAGACAACCATTTCCGATATTGAAGTGGAGCATCAAGAAAAAGGCGGGCAGCTCTGGCATATTCGCTATCCCATAGAAGGTGAAGAAGGTTATGTTGTCGTAGCCACCACTCGACCTGAGACGATGCTAGGAGATACAGCTGTGGCTGTACACCCTGCCGATGAACGGTATCAACATCTGATAGGGAAAAATGTTATTCTACCTATCCTCAACAAAGCCATTCCAGTGATTGCTGATGAATATGTTGATCCTGCTTTTGGTACGGGTGTTGTTAAAATTACACCAGCCCATGATCCCAATGACTTTGAAATGGGTCTTCGCCATCATCTTCCCCAAGTAACGGTGATGACAAAAGAAGCGATTATGAATGAGCTAGCCGGACCTTATGAAGGGATGGAGCGTTATAGCTGTCGCAAAAAGCTGGTAGCTGATCTAGACGAAACAGGTTTTTTGGAGAAAATCAATGACCATGTTCATGCCGTTGGACAATGTTATCGTTGTGACACTGTCGTAGAACCGATGGTATCACCCCAGTGGTTTGTCAAGATGAAGCCCTTGGCAGAACCAGCCATGGAAGTGGTACGACAAGGTCAACTGAACTTTGTGCCTGATCGTTTTACAAAGGTTTATTTAGGTTGGCTGGAAAACATACGAGATTGGTGTATTTCTCGCCAGCTCTGGTGGGGTCACCGTATTCCTGTGTGGTACTGTGATGATTGTGACTACATTTACTGTGGTTTGGCGGAAAATGTACCAGGACATTGCCCAAAATGTGGAGCTGAAAAGGAAAAGTTAAACCAAGATCCAGACGTTTTAGATACCTGGTTCTCTTCGGCTCTCTGGCCCTTTTCTACGCTAGGGTGGCCAGAAGAGAAGGCAGAATTAAAGAAGTATTACCCCACTTCTGTTCTCGTAACGGGTCGAGATATTATCTTCTTCTGGGTCGCTCGTATGGTCTTCATGGGCTTAGAGTTCCAAAAAGATGTACCTTTTCGAGATGTCTTTATTCATGGACTCATTCTAGATAGCCAGGGCAGAAAAATGTCTAAGTCCTTAGGCAATGGTGTCGATCCGATTGAAGTGATTGAGCAATATGGCGCTGATACACTTCGGTTTATGCTTGTCACAGGCAATACACCAGGGAACGATATACGCTTTCATTTTGAGCGGTTGGAAGGAACGCGTAACTTTGCCAACAAGATCTGGAACGCCTCTCGCTTTGCTTTAATGCATTTGCAGGATTATGAAGGGCACCAACCTTGGGGCGAATTAACCTTGGCAGATCGCTGGATTTTGTCTCGCTATAATCAAGTCGTAGACGCTGTCACAAAAGCACTAGAAAACTATGACATTGGTGAAGGCGCGCGCCTCTTATACGAATTCTTATGGAATGAGTTTTGTGACTGGTATATTGAGCTTGTCAAGCCAAGGCTCTATGGCAAAGACAGCACAGTCTCCGATGTCACTGCTTCCAGAAAAACAGCACAAAAAGTCCTACGTCATGTACTCAGTGGCACCTTGCAATTGCTCCACCCCTACATGCCTTTCTTAACGGAAGAAATCTGGCAACAGCTTCCTCATCATGGTGAAACCATTATGCGTTCACCATGGCCCCAGGTTGAACCAGAAAAAGTGGATCGATTGGCAGAAGAAGAAATGGCTTTGCTGATGGACGTGATTCGAAGTGCTCGGAATTTACGTGCTGAAATGAATGTACCGCCTGGAAAAAAAGCAGAATTGATCTTGCAAGTTGGTGACAAAAGATCTCTGAAGATTTTACAAGAAGGAAAATCCTATCTTGCCAATCTGAGCACAGCTTCTGACGTAACTATCAGCGCGGATACTTCTGTTAAGCCAGAAGGCGCTGTAACTGCCATTGTTCACAACATTGAAGTTTACCTACCTCTAAAAGATCTTATTGATAGTAAGAAAGAGGTAGAAAGGTTGCAGAAAGAGCTGGCCACAACAGAAAAGGAGTTGCAACGTCTTCGAGGCAAGCTAGGTAATGCTTCTTTCGTGGCCAAAGCACCAGCAGAAGTAGTAGAAAAAGAGCGAGAAAAAGAAAGGGAAGGAGAAAATAAAAAGGTGGCTTTACAAGAGCGAATTGACGCCTTGATCAAGCTATGATGACTTACGAAGAGGCTTTGCATTATTTACAAGATCTGACCAAATTCGGCATTAACCCAGGCTTAGGGCGCATTCAAGAACTATTACATCGTCTTGGTCAGCCTCAACAGAGAAAAAAGCCTCAATTTATTCATATTGGTGGTACCAACGGCAAAGGCTCTACGGCTGTCATAATTGCAAAAGTACTAGAAGAAGCAGGCTATCGCGTAGGTCTTTTTACATCACCACACCTTCATTGCTATACCGAAAGAACACAGATCAATGGGACAGCAATCTTAAAAGATCAAGTCGCCCATCTGATTGGCCTCTTAAAAGGTCCTATTGAAAGCATGGTAGCAGAAGGTTATGATCATCCTACAGAGTTTGAGGTATGGACAGCCCTTTCTTTTCTCTACTTTACAAGAGAAGAAGTAGATATTGTTGTTCTTGAAGTTGGTATGGGCGGTGCCATTGATTCGACCAACGTAATTACGCCCCTATTGTCGGTCATTACAAATGTAACGCTTGATCATATGGACTACCTGGGTACGACGGTGGAAGAAATCGCACAAGTGAAAGCAGGCATCATCAAAGAGGCAGTGCCTGTGGTAACAGCCAGTGAAGATCCACTGGTCCTTACGGTTATACAAGAAAGAGCCAAAGCCAAGTCCGCACCAGTTGTACAAGTGGTGCGGCATGGCCCGAAGATGGCCACTGCCCAGTGGGTGCAATGGGATGGAGTAAGGGACCAGAAAAAAGTGATGGTGGAGGGGCGCCTGCAATCGTACGGCCCCCTTAAAGTACCGCTACAAGGTCATCATCAACAACAAAATCTGGCGACAGCCATTGCTGCTCTAGAAGTAGCGAAGGAACAAGGGTATGAATGGACGGAAAAGCAACTTTCTCGTGCCTTAGAAAAGACAACCTGGCCAGGAAGACAAGAAAAGATCGGAAAAATACTTTTAGATGGTGCTCATAATGAAGGAGGTGCCTCTTCCCTCGCACGAACGCTTCAAGAAGAGTACAAAGGCATCAAAAAGATTTTAATTCTTGCTCTTTTAGCCGACAAAGCCCGAGAGAAAATTGTTGCTTTACTAGCACCAGAAGTTGACGAAATCATCATCACGCAGGTAAACCATACAAGAGCTGGAGACTGGAAAAGCGTAGAAGAGGTAGCCAGTCCTTATGGCAAACCCTTGCAAATGATTGCATGCATTCAGGATGCTTTACAAGCAGGTCAACAAGCAGTAGAAAAGTATGAAGATAAAGGGATGAAAGCCATCGTTGTTGTAACGGGTTCACTTTATATGATTGCAGAAGCTCGAAAAGAATTGACCAATCATAAAGATTTATAAGATTTTTCAATAACAAATTGGTCTTCACCATCTTCTTTTTTACGTTTATAATAGAAAGAGTAAGTTTCTACGCACGATCTATTCTTCTTTTTCCTTTAGGAGCCAGGTAACAAAAGAATTGTGATTGCAATGTGCAAAATAATTATCGATTTACCTTTATGAAAAGAGGGGGAGCCATTGAAATCTTACAAGATACCTGAAGCTACCATTGCTAGACTTTCCGTCTATTCACGTTTTTTAAGTCAGGTAGAAGTACAAGGTCTTGAACTTATATCATCGGGAGAAATTGCGGAAGGTTCTGGTGTTAGTCCAGCACACGTGCGCAAAGACCTTGCTTATTTTGGCGAGTTCGGTACTCGGGGTGTTGGTTACAATGTAAAAGAATTGCATAAGCACATCTTGAAAATTTTAGGATTAGATGAGAAATGGAAGGTCGTACTTGTAGGAGTCGGACACTTAGGTGCTGCTTTGGCTATGTACCGAGGTTTTAGAGATCGTAAGTTTGACATGGTCGCTCTATTTGATGTTGATCCCAATAAAGTAGGCAAAGTCTATGAAGGAATTGCTGTAAGTCCTTTTGAACAACTTGAAAAGGTGATCAAAGAAAACAATGTAGACATCGGTATTATAACAACGCCTGCTTCGGAAGCTCAGAAAGTTACTGATATTTTTGTACAAGCAGGTGTTAAAGCAATATTAAACTTTGCACCCTGTGTGCTTACAGTGCCCTATCATATTGAGTTACGAAATGTGGATCTTGCTGTTAATTTAGAAGTACTTACATTTAATATTGCGAGTAAGCAGAAAAAGTAAGTACATAGCTATCCAATCCATAAGATGAAGAAAAGAAGCCTTGAAATGGTATTTCGGGCTTCTTTTTCTATTTTTTGGAATTATCATTAATCATTAAAAAGGTCTTAAAGTAGAGAAACTAAGGGCAAAAGAGAAAGGGGGGAAAACATGACTGTATCCGATCCTTACTCTAAAGGCATGCTAAAAGTGCACCCTTACGCGAAAAAGAAAGATGTCGTTGGTGAGCTCGTAGCTATTTTGGATGGTCGACTGGAACAACGAGGCTTACAACTGATCAAGCCTATTTCTCGAGCTCTGGCTGTCAATGAAATTCATGAAATAATAATAACGGACGAAGAGGAAGCAGGACCGGGAAAGATCGTGAATCGCATTGCCTACCTTGCTTTTTTTGAAGTAAAAGGACCAGGCGTGGTTGTTACAGGCGATCCAGTGTACCTGAAAGGAAAGCATCTTGGTTATATTGCTGGCTTTGATGAGACCCATATGCCCAATCACATCAATATGGTGATTTACTCGAAAGAGCGGCTTACTGGTATCCAACAAGGTGCTGAGATTGGTCAACAGTTGCTGATTAAAAGTCCTGATCGTTAAAAAAGGTGTACATCTTTTTCTTAGGTACGGTGAAACTACTCTTGTCTTTTGTTAAGGACAAAAACTAGGAGGTGAAACCCTTGTCTGTAGAAACAAAATTACAAGAAATGGGTCTTACAGTCCCAGAAGCACCCAAGCCAGTCGCTGCTTATGTACCTGCTTTACGAGTTGGTGATTATATCTATACATCGGGGCAGATTCCCTTTGTCAACGGTGAACTTAAATACAAGGGAAAAGTAGGTAAGGATCTAACACCGGAAGATGCTTATGAAGCGGCAAAAATTTGTTGCCTCAATTGTTTAAGCGTGATCAAAGGACAAGTGGGCGATCTCAATCAGGTCAAACAAATTGTTAAAGTCGTTGGCTTTGTAAACAGTGGCCCAGGTTTTCAAGGGCAGCCTGGTGTAATCAATGGCGCCTCTGAGCTTTTGGGTCAAGTTTTTGGAACAAAAGGCCAACATGCCCGCTCAGCCGTAGGTGTCAATGAGCTCCCACTCGATGCGGCTGTAGAAGTAGAAATGATTGTACAAGTAAGTTCCTAAATCAATAATTTCCCTTTGAGGAGGAAAAAAATGGCGAACGCCAAGTATAAATTTCAGCTTTATCGACATCTTCAAGCTTCCATTCCCCAGATTTATGCCGATGCCAAAAAAAGCGCTGATGAAATTGGAATCCCACCAGAATTGCGTGGTAAGTTCGGCTTAACAGGTGCCATTTCAGGGTGCCCTGCGCCGCTTCGTAAAGACGTGGCTGAAGCGACAGAGCGTGGTGGTAAAGAAGTAATCCCGTTGGCTAAGCTCGTAGATGAGCTTCGTGAAATTGTCAAAGACGTTTATGGTGATGAGTGGGATGTAGCACCTACGAGCACTTGCGAAGCAGCTCTTTGGCTTTGCTTTGATACCTTAATGACACCGCCGAACCTTGGTCGTGGTGAAAACTATCGTGCTCGCTACATTGCGCCTTATGAAAAGCATATGCATCACCAGGCCGCCTATGGTCGACCTTTCCCGCCAAAGTATAAAGATCTCTATGCCGATCGTGGTACTACGGCTGGTGAACTCGGTTTCTATGGCAAACGTCAGAACAACTTAGATAGCGTCATTGTACCTCTTGCTGGTGCAAAGTACCCTGTTCATGGCATTAAAGCTCATCCCGTACCATTGTTAACAGAAGTTGATCCAGAAAGCTCCATTGAACAAATGGCACTGGCTGCAGAAGTCCACGCTGCCTATCTCACTGGCTTTACTTCAATTGGTTACGATACACCAGGTTATGGCTATGGGGCCAAAGATGATGATGGTACACCTATTTTAATGAAGCGTATGGGTGAGCTTGCCCATGAATACAATGTGCCTTACCTGGTCGACAACGCTTGGGGAATTCCCTTTGTTGGGACCGATCCTCGCAAAGCCAATGCAGATCTGATCGTTTACGCCATGGATAAAGCAGCTGGCGCAGCCACTTCTGGCCTTGTTATTGGTAGAGAAGATCTTATGGTCACAATTCGACGCGCCATGGGTATGCAAGGCGATCGTTGGGGAACGACAGCATCTTACGGTAAAGCGGCTTATGTTACTTTCGATCCAGGGAAAGAAGCACTGCTCAGCCAGGTTCAAGCACTGCGCGTACTTCGAGATAATCCGGAAGTGCTCACCAAGCCAGTGGATGATCTAGAGCGAATCGTAAAAGAAGAGTTCGAAAAACTCAATCCCAAGATTCGTCAAGGCATTATCATTACCAAGAGCTACAACTCCCAAGCTGTGGAAGTTAACTATGAAGGTACTTGGAAAAACAACGGCATTGGCTTCCCTGTCTTCGCCATTGAAGATATGTATGCTGGCAGTAATATTTTACAGACAGGTCTTGCTCAAATGGGTGTCATTCCTACAATTGCTTATGATGCTAATATTTATATCTCTCCAGGTCTCGGAACGACGGATGAACATGGTCAGTTAATCGAGCCGAATATGCGCTATGCTGTAAGAGCATTGGTTCAATTAATGGAAATTGTTGGTCGTCACGCTGGAATGCTGTAATAAAAGGGGGGTGTATGATGCCTAAAGTCGTAGTCGTAGGTGGTGGCTGGGCTGGTTGTGCCGCAGCCATCTCTGCCGCCAAAGCAGGCGCTGATGTAGTGCTATTAGAGAGAACAGATATGTTCTTAGGTACGGGTCTCGTCGGCGGCATTATGCGTAATAACGGTCGCTTTACGGCAACAGAAGAGCTCCTCGCTTTGGGCGGAGGCGATCTCTTTGAAGTAACCGATGAAGTTTCACGCCATAAAAACGTGGAATTTCCCGGTCACAAACATGCCAGCCTCTATGATGTAGCAAAAGTTGAGCCTGCCGTTAAAAACCGCATGGCCCAGTACGGAAAGATTCAATTTCGTACAGAAGCAAGAGTGAAAGATATTCAAATGGAAGGCTCGCGAATTACGGCTGTTGTAGTAGATGAAACCGATGTAATCCAAGGCGATGTCTTTGTCGATGCATCGGGAACAGCAGGTCCTCAAGGAAACTGTACCAAATACGGCAATGGCTGCGCTATGTGTATCTATCGCTGCCCAACCTTCGGCGGTCGTGTTTCTATTGCCGCGAAAGCAGGCGTAAAAGAAATCATTGGTCGCAAGGCTGACGGTTCTTTAGGAGCTATGTCTGGTTCTTGTAAGCTTCATAAAGATTCCATTCGTCCTGATATTATCGAAGAAATGGATCGGACGGGTGTGGCAGTAGTACCGATTCCGGAGCAACTGCGAAAATCCGATTCTTTATCACAGAAAGCTTGCCAGCAATATGCCCTAAAAGAATTTGCTGACAACGTAATATTACTTGATACAGGTCACGCCAAATTGATGAGCCCTTTTTATCCTCTTGATAAACTGCGGCAAGTACCAGGCTTTGAAGATGCTCGCTTCGAAGATCCCTACTCTGGCGGCATTGGCAACTCGGTACGTTATCTAGGTATGTGCCCTCGTGATAATACTCTAAAAGTACAGGGTGATGTGGACAATCTCTTCTGTGCAGGCGAAAAAGCGGGCTTACTCGTAGGTCACACAGAAGCTGTTGTTACAGGAACACTGGCGGGGCACAACGCCGTAAGAGCCGCTGTAAACAAAGACTTACTAGAATTGCCTCGATCTCTTGCTGTGGGCGATGCGATTGCCCATGTGAAAGATCAAATGACAACAGAAGATGGATTAACGAAAAAATACACCTTCTCTGGATCCGTGTACTTCCAACGTATGAAGGAGCAAAATCTTTATACAAGTGACGTCAATGTGATAAAACAAAAGGTTGATGCGGCAGGTCTTGCTGGCGTATTCGCCCAACCATTGTCTTAGCAAGACTGGTGAATGAACAACCGTTTTTCAAAAAAAGCAAGGTCCGGGAAAGCCTGGCCCTTGCTTTCCTATAAATCGGTTGTAAAAGGAGGCGGTGGTCATCGGATACTGGAGCTGGCTTTATGGGCTAAATCGCAAAGAACCTTCAGGGTATCGTATCGGTCATCGACTCAGACAGCAGCTTTACTTCTCCCAGCCTGTTGAGGACGATCAAAGGAGGAAATAGCTTTGACAGAAGCGATGCTGTCTCATGTAATGGATGCACTCGATGTAGAAACTTTCTTGGTCTGTGCTAGCGAGAATGAAGGAAAAGATCGGGCCATTCGATTGATGCGCTCTTTGGGCTTTCAAGACGTAGATATTGTTTTTATTCAATATGCTGGACCTGGTGCAAGGGTAAGAGTAAGAGCATATATTTATCGGCCCGGTGACAATTATGCTTGGGTAACCTCTGATCATATGGAAAAGTGAGGGGATTCGTCCAGTGGTAACCTGCTTGGAGCGACGCAAAATATTACTGGTACCGCTCGATCCCGTTCATGATATTGGACTCAAAATGATTCGTAGAGGTCTCGATAAAGCTGGGCATAAGACAATGCTTTTGCCACCCGATCTACCGCCGGAAGAAATTATTTCAGCCATGAGCAAAGAACAACCTGATCAGGTTTTGATTAGCCGTACTCTTGGCTATGGTGTGGCTGAATTGTTAGCTCGATTTGCCGATCTTGCTGATGCAGCAGGGTTGCGAGATAAAATGGGCCTTGTTATTGGTGGCATGGCGATAAGACCAGAGTTGGCTGCAGAATTGGGTTATGATGCTGGCTTTGGACCTGGAACCTCGGTAGAAGAAGTCGTTGCCTATGTAGAAGGACGTCCATACCTGCCCGATCAAAACAAAGTAAAAAAAGAAAGAGCCGATCTGACAGCCAACTATACTTATGAATTTCGCCATGCTGGCATTGGACGGTTGCTCGATCAGATCACCGATGGAATTTTAGAATGGGTGCAAGGAAAAACATCTCCTGCAATAAAGAGAGGTCGCTTAAGAGATAGCGCTTGGGATCTAGAAGAATGGCGACAGGGAAAAATTAACAAAGAATTCACCGAAGCCTACGCCGCTTTATGTGATCCAGTAGCAGAAGCCTATTATCGAAGTGGCGAAGTCCACCCCAAGACAAGAAAGTTACGACCAGAAGAGATCGAACGATTAGAAGCTTATCTAACAGCGACAAAAAGCCGTATGGAACCAGCAAAAGTACAGCATTGGGAAGCAGGACAACCAAAAGTTTTTGTTCAGTATGGCACAGGTTGCCCTTTTATGGACATTGCTCATATTAAATTGTCTGAAGCTTGGGGTGCTGATGGTGTCGTTCACTTTGATCCCTCCTGGGGAGCCCGTACAGAAGGTTTTATCGGTGATTTTCTAACACATCAGGAAGATGGATCTGTGATTACACCGGAAAATCTTTCTTGGACAAAGGCTGGTTTGGAAGAATATACACTCTGGCAAGTGCGAGCCCATCGCGGCTTGAATACACCTGAGACTGTTGTTTTAGCTGGTAAGTTAGGTGCTCATTTAACAAAAATTAATATTGCCTATGGTTCTTTAGCTGCTGGGACTGATCCAGCTCGTCTGACCGTAGATGGTGTAGAATCAATTAAGATGGCTACAAAGTATAACTTGCCTTTTGATGTGGTAACAAATGAAGAGCTCGCCGGTGTGCCCGCTCATAAAGCTTTTGCAGGTATGTTAATCGTAGCTGCACTAGGTCGCAAGCTTGGAGGAAGGCCCATTCTTCAACCCCTTTTCTGTTATAGTCCTGAAGTCATGATCAGCGGGCAGATGGAACACAATTATATTGACTTTAATGCGGCTAAAATAGAGGCGCTTCGTTCAATTGTAGACGCACCTATCTGGCCAGGGGCTCCAATTGGCTTTTTAACGCAAACGGAAGATCGGGTTCAATCTTCTATGACAACGTCGCTCCATGCGGCTTTAGCTGCTTCCCTTCGCGTAGACGCAATCTCAATTGCTTCGTCCGATGAAGCTTACTCCGGTGGTCCCATTGTAGCTGCTTCTCGTATCGATACCTTAAAAGCAGTTCAGGAAGGATTTCGCTTTTTTGGAGAAGGCTCTGTAGAAGCAACAGCAAAAGCTTCCAAATGGTCTGAAGAAATCGTCGAGAAGATAGAGAAAGTTCTGCAAGAAGTAGCAGCTGCGCCTTCCTTCGTCGATGCGCTTTACGGAGGTCTGTTGGGCAGTAAAGAAGAAGGTGCTTATCCAGGTCGAGGCGGACGGGATACGATTACAAAAGAATGAAAGTCATCGGTATAGCGGGTACAGCAAAAAATACAGGTAAGACAACAACAACAGCTGCTTTGCTCAAAGAAGGCTATCGACGAAAGCGTCGAATGGCCATTACATCAATTGGCTTTGACGGAGAAGAGCTTGATAATGTCACAGGTCTACCCAAACCGCGACTATGGTTGGAAGAGGGCACTGTTGTAGCAACGGCAAGAAAATGCCTTCCCTTATCTTCTGCCGATATTCGCATTTTAGAAGACACTTCCATTGCAACAGCCCTTGGATCGATTGTCATTGGTCAAGTAGAATCTGCAGGAAGGGTTGTTATTGCAGGTCCTAATAAATCCCATGAACTTGCTAAAATAAAAAAAAGTTTGCAAAAATATAAGCCCCAGTTAGTATTTGTTGATGGCGCGCTCAATCGAATGGCGCCGATGGTTGAGACAGATGGTCTTATTCTGGCAACAGGGGCGGCCCGTCATGTAGAACCTGCACAATTGGCAACAGAAACGACGGCTATTTCAGCCATTTTTCGCCTGACAGCAACAACTTTTCATAGGCCAAATGACCAGCTTGGCTTTGCCTATTGGCACGACAACCAGTGGCATGAAAAAAACATAGCCCAAAATGTACTCATTACGGCAGAAGATGGACAAGATTTAGCAGAAATGCTAGCGCCTTCTTTGCGAGAAAATAGTCGAGGCTATGTTAATTTACCAGGCTTTGTCACTCTAAGAGCGCTGGAAAAGTTTCTTGAAAAAGCAGCGACTCAAATGAAAGGCTGGTCCCTGCTTTTTCGAGATCCTGTTAGTCTTTTACTAAGTGACGACCCCAAAAATGTAGGTGCCTTATTGCGAATGCTAGGAGAAAGAAGGTTAAAAGCACAAGTCCGCAAAAAAATTCCTTTGATCGCGATAACGGTCAATCCCTTCTACCCAGAATATGATCGAGGCGCTCAATTATACCGTTCTCGATATTTACCAACAGGGGTGTTGGAATCACCACTTTATAAACTGCCCCTTCCCGTTTTGGATGTAAAAAGGAAAGGTCCTCTCTATCTTTGGAGGAAAACAATTGGTTTTTAACGAATGGTCTGGATTATAGAAGGATTTTAGGGTAAACTGACGAATAAAGAGCAACATGCAGGGAAGACCGGGAGTGTTCCCGGCTTTCTTTTTGTGATCCTGGGAGGTTAGACTTGTGAGGACCTATCGCAATGGTGGTTCCCGAAAAGTCTCTATCCTCATCGTTATACTATTGACAGGTGCAATCATTGGATCCTTACTTGGAGAGGCTTTAAGGCCTGTGATGCCCTTTTTGCTTCTAGGAAAGGATATTGCACTGAGTCCGACTCGAATCGATCTAGTTGCTTTGCACTTCACCTTTGGGTTTACCATAAAGCTGAATCTGGCTGGCGTACTTGGTTTAATAGGTGGCTATTTACTTTATCGGAAGCTTTAATTGAATCGGGGGGCTTTCTGTTGAATCTTATCCTGGCTTCAGCATCACCGCGACGCAAAGAATTACTGGCAAGTCTAAAGGTACCTTTTCAGATCTTTCCCAGTGATTTTGATGAAAGCAGTGCTGAACATATTGCTATCAATGAACGAGCAGCCTATCTTGCACTAAATAAAGCTAAAACAATTACACCTAGAGTGACAGAGGGAATCGTTATAGGCGCAGATACTGTTGTAATTCTGGATGATCGTTTGCTGGGTAAGCCCGAGACAGAAGCAGATGCTCGTCAGATGCTTCAAGTTATGTCTTCACGGTCTCATCGAGTTGTGACAGCACTAGCACTTATCGAAGTAAAAGAAGGAAAGATTCTATCAGAATTGACAGGGTATGAAGAGACAATTGTTTTTTTTCGAGAGTTAAACGATGAGATAATAGAGTGGTATTTATCAACTGGTGAAAGCTATGATAAAGCCGGTGCTTATGGTATTCAAGGTTACGGATCGTTGCTCGTAGAAAGAATAGAAGGTGACTACTATAACGTCGTTGGGTTGCCCCTTCTATTACTTGAACGCTTGTTAGGTACGTGGAATCAAAGTCTTCGGATACAGGAAAGTGTTCGATAAAGGACCTTTGACTCGCGAATGATTCTTTTTGATATTTGTATCGTAGGGAACATCAACGAAAGGCATGTCTTACTCTTTTATGCTTCTTCTTTTTTAAGTTTTTTCTATTTTTCCTGGCCGTTCCCCAAATTTTTGGGGGGATTATCGATGACAATGAACGATGAGAGATTACGGATTACAGATTTACCGCAGGAGCTTCGTCCGCGAGAGCGGATGGTTCAGGCGGGACCACAGGGACTTTCTAATGGTGAACTACTGGCAATTTTATTACGAACAGGGACTCGTCAAGAAACGGCTGTTGATCTAGCTCATCGTATCTTACACAGCGGTGGTTTGCGCTTTTTGGCTGAAGCATCCATCGATGATCTAAGCACAATCAAAGGACTGGGCTTAGCCAAGTCAGCCCAGATCAAAAGCGCTGTTGAATTAGGACGACGAATTGCTGCTTCTACGCCAGAAACCAAAACGATCATTCGCTCTCCTGAAGATGTGAGTCGTTTGGTTATGGAAGAAATGAGATTCTTAGACAAAGAAGTATTTAGAGCCCTTGCCTTAAATACAAAAAATCATGTGCTCAGTATAGAGGATATTTCCGTAGGCAGCTTATCTTCTGCCATTGTCCATCCTCGAGAACTTTTTAAAGCTCTCATTCGAAAAAGCGCGGCCGCTGTGGTGTTACTACATAATCATCCAAGTGGCGATCCGACACCTTCAAGGGAGGATCGGGAAATTACGCGTCGAATTGTAGAGGGAGGGCGTATTTTAGGAATTGAAGTATTAGACCATATTATTATTGGTGATAATCGCTATGCAAGTCTAAAAGAACTTGGCTATATATAAAGCTATCGGTTTTTGGTGCCAAGTTTCTTAAATGAAAGAAAAGGCATTTAAGGAGATTTACGATCATGTTTACCAGAGATTTGGGCATTGATCTTGGTACAGCCAATACACTTGTTCACCTTAAATTGAAAGGGATTATTTTAAGGGAGCCATCTGTAGTTGCCATTCAGCGTGATACAGGTGCTGTTATGGCTGTAGGTGAAGAAGCGAAGCAGATGATTGGACGTACGCCTGGCAATATTACAGCCATCCGACCTATGAAAGATGGCGTCATTGCCGACTTTGATATTACCATGGCTATGCTCAGATATTTCATACGAAAAGCTCTCAAAGGTTCTAATCTACTTACCCGTGTGCGCGTTGTGATCTGTGTACCCTGTGGTGTTACGGCTGTGGAAGAACGAGCTGTGAAAGAAGCAGCGATTCAAGCCGGTGCAAGAGAGGCTTATTTAATTGAGGAGCCCATGGCGGCTGCCATCGGTGCTGGTTTGCCGGTCCATGAGCCGAAAGGGAACATGATTGTAGACATTGGGGGAGGCACAACAGAAGTGGCTGTCATATCACTAGGTGGTATAGTTACAGCCAAGTCGATCCGCGTAGCCGGTGATGAGATGGATGAAGCCATTTCTCACTACATCAAGAGACAATACAACCTGGCCATCGGAGAGCGCACGGCTGAGGAAATTAAGATAACCATCGGTTCTGCCTACCTAGAGCGTGCTGAGGATTTTAAAAAGACGATGGACGTTAGAGGTCGAGACCTCGTGACAGGATTGCCAAAAACCGTTCTTGTATCAGCAGAAGAGATTCAAAAGGCAATGGCAGAGCCTGTTGCCTCCATTATAGATGCGATTAAGGTGTGTTTAGAGAAGACGCCGCCCGAATTGGCTGCTGACTTAATGGAACATGGGATTGTTATGGCAGGTGGAGGTTCTTTGGTGCAAGGGCTTGATAGGCTTGTTAGCTTGCAAACGGGTATGCCCGTCTATCAGGCGGAAGAACCACTGTCAGCCGTAGCCTTAGGTACAGGTCGTGTTCTGGAGAATATCTCTGCTTTACGACGTGTTCTCTTGCCACAGAAACGCTTAGGATAGTGCAAAAAATGTCGGACAGAAGGAGGAAGACCGTTGGCACGGCCACAATATAAAAAGACAGCAATTGTCATCGGTCTTGGCGTTTTGATCGGCCTGGGCCTTCTTCGAATGACGGCCGGGGAACGTGACAGTAGCATCATTGAGCGTTCAACCCAGGCTTTGCTAGCGCCCATGCAAATGGGCTTTTCCTATGTTACGCAAAGTCTGGGCGGCGTCGGTCAGGCTGTTGTGAATTACAAGCAAATAAAAGATGAAAATGAAATTTTACATAGTGAAAAGGGTGAGCTTCAACGTCAAATCAACTTATTGAAGCAATATCAGCTAGAAAACATTCGATTAAAAGAGCTACTGGCTTATAAAGAAGAAAAAGAACAGAACTACGACCTTGTACTGGCTCGAGTCATTGCTCGTGATCCTTCTACCTGGTTTAATACACTTACTCTAAATCGTGGCTCACAAGATGGAATTCAGCGTAACATGGTGATTATAAACAACGATGGCCTTATTGGTCATGTTATCTCAGTAACACCCTATTCAAGCCAAGTCTTACTGATCGTAGATAGGGAAGGACCTGTACCTGGCTTGATAAAAATGACGCGAGAGCCTGGCATTGTGGAAGCAAAGGCCGATGGCTCTGGATTACTGCAAATGATCAATCTTCGACGGGATGGTCCCATACAGGAAGGGCAGCTTGTCCTAACTTCTGGATTGGGTGCCATCTATCCCAAAGGCTTAAAAGTTGGATACGTCTTAGATATAGAGTCAGAGCCTAATGGTTTGACGAAAAGAGCGACGATACGCCCGGCTGTAGACTTTCAACGCTTAGAAGAAGTATTTATTATTCGAAATGTTTACGCAGTGGAAGGGGCCGAGGAGTAGTGCGCTATCTCATCGTAATGCTTTTCTTGTTCCTTTCTGCTGTTTTGCAGACAACGCTTTTTCACAGTCTTTCCATTCAAGGAATTGGACCCAATCTTGTATTGATCCTGGTCATCTTTTATTCTCTATTACAGGGAAGTCGCTCTGGCAGCATTTTTGGCGTACTGGCAGGTTTGTTTTTAGATCTTTTTTCAGGGCGCTACATAGGTCTTAATATTTTGACCATGGCTGCTGTAGGTGGACTCATTGGTTTAATCGAAGGTCGGCTTTATAAAGACAATTTGCTTGTTCCAATGGGCGCTGTCTTTGTAGGAACTATAGCTTTTAATCTACTTGCATACCTGCTGGCCCTTTATGCAGGCCTATACATTAACTTGAAAACTTTATGGCTCACTCTCTTGATTCAATCTTTATACAATACAGCACTTGTTCCAATCTTTTATGGATCTTTTTATCGCTCCACAATACAAGGTTGGCTCCGTAAGGAAGAGGTGGGATCATGAGTAAAGATTATGTTGAATTATCCAAAAAAACAGTTCGAGAAGTGCCGGAAGAATCACCCGCTGTACAACGAAGGAAAGATTTAGAAAAAACATTGCGCTTTTTTGCGGCAATGACTTTCCTTGTTTTTATCTTTTTAATGAGTCGACTCTTTTACCTACAATTTGTTATTACTGATGATTATCAAACAACGTCAGAGAGAAATCGACTTCGATTGTTGCCTATCGTGGCCATGCGCGGCGATATTGTTGATATCAATGGTGTTACTTTAGCCACCTCCATTCCTGTCTATTCTGTCTACATCACTCACTTAGATGCTCGTTATAAAGAAACGGAAGATGAAGTGGTAGATAAAGTAGCCCAAATTCTTGGGGAAAACGATCCACGCATCACGAAAGAGTATATACAAGAACAGATTGATAAAAGACGATTTCGGTTATATGAACCCATTCTAATTAAGTCTGGTCTGACCGATGAGGAAGTGGCCATTCTGGAAGAAAGGCGCTATGAACTACCAGGTGTGGTTGTAGACAAAGGCCCCATTCGCTACTACCCTCCTTATATGGGCAGTACTGTTGCAGGACATGCTCTAGGTTATGTTCGAGAAATCAGTCGTGAAGAGATGGAGCGCTTTTCAGAGGAGAATTACCGACTTGGTGATATGATAGGAAAAATTGGTCTAGAACGAGCTTATGAAAAATATTTGCGAGGAACAGATGGTTTTCAACAGGTCGAGGTCAATGCACTCAATCGTCCTATCCAAAGTCATTACACCCAGAATCCCGAGCCAGGACAGCGATTGGTGTTAACGATTGATGCAAGGCTGCAAAAAAGAATGGAAGATGCCATGGATGAAACGTTAGAGCGTCTACAAAAACAGTTTCCAAAAGCCCAGGCTGGAGCGGCTGTTATGATAGACGTTCATAGCGGTGCTATTTTAGCCATGACTTCTAGACCTGAACTAGATCCCAATGATTTCATTGGTCTGATGGATCAAGCCACAGCCGATTATTACCATAACTCCAATCCACCTGCTTTTATCAACCGTGTCTTCCAAACCGCCTACCCACCAGGCTCTACTTTTAAGGCGATTACCGCATTAGGTGCCCTGGCAGCTGGACGTCTTGATCCCCGTGAAAAAGTAACGTGCACCGGCGCTTACTGGGAAAAGCCTTATATTCGCTGCACCGGTGTCCATGGTCCCGTTGATCTTGCTCAAGCCATGGCAACATCTTGCAATGTTTACTTCCAAGAAATGGGGCGCAGAGCTACGATTGACAATATCAGTCTTGTAGCTAGAGAGTTTGGGTTGGGAGAAGAGACAGGCATTATTCTTCCAGGCGAAGAAATTGGCCTTATGCCGGGACGGGATTGGAAAAGAGCCTGGGGCAATGCTTATGCTTTAAATCGACAGAGGACAAGGTTGAACGAGCTAGAAAAACAGACGGAAGAACAGTTGGCTTTAGCCCAGACGGAGGAAGAGCGAAGGCAGATTCTAGAAAGAGACGAACGGATTCGCAGAGTCATTGAAAGAGATTACCAAAATGACTTGAATTACTGGCCTTACTGGCAAGCTTTTGAGACGTACAATACTTCCATTGGACAGGGCCGTAATCAATATACAGTATTACAATTGGCCAATTATGTAGCGACCTTAGCCAATGGTGGTTATCGCTATGAACCTTATCTCGTCGATCGCATTGAAAGTACTGTTGATGATGTAGTTCATCACATTGAGCCAACGATGCTACATCGGGTTACATCTGTATCAGAGGAACAAATGGCTGCAGTCCGACGTTCTATGCTGGCCGTTACGGAACCTCGCGGGACAGCGTACCACTTGTTTCATAATTTCCCCGTAAAGGTTGCGGCCAAAACAGGGACGGCGGAGACAGGTCGTGTCGGTGATAGCAACCAAAATCGTGATTTTCATGGCGTCTTTGTCGCTTTTGCCCCCTATGATAATCCTCAAGTTGCTTTTGCCGGTGTCATTGAATACGGCTATCATGGTGGATCTTCTGCTGGTATGGTGGCAAAGGCTGTTTTTGAAGAATATTTTGGGCGTACACAAGTTGAATGAAAATTTTAAAACAATACGGCAAAATAAGTCGAAATTTATTAAACGAGGCGTTCTACCTCGTTTTTTTCTTTTTCTTGAAGGAATTCACTCGTTAGCGTAGAATTTATTGTTGAATTAAAATGGTAAAAGTATGGAAATTGCCTGAGAGGCTGGGGAAGTAGCAATGAAAAAAGCAGACATTGTAATCAAAGGTAGCAAAGAAGGCTTAACCTTTTTCCTTGACTCTGGCTGTGAATTTTCATCGTTGGTTGCAGCGATCGAAGAAAAGTTAGGCTCTGCTGACAATTTTCTGATCGGTGCCAATGTTTCCATTGATGTAGGAACCAGAGAGTTGACAGAAGACCAATATAAGGTAATCCAAAGGCTTTTTCCCTCTTATGGATTGATTGTGCGAGGGATCAATGCCTGGTCTGATACAAGAGGGGTTGACGAGGAGGAGGCCACGTTGAAAGGAAATCGAGAGCGTATCTATCAGATCGCCAACCATCTTTACGAGACCAATGAAAGCACCAACGTCAAGAAAAAAGAAGAACCTGATCAGAAAGTTGTGGCCGCAACAGATCCAGAAATCGTAATAACAGAAGAAAAAGACTACTATCCCGAGTCTGTCGATAGACAGCTAGATAAGAACTCAGAATATTATATAGATAAGCAAGGTGGCGATGAACAGACACTGTTTATTCAACGAACTTTGCGATCAGGTCAGCGAGTTCGCTATCCAGGACATGTTGTTATTATGGGAGAAGTAAACCCTGGCGCTGAAGTGATTGCTGGTGGCAATATTATTGTACTTGGTAGTTTTCGTGGTGTAGCTCATGCAGGTGCCTTTGGTTCTACCGAGGCCATAATCATGGCTTTTCGCCTACAACCGACGCAGCTTCGTATTGCCAATCATATATCCAGGCCTCCTGATGAAGCAGATGAAGGGCCTGATCATCCCGAAATCGCTCGAATACGAGACGATATGGTAACAATCGAAAGATACCAATATGGTTCCAAAGCATTTGGAAAAGACTAAGGAGGAAGTCGTATGGGTGAAGTAATTGTTATCACCTCTGGCAAAGGCGGTGTAGGCAAGACGACGACAACAGCCAATCTTGGAACAGGTCTTGCAACATTAGGATATAAAGTCGTACTTGTTGATACTGATATTGGTTTGCGCAATCTTGATGTAGTTATGGGCTTAGAAAACCGAATTGTTTATGACATTGTTGATGTAACAAGTGGTCAAGTGTCCACGGCAAAAGCATTGATTCGCGATAAGCGCTTTCCCGATGGTCGGTTAAATTTGTTACCGGCAGCACAGACAAAAGATAAGTCCGCCGTTAACCAGAATCAAATGCTTAAGCTCTGTGATGAATTGAAAGCAGAGTTTGACTTTGTTTTGATTGACTGTCCTGCTGGAATTGAGCAAGGATTTAAAAACGCTGTTGCCGGTGCTGAAAAAGCGATCGTTGTAACGACGCCAGAAGTTTCAGCCATTCGTGATGCTGATCGTGTCATTGGTTTACTAGAAGCATCAGGTTTACGAAGTCCTCGCTTGATCATCAATCGTCTGCGTCCTGGAATGGTTCGTCAAGGCGATATGATGTCCATCGAAGACATGGTCGATATTCTAGCCATAGATGTTCTTGGTGTTGTTCCTGAAGATGACTCTATTTTAATTTCCACGAACAAAGGGGAACCAGCCGTCTTAGACGATCAGTCCAGAGCTGGACAAGCCTATAGAAATATTACACGGCGAATCACCGGTGTTGATGTGCCCTTAATGAATTTAGAAGCCACAGATAATTTTATGGATAAAGTACGTAAGATTTTTGGTCTCCGTCGCTGATTGATCTAGAAAGGAGGCAAATAGAAAATGGCGGTTATCGATTTCTTACAGCGCATTTTTAGTCGTGACAACATGTCGGGAAGCAAAAACGTAGCGAAAGAGCGCCTTCGTCTTGTTTTGGTCCATGATCGGAGTAGTGTCTCTCCTGAAATTCTGGAATCATTGAAAGAAGATCTAATCAAGGTAATTTCTACTTATATGGTAATTGATGAAAAGGCTCTGGAGGTATCTTTAAGCAATGAAGATAGTTCTGTCGCACTGGTGGCCAATATTCCAATTTTAGATATAAAGCGACGAATGTAATGAAATAATAAGAAGAAAGATTTGCCTTTCTTACGGTTGTAAGGAAGGTCTTTTTTTTGCAACTGTTCTAGCCTATAATTATAATGTTGTAGACATGGTATTCTTCATAAACTGATTTGAAGGAGGAATTGTTTTATTGGACCGAAAGCTTATTAAAAATGTTGACTGGATGCTTGTCGCTCTGGTCGTCCTCCTGATGATTTTTAGCTTAATCATTCTTAGCAGCGCATCTTATAACCTTGGTGCCGATCGTTGGGAATTTGTACGTAAGCAGGCTCTTTGGATGGGCATAGGTCTGGTTGCTGCATTGGCTATTGTCTTCATTTCTTATCAAAATGCAGCGCGCTATGCTTGGCATCTTTATGGGCTTACCCTGCTTCTTCTTTTTTCTGTCATTTTGTTTGGAACGGATATTAACGGTTCTCAGCGTTGGATTAAGTTAGGGAGTTTTCAATTTCAACCTTCAGAGCTGGCTAAATTGCTGTTGATTGTTGCTTTTGCTGATTTTCTTTCGAAGCGACAAGGTAAGCTGGAACGATTTGTTGATCTAGTTCCATGTTTTATGTTTATGGCGGTACCGATGTCTTTGATTCTTATTCAGCCTGATCTTGGGACTTCTCTTGTGCTCATTGCTGTTATGTTTGGTATGCTACTTGTTGCAGGTGCAAACAAGAAGATTCTTTTGTCTCTTGTATTGGGAGGCGCTGCTGTTGTTAGCACTGCTTTGATTGGCTATTTTTACTGGGGTCTCTCGTTGCCTTTGCAGGATTATCAAATTATGAGGCTTGTAATATTTTTTAATCCCGATATGGATCCTGCTGGTTTTGGCTATCAGATTCGGCAGTCTTTAATTGCCATTGGTTCTGGGGGATTGCTTGGCAAAGGTCTTTACAATGGTAGCCAGGTACAATTGAATTTTTTACCAGAGCATCACACTGATTTTATTTTTGCAGTCGTTGGTGAAGAATTGGGCTTTATTGGAGCAGCTGTACTTTTATTATTATTTATGCTACTTATCTTTCGTGCGATTCGAATTGCTTTAGATGCTAGAGATGTCTTTGGATCGCTCATTGTTATGGGAATTACTTCTATGCTTCTTTTTCAAGTGCTTGTTAATGTAGGAATGACAATTAGTGTAATGCCGATTACAGGCTTACCGCTTCCTTTTGTGAGTTATGGGGGGACGTCAATGCTCACAAATATGATGGCACTGGGCCTACTGTTGAACGTCCATATTCGTAGACAGACCATCATGTTTTAGGGGTGAGTGATACATCGTGTCTGTAGAGAAACTCAAAGTAAATGATCTGATTCAGATATTAATACCACCTGGTAGTATTTTTTCAGGGCACCATAAAAGTCGTGTTGAAGATATTGGGGAAGATAAGATTCTCTTGGCACTGCCTTTTAAAGAAGGGCAGCCCATACCTATGCATGTAGGGGATCCTGTGATTTTCTATAAAATTACCAGTCATGGTATTTATGTCTATCAAAGTATCATCCAAGAACGTCAATCCCAGCCGCTTCCTATCATTACAGTAGAGCGACCGAAAAAAATTGATAAAGTGCAGCGGCGGAACTTTTATCGCTTTCCAGTCTTTATGAAGACTGTTTATGCTAAGCAGGAAGATGAAAAGGATCCCTGTGATTGGACATGGAAAGCTTGTACGATCAAAAACATTTCGGCCGGTGGCTTGCTTGTCCTGGTCAACGATGAGTTTCAAAAAAATGACAAGCTACTCATAGAGGTTCCTTTGTTACAAGAAAGGCTGCGCTTGCAAGCTTTTGTAAAGCGTGTTTTCTTGGAAAGAGTAGAGCGACAGGCTTATTACTTACTGGGATTAGAATTTATTGAACCTTCTAGAATGGAACAAGAAAAAATCATTCAATTTATATTTGCTCGACAAAGAGAGATGCGGAGTCAGGGACTGCAATAAGGTATGATAAGGGGTTTAATGATTGATGACTGTAGATGGTCAGCTTCCTTTGATTTTAACGATTCGCACAGCAAAGACGGGATGGTTTTGTCGGTGGTGGAATCGGCAAACCAATCTTCAGGTTCTGGCCTGGGAGCTACAAGCAGAGCAGAATGGTCCTATTGTTGCTGTAAAGGTGAACAATAAAATAGAGAATCTACAGTACCTTCCTCAACAAGATTGTACTGTAGAAATGGTTGATATGACCAGTGAGACGGGAATTCGTGTCTATGCTCGAAGTTTAGCCTTTGTCTTAATGCGTACAGCCCATGAGTTATTTCCCAATGATACTTTTGAGATTCAATTTTCCTTGAATAAAGGTTTTTATGGAGAAAGGTTGAGCGGGGAGCCTATTACAGCAGAGATGGTCGATCGTATGCGAGAGCGAATGTGGGATATTGTTCGGGCTTGCGAACCGATTGAGTGTCAGGTCTTGCCTCTTGAAGAAGCGAAATTGAGGTTGGAAGAGCATCAAAGAGAAGATCAGGTTGCAATCTTACGGTATCGTCAACGAGAGCCTGTCTATCTCTATCGTTGCGGTGATTATGTTGAGTTTAGCGATGAAGTCCTGGTGCCTCATACGGGCCTTATTACAACCTATCAGCTAGAGCATCATGATGCCGGCTTTTTATTGCGTTTTCCCGATCAACATGATCCCTATCGTGTCCCGAAAAATTTAGAGCAAAAAAAGCTCGGTTATATCTTTCGTGAATCCGATCGTTGGACAAAGATTGTAGGCGTTTCTAATGTGCTGGAATTAAATAGTCATGTTGAAGCTGGCAAAACAGGTGAACTCATTCGTTTGGCTGAAGCCCTTCATGAGAAACGAATTGCTCAGATTGCAGATATCATTGCAGAGGAACCAGAGCGAAGCCGGGTTATTTTAATTGCCGGTCCTTCTTCTTCAGGAAAAACTAGTTTCGCACAACGATTAAAAATACAACTGCGTGTGAATGGTTTTAAGCCTGTAACAATTTCGATGGATGACTATTTTCACCCTCGGCGTCTTTCGCCGAAAGACGAAGCAGGCAATTATGATTTTGAATCACTCTACGCTGTTGATCTTGCTTTATTCAATGAACAACTGAGTCAGTTGATTGAAGGCCAAGAAGTAGAAGTACCCCATTATAATTTTCATAGTGGAGAAAGAGAGTATGTAGGGCGCAAGTTGCGTATAGGCCTCGAGCAGCCCATTATTGTAGAAGGCATTCATGGCTTGAATGAAGAGTTGACCAGTCATATTGACCGTAATTGTAAGTTTAAGATTTATGTTAGTGCTCTTGTTGAACTGAACTTAGATCTGATGAACTATATTAAAACGACAGATGTTCGTTTGTTACGGCGGATGATTCGCGATCAACAGTATCGATCTCGTCGTGCTGAAGAGACTTTGGCAATGTGGCCTTCTGTTCGTCGTGGAGAGGAGCGTTGGATTTTTCCTTATCAAGAAGAAGCTGATGTGATGTTCAATTCGGCTCTTCTCTATGAGCCTGCTGTTTTGGGGGCCTATGCCACGCCTCTTTTAGAAGAGATTGACTCCTCCAATGAGGTTTACGGCGATGCACAGCGGTTGTTGACCTTGCTTGATTATTTTCGGCCTATGGATGATTGGGAAGTGCCACCGACCTCGATTTTGCGAGAGTTCATCGGTGGGAGCGCCTTTTATCGATCCTAAGGTAAGATATATGTTACGTCGTTCTACTATCAATTTGTTGGCTCTTATGCAGAGGGGAATCCTCTTGCATAAGAGCCTTTTTTTCGTTTCATACTTGTCCCTTTTTTTCATATCATGTAGCAAAGGCCTTTGCGGCGTTGTGATTTCTCTGTGGAAGGAGGGCTTGGAGTGAAGAAGTCGGAGTTGGAGAAGTGGGTTTATAATCGTCGTCGTACGACGAAAAAGAAGAACAGGAAGGATTTACAAGGAGGCGAAGAGAGGCGGGGAGGTGATGATGTGCCAGCGCAGCTGCAGGAGTCCTGGTTTCCGTCAAAGTCAGCGTCGAAATCAGGGACAAGCTCCTCTGCTTCTTCTGGTAATTCTACTGACTCTAAGGATGCTTTGGGTTCAAGTACTTCTCATAAGTCTAGTCCCTCTGGTGGCCTTGGTAAGAAGTCGAAGTGGAGTTCTTATGAGGGGCGCTTTGATCGGATTATGAGTTCTAATTCTGATCTATCAGCGTCTTCGAATTCCTTCCCCAATCGCTCTAAGTCTCCCTGGCGCTTGGTAGGACAATCTGTGATTGCTCTTTTACTATTTTTCTCTTTATGGGGTCTTTTTCAATTAGAGCATCCCTGGGCGAAAGTGGCGCAAGTTCAGGTAGAACGGATTGTGTCAGAAGATATGGAGTTTGAGCCTTTGCGGCAGGCTGTACTGCGGCTTGGTCTATGGACCGATGGGACGACGGCAATGCCCGTTTTTTCGCCCAATGGTGCCGTTGCTCGATATGGTTTGCCCGTAGAGGAGCCTGTGAAGGGCATTGTGGTGGAAGCTTTTGGCCAGCGAGGTGTTGACTTTTATCCGGGAGTACGGATTGTAGGCACAGCAGGGGCGCCTGTTAGGGCTGCTGTTTCTGGTACTCTCATCACCTCCTGGTCCGAAGATGGAGGCATTTATGTACAGATCGCAGCCAATGATGGCTCTACAAGGATAATGGGTCCTTTGCAAGAGCTTTACGTGGAAGCCGGGGAGAAGGTAGAAGCGCAAACTGTCATCGGTCCTTTGGGACGCAGTGCTTCTGCTGGACAGGCCCAGCTCTACCTGGAGGTACGTCACGAGGGTCGAAGTGTTGATCCCTTAGCTCCTGGAGTACAGAAGGGAGGAGCTCCTGATGAGAATAGCCCGACTGGCGGGGGTGGAAATTCGAATCAATGAGTGGCTTATTCTTCTAGCGGCACTTTATGCCTGGGCTGGTGTTGCTGTCTATGTGGCTCTTGCTTTTCTTTCTGTGGCCTGGCATGAGCTGGGGCATACGATAGCAGCGCGAAGACTTGGTTTTGCTGTGAAAGAAATTGAGTTTTTTCCCTTTGGAGGCGTGGCTCGTCTTTCTGCAGATGTAAATCATCGTCCTCGCGATGAAATATCTGTGGCTTTGGCAGGGCCTGCTTTTTCCTTTTTACTACTTTTAATCATTGAAGGAGCCAATCTTCTCGGTTTTTCCTGGGGCGGTTATTATGAGTATTTGCGAATTGTGAACTTTACGATCGGTGTATTTAATCTATTGCCAATCTTGCCTCTTGATGGGGGACGTGTGTTGCGAGCTTTTATGACTTTAAAGATAGGTACGATGCGAGCTTCAACAATCGTTGCGTCCTGGGGAGAGGCCTTGGCCATTGTTTTTGCTTTTATCGCCATTGCAGGCTTGTTTTGGGAGAAGACGGGCCTTGACTTGCCCCTTATTGCTGGCTTTTTGTTTCTAGGCGCCCATAAAGAAAGGAGAAATGGTGCGATGGTCTTCTGGAATCTATTACAATCAAAAGAAAAACAATTACAGAAGAGGCATACTTGGAATGGTGAGGTTGTGGTGGCTCGTCATAACGTTCCTGTCTCATCATTAATGCCACAAATATCTCCTAATAAATGTTTGATAGTAACTGTAGTCGATGAACGAGGTCAAATTGTCGGTCAATTGAGCGAAACTTCGTTATTAGAGCACATGATGGCCGGGGAAAAAGATTGTTCTGTCGGTGAGTTAATAAAAGAGCGATAGAAGGGTTGTCAATCCTGGCTGATGGAGATAATCTATGGTAGATAGAAACTTATTCGTAGCAATTGTCACATAAAAAGGACAGAATGAAGGTGGAAAAATTTGAAGCAAGCGATGATTGGCCAGGTCTTGGAAGACGAGTTGTTGAATAAAGTAACAAAGCCGACTCGTTATACAGGTGGAGAGTACAACCAGGTCAAAAAAGATTGGGCCAACGTCGATACGACGATGGTCTTTGCTTTCCCCGATGTCTACGAAGTGGGCATGTCTCATTTGGGGTTGCGGATCTTATACCACTTGATCAATGATCAAGAATCCATGCTCATGGAACGTGTATTTGCACCCTGGACCGATATGGAAGAGGAGATGAGGAAGAGAGATCTTCCGCTTTTTTCACTGGAAAGCCGACGTCCTTTGAAAGAGTTTGATGTGGTCGGCTTTACTTTGCAGTATGAGATGTCCTACACCAATATTTTGAATATGCTTGATCTAGCCCAAATTCCCCTTTTGTCTCAAGATAGAGCCGATGACGATCCTTTGGTGATTGCCGGTGGACCTTGTGCTGTTAACCCGGAACCGTTGGCTGACTTTCTTGATCTGGTCATCCTAGGGGAAGGAGAGGAAATTTTACCAATTCTTTTGAAAAAAATTGGAAATTTCAAAAAGGAGATGGCCGGAAGTAAAGAAGCAGCACCAGGCCGTCGCCAGACCTTATTAAGGCAGTTGTCACAGCTACCTGGTGTTTATGTTCCATCGATGTATCAAGCCCACTATGATGATGGCGGTCATTATAAGGGATTGGAGAAACTTGATGGGAGCGCACCCGATAGAATTTGCAAACAAGTGATACAAGATTTTGATCAGGCTTACTTCCCAACGCAATCGATGGTTCCTTTTATGGGTGTAGTCCATGATCGTGTCATGCTAGAAGTTTTGCGAGGTTGCTCAAGAGCTTGCCGCTTTTGTCAAGCAGGAACAATTTACCGACCTGTTCGAGAGCGGTCTGCTGAAACATTGCAACGGCAAGCCGATGAATTAATTCGTCAGACTGGTTATGATGAGATTGCTTTAACTTCCTTAAGTACGGCTGATCATACTTGTATAGAACCTTTAGTAAAAGCCTTGTTGCAAGCTCACGAAGAAAAGCGAGTTGGGCTATCTTTACCATCTTTGCGCGTAGACGCTTTTTCTGTCAATCTAGCCAGAGAAGTTCAAAAAGTGCGTAAGACAGGATTAACCTTTGCACCAGAAGCAGGAACGCAGCGTTTGCGTGATGTAATTAACAAAGGTGTAACAGAAGAAGATCTTATGGAGACGATCGAAAAAGCCTTTCAAGGTGGATGGCATACGATTAAGCTTTATTTTATGATGGGATTGCCTACAGAAGAGGAAGAAGATCTTGAAGGGATTGCCCGTCTGGCCGAAAAAGTGGCTTATATGGGCTCTGATATTTTTCGATCCAAAGGAATCCGAAAAAATATAAAAGTGACAATCAGTCTTTCTTCTTTTGTTCCAAAACCACAAACACCTTTTCAATGGGAAGCGCAAAACTCTATTGCCCAGCTAGAAGAGAAACAGCAGTTTCTTAAAAAGCGCATTCGAGATCGACGGATTACGTATAACTGGCATGATGCGAAAGTGAGCTTTATAGAAGCAGTCATGGCCAAAGGCGATCGTCGTTTGGCAAAAGTTTTATTGAAAGCCTGGGAAAAAGGTGCTCGATTCGATGGTTGGACAGAGCATTTCCGTTATGATCGATGGGTAGAAGCTTTTCAAGAAACAGAAATCGATCCGGCTTACTATGCCTATCGAAACATTGAGTATAATGAACCGCTGCCTTGGGATCATCTAGATTATGGCGTTGATCGTTCTTACTTAGTGCGAGAGCACAAAAAAGCCATGGAAGCAGCGCTCACACAAGATTGTCGCCATCATAGTTGTAGCGCCTGTGGGGTTTGTCCTTCACTTGGGATATCTGTAGATTTGCGGGGTGGTGATCATGGCCAGAATTCGGATCGCCTTTAGTAAAGAAGATCCAGTTCGCTGGCTTTCTCATCTGGACACGCAAAAAGCTTTTGAACGAGCTTTGCGCAGAGCCCAGATTTCTCTTGTTTTTTCGGAAGGCTATAATCCTCATCCGAAAATATCTTTTGCTTCAGCCTTAGCTGTTGGGGTTATTTCTCTCGGTGAGTATGTAGATGTGGAAATTGACCCGCTCATTGAGAATGCGGAGTTGGTGATGAGACTACAAAAAGCGATGCCGGAAGGGTTTCGCATTATCGATGCCGAGATTGTTCCACCAGGTCAACCAGCATTGATGGCTCTCGTCAATCGAGCGCAATACAGGGTCAAGGTACCATTGCTTTCTTCCATTGAAGAAAAAGAAGTTCAAGATTCGATTCAGACTAGTTTAGACTTAGATAGCTGGCTTGTAGAGCGGGAGAGCAAAAAAGGCTTGGTACAGAAAGAGATTCGCTCTGGTGTCTATGAAGTCAAAGGGACAGTGGTAGAGAATCACCTTTTGCTTGAAATGTTGGTTCAAACAGGAAGCGAAGGAAATGTGAGGCCAGAAGAAGTTCTTTCTATGGTGGTGCAGCAGAAAGATTTACCCGTTCAGTTGGAACGACTGCGTATCATTCGTCTTGGTCTTTTTGTAGTGAAGGATGGTAAACAGTTTACGCCTCTAGAGGTTCTTAAAGATTTGCGATGAAAAGTATGGTTGTTCAAGCCAAAGACAACGAAGTTATGGCGGCGATTCTTGAAAAAAATCGCCTTGTAGAACTATACTGGCATGATCCAAGACGTCAACGTTTGGAAGGGAATATCTACAAAGGCCGCATTGTTCAAATCTTGCCTGGCATGGCTGCTGCTTTTGTAGATATTGGAATTCGTAAAAATGCTTACCTTCCTCTCATGGATCTGATTGATACAGAAGTTACTGAAGGTGACGAGATAATCGTTCAAGTAACAAAAGAAGAAATCGGTCGGAAAGGTCCTCGTATTCGTGGAAAAATATCATTGCCTGGTCGATATTTGGTCTTAACACCTTTCGAAGATCAAATCGGTTTATCCAAGCGAATCGAAGATCCAGCAGAACGTAGGCGACTTTTGGCTATTGCGCAGGCTTTGACTTCAAGCGAAAAAGGCGCAGGCGTTATCGTTAGAACCGTTGCAGCCGGAATGAATGAGAAAGTTTTGGAAAAGGACTTTCAAAACCTTCGATTCCTCTGGAAGCAGATTACTGAAAAATCGCTTTCGGAGAAAGCACCGGTTCTGCTTTTTCAAGAATGTGCGTTGCTTGAAACTACTTTGCGAGATCTTTTTGATACTAAAGTGGAAAAGATTCACCTTAACCAACGCACTTTGTATGAACAAATGATTTTTTGGGCCCAGCAGTACGAAGTGCCGTTGCAAAACAAATTGATTTTGGAAGAAGTGCCTGATCTATTCCAGCGATACAATCTTTATAGTCAGATTCAAAAAGCACTTTCACCACGAGTCTATTTACCCAGTGGTGGCTATTTGGTTATAGAAGGCACAGAAGCGTTGACAGTCGTTGATGTGAATACAGGCCGTTATGTGGGCGATCATAATTTAGCTGAAACGGTGCGAAGGACAAACTTAGAAGCGGCAGAAGAGGTAGCACGTCAGTTGCGCCTTCGCAACATCGGTGGCATGATCATCATTGACTTTATTGATATGATCGATGAGGAGCATCGTCAAGAAGTAGTAGTACAGCTAAAAGAAGGGTTGTCTTATGATAAAGTGAAGACAGAAGTTTTTGGCTTTACTGCTTTAGGTCTTCTAGAAATGACCCGAAAAAAAACACGAGAAACTTTATCATCTCTCCTCGAATCACCTTGCCAAGTTTGTGAAGGCCGAGGGCGCTTGTTAAGCAAAGTTTGCTTAATAGGTCACTGAAAGTAAAAGTAGGCTGCAAGATACGTAATAAAGTGCTTTGATACCAAAAGTATCTATTTCTCTTATTGACAAAGGAAAAAGAAAAGAGTATTATGTTGATTTGTAGGTATCTATCCCCTGTCTCAACCACACAAGTCGGGCTTCGGAAGTGAGCTTTTTGCTCCGCCTAGTACTTGGTGAGTCTAGTTAGGAGGTGTTTTAAATGTACGCGATTATCGAAACGGGTGGAAAACAATACAAAGTTCGTCAAGGCGACACTTTGAAAGTAGAGAAACTAGAAGCCAATCCTGGTGACATAGTGACTGTTGACCGTGTTTTTGCTGTTGGTACGGAAGGTGATATGAAGATCGGAACACCTGTTGTTTCTGGTGCTTCTGTTCAGCTGAAAGTACAAGAGCATGGCAAAGGAAAGAAGATTGTTATCTTCAAGTACAAGCCGAAAAAGAACTATCGAAGAAAGCAAGGTCATCGCCAAGCTTTCACGCAAGTTCGTGTAGAAGCGATTGAAGCGTAAGCTGATCGAGATTCTACATGGTTAAGACGATTGTATTTATCGATGATAGAGGCCTGATTGTAGGCTTTGAGACAAAGGGTCATGCAGGAGCAGCACCAGCGGGGCAAGATGTTGTCTGTGCCGGTGTGTCAGCGCTTACTTTTACGGCCGTTAATGGCTTAGAGCACTTTTTAGGTGCTGATGCGACGGAAGTGAGAGCACCGAAACCAGGTGAGTTGCGTTGTATCTTAAAGCTGCCTTTGAATCAGGCTGACAGCAAGGTAGCTCAGATCATTTTGGAAACAATGCTTCTTGGATTGGAACAAATTCAAGAAGCGTATCCTGCTTATGTTCAAGTTCAAAAAAGGAGGTGTGTCCCATGTTGATGATGAACCTGCAATACTTTGCACAGAAAAAAGGTGTTGGTAGTTCTCGAAATGGCCGTGATTCTCAAGCAAAACGCCTTGGTGTGAAGCGTTCTGACGGTCAGGTTGTTCTCGCCGGTAATATTCTTGTTCGCCAGAGAGGAACGAAGATTCACCCTGGTAACAACGTAGGTATCGGTAAAGACGACACCCTCTTCGCCATGGTGAATGGTGTAGTAAAGTTCGAGCGTAAAGGCCGGGACAAAAAACAAGTCAGCGTTTATGCGGTGTAATGACGAAGCCTCCGGAGTAAAGTCCGGAGGCTTTTGTAATATCTACTATCTACAGTGCCTGCAGTCTAATGGCATTGTAAGGGGGAACTTATGGGTAATATTAATGATTGTATAGAACCTTGCGAATCATCACAGTCAGAGTTATGGTTAGAAGTCTGGCGAGAAATGCGTCATGACTTCATCAATCACCTACAGATCATTCTAGGATATGTACAACTTGGAAGGGCGGAAAAAGCGAATCACTATCTAAAAGATCTAGCGGCGAAGATTCGCGATGATGGTCAACTGACAGCCCTGGGCGTGATGCCTTTGATAGTGATGCTCATCCATAAAATGTACAGTTTAAGAAAAGAAGAGATATTACTTCAGGTAACAGTTCAAGATAACTGGAGACCTGAAGAATGGCAAAGCGATGAAGAAGTTACGGTTCTTTTAAGGGAGACCGAAAATTTTATTCAATCCCTTTTATTGCATCGAAAAACTTGCCATGACGGCGCAGATTCGCTTTGTCTCTTCTTTCATGGTGGTCAGGAACCATACGTAGAAGCCTACTGGTTAGGATGCTTCGAAGAAAGTCAGCGTAGACTTCTTGGGAAAGACAAAGAAGACCCCAGAGCAATAAGGGGAGGACCCTAAAGGAGGCTCTTTCATCATGTTTTATGATCAGGCTAAGATTTTTGTAAAAGGTGGCGATGGTGGCAACGGTATTGTTGCTTTCCGTCGTGAAAAATACGTTCCCGAAGGTGGGCCAGCTGGTGGTGATGGTGGTCGCGGTGGCAGCGTAATTATTATTGGCAATGAAGGATTACGCACCCTTGTCGATCTTCGATACCAGCGCCATTATAAAGGAACTCGTGGTGAACATGGCATGGCTAAAACGATGCACGGCCGCGGTGGTGAAGATCGTTTTCTCAAGGTGCCCATTGGTACAGTTATAAAAGATGCTGATACAGGCGAGATTTTAGCTGATATTGTGAAAGAAGGACAAGAAGCTGTTGTAGCAAAAGGTGGCCGCGGTGGTCGTGGCAATGCTCGCTTTGTTAGTTCATTAAACAGAGCACCTCAGTTGGCGGAACAAGGAGAGCCAGGGGAAGAGCGGTGGCTTGAATTAGAGCTCAAAGTATTGGCTGATGTAGGTCTCGTTGGCTATCCCAATGTAGGAAAGTCTACGCTGATAGCCGCTGTTTCTGCCGCTCGCCCTAAGATTGCCAACTATCCTTTTACAACCTTAGAACCCAACCTGGGTGTGGTCAGAGTGGAAGAAGGCAAAAGTTTTGTTATGGCTGACATTCCAGGACTCATTGAAGGTGCTCATGAAGGCGTTGGCTTGGGCCACGATTTTTTGCGACATACCGATCGGAGTCGTGTTTTAATTCATGTGCTCGATATGGCAGGCACAGAAGGTCGCGATCCTTTAGATGATTTTGACGTGATTCAACGAGAACTGGCTATGTATAAGCCGCAATTAGTAGAAAAACCGATGGTCATTGCCGCAAATAAAATGGATTTGACAGAAGGAGAAGAGAACCTTGAGCGCCTCAAAGCAAAAATAGGAGAACAATACACCATTTTTCCTATTTCAGCAGCTACATCAGAAGGGCTAAAACCGTTAATCTGGCATGTTAATACCATTCTAGAAGAGCTTGGTCCTGTTCAAGCGGTCGAAGAAGAGAAAGTGACCCATATGGATGTTCGCTTGAAACCTGAAAAAGAAGAACGCTTTAGAATTGAGCGCGATGATGAGGCTGTCTTTGTGGTTACTGGCAAAGAAGTAGAAAGACATGTAGCCATGACCAACTTTGATCAAGAGGAATCGGTAGTACGACTGTCCCGTATTTTTGGAAAAATGGGCGTAGATCAAGCGCTGCGTGATGCCGGAGCGAAGCATGGTGATCCCGTAAAGATAGGCGGTCTGGAGTTTGACTTTATTGAATATGGCGGCGATGAAGAAGCGGAAAAAGGAGGCGATGAGTCCTAATGTTAACGGGTAAACAAAAAAGATACCTTCGTTCTTTAGGCCAGACCATGGAACCCATTATTCATATTGGAAAAAATGGCATTGGTGGAATGTTGGTCAAGCAAGTAGAAGATGCCTTAGAAGCGCGAGAATTAATCAAAGGAAGAGTCTTGCAGAACTGTCTTCAGGAACCCAAAGAAGTGGCTTATGAGATTGGAGAAGCAGTCGATGCTGAAGTGGTACAAGTCATTGGGCGTAACTTTTTGCTGTATCGACTTTCTCAAGATAATCCGCAACTAGAACTTCCCAATTAATGCAAGATAAGCAGGAAAGTACAAAGGAAGATAGAATCTATGTTGCAGGGACCTAAAGGGGGGCAAAGTTGCATGTTCCATCGCCAGGACTTGCCGGGGGCCCGCCGAATTGTGGTTAAAGTGGGAACGAGTACGCTCACTTATGGCACAGGCAAACTGAACTTGGAGCAGATGGAGAAACTGGTCCGTCAAGTTGCAGATCTGGCCAATCGAGGCTATCAGATGATTCTGGTAAGCTCGGGCGCTGTTGGTGCAGGCATGGGTCGTCTTGGGTTACGAGAAAAACCAAAAACAATTCCCGAAAAGCAGGCTTGTGCTGCTGTTGGGCAAGGTATTCTGCTTCATATGTATGAGAAGTTCTTCGCAGAATATGGACATGTTGTCGCTCAAGTATTGCTAACCCGTGACGATCTGGCGTCTCGAAAACGGTACATCAATGGTGGTAACACGTTGGAAGCCTTGCTACGGATGGGTGCCATTCCGATCATCAATGAAAACGATACCGTCGCTGTTGACGAGATTCGCTTTGGTGATAACGATACGCTTTCAGCGCTTGTTGCATCTCTTGTCAGTAGTGACGTGCTTGTACTGTTAACAGACATTGATGGTCTTTACACAGCCAATCCACGTACCGATACTCAGGCTACGCTTATTTCTACGGTAGAGGCGATTACACCAGAGATCGAGGCGATGGCCGCAGGCGCTGGAAGTGACCTAGGTACAGGTGGGATGGCCACCAAGATTCAGGCGGCTAGAATTTGTACGGAGTCGGGTATTGCTATGATCATTGCCAGTGGAGCAAAGCCTGATGTGTTACGGGAAATCATGGTAGGGCAAGAAATTGGCACTCTTTTTCTACCACAAGCGAAACCATTGCCGGGCTATAAACGATGGTTGGCTTTTGGTTCTACCTGCCATGGTAGAATTCATATCGACGAAGGCGCTGTACAAGCTCTCGTGTCAGGTGGGAAAAGCTTGTTGCCTTGTGGTATTGTTGCCACCGATGGACTCTATCATAGCGGTGACCTCGTTAGCATCATTGCGCCGGAAGGGTATGAAGTGGGTCGCGGTGTGAGCAATTACGCCATTGAGCAAGTGCGAAGAATTATGGGACGACAGTGCATGGAGATTGAGTCTCTTTTAGGCAGTAAAGATTATGATGAAGTGGTTCATCGTGACAATCTGACTCTGACCATTCCGCGTCAGATTGGTTGCTCTTCTTAAAAAGGTAGAATTATTCTAAAATACATTGGGGAACAGGGGGAAGGACCAAGATGCCCTATCCAGAGTTAATCTTAAAAGGGAAAAAGGCCAAAGACGCAGCTTATCAGCTTGGTCATTTGTCTTCACAAGTTAAGGATAAAGCCCTAGAAGCAATGGCAGAAGCACTAATTGCTAAAGAGGATGAAATCTTAGCGGCCAACGCTTTAGATGTGGAAAGTGGCAGGAAAAAAGGTTTATCCAAAGCACTTCTAGATCGTTTGCTATTGACGCCTAAGCGGATTGAAGACATGGCAGAAGGACTCTATGCCCTTGTTGGCCTGGCAGACCCCATTGGTGAAGTGGTCCACCAGTGGAAACGTCCCAACGGTTTAGAGATAGGACAAGTGAGAGTTCCTCTAGGCGTTGTAGGAATTATTTACGAAGCCAGACCCAATGTTACGGTTGATGCAGCAGGACTTTGTATTAAGACAGGCAACGCTGTCTTACTTCGCGGTGGCTCAGAGGCGATTCGCTCTAATATGACAATTACGCGCATCATAGCGGAGGCAGCGGAGCAAGCAGGCATTCCTGCCAATTCTATTCAGCTCATTGAGACGACAGACCGTGAAGCAGCGCAAGAAATGATGAAAATGAATGAATACCTCGATGTTCTCATTCCACGGGGTGGTGCTGGCTTAATTCAGACCGTTGTAAAAAATGCCACCGTCCCTGTTATTGAAACGGGCGTAGGCAATTGTCACGTCTATGTAGACAGTGATGCCGATCTAGAGATGGCAGAAAAAATTGTCATTAACGCCAAAACCCATCGACCTGGTGTCTGTAATGCTATGGAAACATTGTTGGTACACAAAGATGTAGCCAAAAAGTTTTTACCACAAGTAAGCAATCGCTTAATGAATCTTGAAGTGGAATTGCGAGGATGTCCTCGTAGTGTAGCCATTGTTCCAGGGATCAAAGAAGCGACTGATGAAGATTACGAAACAGAATTTCTTGACTTAATCTTAGCGATTCGTATTGTCAATACTTTTGATGAAGCCCTTGATCATATTCGACGATATGGTAGTGGACATACAGAAGCGATTGTAACCAATAATTACAGTTTGGCTCGTCAATTTACTCGTAGAGTCGATGCAGCCGCCGTCTATGTCAACGCTTCTACTCGCTTTACTGATGGTTTCCAATATGGTCTCGGTGCAGAGATCGGCATTTCCACACAAAAGTTACACGCCCGCGGACCCATGGGTCTCAAAGAGCTAACGACCATCAAGTACGTCTGCTATGGCGATGGTCAGACAAGAGAGTAATAAAGAAGAGGACTCTTTGTTTATCTCCGCTCCCTATGGTGTTATCATACCGAAAATTGATGAAAAAGATAAAAACAACTATGATTGGGAAGAAAGCTCTTTTGGGTTAAAAGTACCGAAACGGAAATTAAATAAAGCAGATGCTTCAAGCAAGACCAAGATTGGTATTATGGGTGGCACTTTTGATCCCATTCATTATGGCCATCTGGTAACAGCTGAAGCGGCAGCAGAACGTTTTAATCTATCACCTGTTGTATTCGTACCCTCAGGACGACCCCCTCACAAACAAAAGCAGAAAGTAACAGATTCTAGAGAGCGTTTGCGCTTGACAGAATTAGCGACACTTTCGAATTGCCGTTTTCGTATCTCAGATATAGAAGTAAAGCGGACAGGCTATTCTTATACCATTGATACAGTGCAGTGGTTTTATCATCATTATGGGCCCAATCTTGAACTATATTTTATAACAGGTGCTGATGCCATCGTGGAAATCATGTCTTGGCATCAGGTTGAGCGCTTGATTCAGTATTGTCAATTTATTGCTGTCTATAGACCAGGATATGAACGAGACCATCTCCATAAGACCATTGCACAATGGTCAGTAGAGTTTTCGCAGCGGATTCACCTCATTGAAGTACCAGCACTGGCCATCTCTTCTACGGATATTCGAGAACGTCTTCAAAAGGGACGTTCGATCAAATATTTGGTACCAGAACCAGTAGAACATTATATTCGAGCGCAACAGTTGTATCGTTAAGCGCATAAGGCTCATTCTTATGGCTTATACTAAATCGCGACACGGTATAGACGGAATATCAGCAATAAAAGTTGTGCCGTGATGTGAAACAGGTTTAGGTGAGGTGAAATCATTTGGTACGGACTCTCTATGTAGGCAATCTTCCATGGGCCACAAAACCAGAAAATCTTCAGGATCTCTTTGCTCCCTACGGTGAAGTCGTTAGCAGCCGAATCATTACCGATCGGGAGACAGGCCGTTCTAGAGGTTTTGGTTTTGTAGAAGTCAGTGATGAAGATGCCGAGCGCATGATTGAGGCTATGAATGGCTTCGAATATGAGGGCAGACAATTGACTGTCAATGAAGCAAAACCAAGACAAATGGAACAGTAAAAAACTCTGCTCACCTCCTAGACCCTGTTTTTACGGGTGTAGGAGGTTTTATTTTCACTGTAAGGGGGTTTAGGATGGACTGGACAAGACTATCCGATCAAATTCAGAAAGACATAGAGAAAAATATGAGCTCCAAACGGTTTCAACATACGCTGGCTGTTATGGAATGTGCGAAAGCGATTGCTTCTCATTGGGGAATAGCTCCAATGAAAGCTGCGGTAGCAGCATTGCTTCACGATGTAGCCCGTGAATGGCCTTTGGAAAAACAATGTCTCTACTATGAGAAAGCCAATATAGACGGTTTCTCATTCTGTGCCCAAGAAGTGCCTGCTTTATTGCATGGACCTGCTGGGAGCCAGTGGGCCAGCGACAACTACGACATTGTTGACAAAGACGTGTTAGACGCAATTTCTTTCCACACCCTGGGGCATCCTAAAATGGGCGATCTAGCGAAAATCATTTATCTTTCTGACAAAATTGAAGTGAATCGAACTTATAATGGAGTAGAGGAAATTCGTAAATGGGTGGAGAAGTCTATAGATAAGGCCCTGCTCCTCTCCTTAGATCAGACCATCGTTTACGTTGTACAAAAAGGGCACTGTTTACATCCTCTAACAGTAGAGACAAGAAATCTTTTTCTGCATAAGCTACAGTAAGCAATCCAAGGAAAAATAGGGAGGTAATGTTAACTTTGATGGATAGCAAAGATTTGGCCATCCGACTTGCCGAAGCGGCATCAGAAAAAAAAGCAAGTGATATTCTTTTGCTAGATGTACGTGAAAAATCAAGATTTACCGATTATTTTGTGATCTGTACAGGAAATTCAACACCACAAGTACAGGCCATATGTCAAAACATTGAAGATAGCATGAAAGAGTTGGGTCAGCAACCCTTACGGATTGAAGGGTATCGTGAAGGACGATGGGTATTGGTCGATCTCGGTGATGTGGTGGTTCATATCTTCCGTCCTGAATCAAGAGACTATTATTCTTTAGAAAGACTCTGGGGCGATGCGCCTCGGGCTATTGAGCCGAACTTTGCTGAATTTGCTACGGTTTAATGCTTTATGATCGAAAAGTAAATAAAGGCATAGGCTTTTATAGACGTCGGAGTGAATAGAATCGATGTATGAATCTTTTGCGGCTTTTTACGATCGCTTAATGGTGGATGTAGATTACGATGGACGGATGGATTTTACCGAAAAAGCTTTCACCTTATCTCCCCAAAAACCTCGTCGTGTTCTTGACCTAGCTTGTGGTACTGGCGCCATGACCAAAAGGCTCTTAGAACGAGGCTATGATGTAATAGGCGTTGATCTATCGCCTGATATGTTGACGATTGCAGCAGACCGAAACCAATCCTTTCTAGAAGATTCTCGCTTGGTGCTTCTATCGCAGGATATGAGGCGCCTAGAGATGCCTTTTCAAGTCGATGCAATCCTGTCTTTTCTAGATAGTCTCAATTACTTAGAATCTTATGAAGAACTATCACAAGTACTTGGACGAGTGGCGCAAGTCTTAGTAAAAGATGGTCTTTTTATCGCCGATCTGCATACGGAATATAAATTGTCTACCCTGGTTGGCAATGATGTTTTTTACGAAGTCGACGATGATCTGGCTTATATTTGGTTAAATCACTACGATGAAACCAAAAGAGCCGTAGAAATGGACCTCACTTTTTTTGTAGCTCGAGAAGGTGGGCTTTATGAACGATTTGAGGAGTTTCATCGCCAGCAAGCCTTTTCTCTAGAAGAGATCGAAAAAGCTGTGTCTGAGTCTGGATTGACTTTGCAAGGTCTTTACGGAGACCTACAGATGAATCCACTGGAAAAAGAAAGTGAAAGAATTTTTCTGATAGCACAGAAAAAATAGGACTGCCTTTGCTTTTTTGTGTCAAAAAATATATAATAACGAAGTGTAATTATATATTTTTAGGAAAGACGTTGAGCGGGAGTAGTAGATCTGTACTTTTCTTTCAGAGACCTGTCGTTTGCTGCGAGACAGGAGAAAGTCGATTGAACTCGCCCGGGAGTTGCCAGACTGAGCGTGCGAATGCATTTTAAGTTTGTGCCGGTAGGACCGTTATCTCCTTGCAAGAGGTCACGATGTAGTAACAAAGTGACAAATTGGGTGGTACCGCGGAATAACCTTTTCGTCCCATGGGGCGAGAAGGTTTTTATTTTTTGTAGGAGGAAAGATTCTAGCAATGCAAGAACGATATGATTTTCAAGATCTAGAAAGAAAATGGCAGCAAGCCTGGGAACGAGATAACATATATGGTGTTACCGTCGATCCGAACAAAGAGAAGTACTATTGTCTTGAAATGTTTCCCTATCCCTCTGGGCAACTGCATATGGGTCACGTGCGTAATTATTCCATCGGTGATGTAGTCGCTCGCTTTAAAACGATGCAAGGCTTGCAAGTACTTCATCCTATGGGCTGGGATGCTTTTGGTTTACCAGCTGAGAATGCGGCCATTAAGCACGGCGTACCGCCAGCACAATGGACAACAGAGAACATTGCTAACATGCGCAGCCAACTGCAAGCAATGGGCCTTTCCTATGACTGGGACAGAGAGGTTGCTTCTTGTTATCCTGATTATTACAAATGGACGCAATGGCTCTTTTTGCAGCTTTATAAAGCCAACTTAGCCTACAAGAAAAAAGCCAATGTAAACTGGTGCTCTTCTTGTGCCACTGTATTGGCCAATGAACAAGTCGTTGACGGTGCTTGTGAGCGTTGTGATACTGTTGTTGAGAAAAAAGCACTGGAGCAATGGTTTTTCCGTATTACAGACTATGCCCAACGTCTCTTAGATGACTTGGATAAGCTGCCAGGCTGGCCTGACAAGGTTAAGACCATGCAAGAGAACTGGATAGGTCGCTCTGAAGGCGCTGAAATGGATTTTGCTTTGCCAGAGAAAAAGGGCGACTTTGAGAAGATTCGCGTCTATACAACGCGTCAAGATACGATTTATGGTGTCACCTACCTCGTATTGGCACCAGAGCATCCTCTAGTAGAAGAATTGCTACAAAACAACAATCGAGAAGAAGAGATTCGAGCGTTTATTCGCAAGGTTCTCAATCTTAGTGATATCGATCGTACTTCGACAGATATTGAGAAAGAAGGTATCTTTACAGGGCATTATTGCTTGAATCCCCTGACGGGTGAAAAAGTAGCCATTTGGATTGGAAACTATGTCCTCGTCGACTATGGTACCGGAGCTGTCATGGGTGTACCGGCTCACGACCAACGGGATTTTGAATTTGCTACTAAATACAATTTACCGATCCAAGTCGTTATTCAGCCAGAAGGAATCCCTGATCTGGTGGCCGAAGACATGGATCACGCTTATGATGAAGATGGTATCCTTGTCAACTCAGGCCCTTTTAACGGGATGAAAAATAGAGAAGCACTGGCAGCTATTGCTACAGAGCTAGAGAAAGACGGAAAAGGGACTCGCAAAGTCAACTTCCGTTTGCGCGATTGGCTGATCTCTCGTCAGCGTTACTGGGGTGCGCCCATCCCAATTGTTCATTGTGCTACTTGTGGGGAAGTACCGGTGCCTGATGAGCAATTGCCTGTTATGCTACCGAAGGATGTAGAATTTAAGCCATCTGGTGAGTCCCCTCTTCGTTCACGGGAAGACTTTATGAATTGTCAGTGCCCGAGCTGTGGTGAACCAGCACAGCGGGAAACTGATACAATGGATACCTTTGTCTGCTCAAGCTGGTACTTCTTGCGCTACTGCTCTCCGAAAAATGATGACGAAGCTTTTGCTCGAGATGATGTAGACTATTGGATGAATGTAGATCAGTACATTGGCGGTGTAGAACATGCTATCTTGCACTTGCTCTATGCTCGTTTCTTCACCAAAGTGTTGTCCGATCTCAACTTAGTTGGTGTCGATGAGCCTTTTGAAAACTTGTTGACCCAGGGTATGGTACTGATGGATGGGGCCAAGATGTCCAAATCAAAAGGCAATGTCGTCAGCCCTGAAGAGATTATCCAGCGTTATGGTGCTGATACAGCGCGACTCTTTATTCTCTTTGCTGCGCCACCAGAGCGGGATCTAGAATGGAGCGATCGTGGCGTAGAAGGCGCTCATCGTTTCTTACAGCGCGTCTGGCGTCTCATTCAGGCTTATCAGGAACCCCTTCGTGACCTTTCCACTTTAATGCTCCCACATCTAGATGCTTCTACGTTGAATCGTGAAGATAAAGAATTGGCTCGTCAGATCCATTACGCTGTCAAAAAAGTAACGGAAGATGTAGGCAATCGCTTTAACTTTAACACGGCTGTTTCAGCCATTATGGAACTGGTCAATGCGATGTACTTGTACAAAGAAAAAGTGCCTCAAGAGAAACAGAACTTGCCATTGTTCAAAGATGGCCTCGCTCGACTCGTTCTTATTCTGGCACCGTTTGCCCCCCATGTCTGTGAGGAACTGTGGAAGAGCCTAGGTGGTAGTGGCTATGTTCACCAGCAACCCTGGCCTACCTATGACGAAAAGGCGCTGGTCAAAGATGAAGTAGAGATTGTGGTGCAGTTGAATGGCAAGGTGAAAGAGCGCTTGTCTCTCGCCAATGGACTTGATGTAGAGACTTTGAAATCTCAGGTTCTTGCCAATGAACGGGTTGTTGCGTTGCTTGGCGGTAAGAATGTAGTTAAGGTAATTGCTGTTCCCAATCGGCTCGTGAATATTGTTGTAAAGTAGTACAGGGGGGGAGGTTCTGCTCTGTTCTGCTTCTGAGAGAACGAACAAGTAAAACTCTCTGGCCTAGGCATCTCGCCGACCGAGCGGGGCTTGGGATCTCAACGGTTGCCAGCTTTGCTGGCGGTAACAGTGTGGATCCAGTCCAAAGGGGAGGAAAGCGAGATGCTTAGGCTCCCGTATAAGGGTACGAAAAAAATATCGAAAAATGTTTGCTAAACTTGTTGACAAGTCCAGAGATAAGTGATAACATACTGTCCTGTGACCGGGGTTTGGTCGCAAACAGTCTGGCGGTGTAGCTCAGTTGGTCAGAGCATACGGTTCATACCCGTAGAGTCGTAGGTTCAAATCCTACCACCGCTACCAACGTAATATGGAGGGATTCCCGAGTGGCCAAAGGGAGCAGACTGTAAATCTGCCGCGTAAGCTTCGAAGGTTCGAATCCTTCTCCCTCCACCATTTTCTCCACCGTTGGGGTGTAGCCAAGTGGTAAGGCAGCGGACTTTGACTCCGCCATTCGTTGGTTCGAATCCAGCCACCCCAGCCATATAAGGCCCGTTGGTCAAGTGGTCTAAGACACCGCCCTTTCACGGCGGTAACAGGGGTTCGAATCCCCTACGGGTCACCATATTTTGCCAGCGTAGCTCAATTGGTAGAGCAACTGACTTGTAATCAGTAGGTTGCGGGTTCAATTCCTGTCGCTGGCTCCATCGTACATAAGGGTCTGCGGGATCACCAGGTGGATGGAACGGCTGGAGTCTAGTTGTTTGTATCAGCTATGAAGAAGTTCTACCGATGAAGTCATGGGATCTAACTACCCGAATCGCAATGGAGACCGCTTTAAAGCAAAGGCTTTAAGCGGTTTTTTGCGTTTCTGTTCTCATTTTGTTCTCATTGTGAAAAGACTTGACAAAGTAATGATTCCGTTGTCAAATGGAAGGTGTAGCTTACTTTTTAAACAACTAAAAGAGAAGGGGGTTTTTTTATGAAGCAAAAAAAGTATATCGTTCTTGCCTTGTTACTGTTCTTCTCGATAATGGTCGTGACTTCTGCGATTGCGGCACCGCCTACTGTTTTTATTAATGAGGTTCCACTCCTTTCTGAGAGTCCTGCTGTGATTGAAAACAATCGAACGCTAGTGCCGATGCGTGCTATTTTTGAGGCTCTCGGTCAAACTGTTACATGGAATGCAGAAGAACGTTCCGTTACGTCAGGACATATATGGTTACAAATCGATAATCGAGAAGCGAGAGTAGGCGATAAGATTATCGAGTTAGATGTAGCCGCTACGATTATCAATGACAGAACATATGTACCCTTACGCTTTATTGCTGAAAGTTTGGACAAAAAGGTAGCTTGGGATGGCGAACAAAGACGTGTTGATATTAATTGCAAACCTTTAGAGGATTCCTTGATAGAATTTGATTTGGAGAAAGTTTTCTATGAAGAAGGTATCTTAAAAGCAGAAGGAATCTTCTACAATCGTGGCAATGATACCATTACAAAAGTAAATTATATTGATATCAAAATTTACATGGCTAATAAGGATGGAGAACAAGCCGTTGTGGCTGATCACAGATTCGAAAATATTCCTGTCCAATTAAAGCCGGGCGAAAATGTTGCTTATGTCTTTATCTTTGCAGGCGTACCAGAGTATAAAGATGCTACGTCTTGGGGTTTTGATGCCTATGACCTAGACTATGAATCTACAAAGTGAGCAGGAGATTTTTAGACAGAGATAGAAAGCCTTTTATGAACCTTCTACTGTGAACATAAAAGGCTTCTTTGTTGCTTTCCTAATGAATAAAGATGCAATATTGTATGGAAAGGAGGGTTTTTGTGAATCTCAGTATAGATCCTATAACGAATCCTTCGAAAGATGAACGTATGTGGGCTATGTTGTGTCATATATCATCTTTTCTTGGCTATCTTTTACCCCTTGTTGGACAGATTGTTCCACCTTTGATCATCTGGTTGCTCAAAAGGGAGTCTATGCCTTTTGTTGACGATCAAGGAAAAGAAGCGCTGAATTTTCAAATCAGCCTTTTACTATATACTTTTATAGCAGGCATATTAGTGGTGATTGCCATTGGAATCCCCTTTTTGATCATTATTCCAATTGCTCATTTCATTCTAACGATTATTGCGGCGATCCGATCGAATGAAGGAATTCGTTATCGTTACCCTTTGACAATTCGATTGATTCGCTAGATCCATTTCAGGCTTCTTGAGGAGTTGAATCTGTGGAAAATCTCTATGTAGTTGCCCTCATACTGGCGATTGTAGAGGGTTTTACAGAGTTTTTACCGGTTTCGTCGACAGGACACTTAATTTTGTTAGGTCACTTGCTTGGATTCGATGATGAAAAAGCAGCTACTTTTGAGATTTTTATACAGTTAGGCGCCATACTATCAGTTCTTTTCCTTTACAAGGAAAAATTTATTGATATGGGTCAGCTTTTTTTCAAGCAAGGCTTAAAACCACCTCGCCATGGGTTTTCTGTATTGCATTTGCTTGCAGCCTTAATGCCGGCGTTGTTACTGGGCTATCTATTGCATGGTCTTATTAAAGAACGGCTCTTTTCTGAGGAAACGGTTATCATTGGACTTGTTGTCGGTGCTGTCTTGTTGCTTGTGGCCGATCGTTATTCGGCCAAAGCAAAGGTTGATAGGTTTGATGACATTACGCTTCGACAATCTTTTGCTGTAGGTTTGTTTCAATGTTTATCCTTATGGCCTGGCTTTTCCCGTTCCGGAGCGACCATTTCAGGTGGCATTCTCGTAGGGTTAACACCCAAAGTGGCGGCGGAGCTTTCTTTTATTGTAGCTGTACCGATTATGTTTGCTGCAACAGGCTATGATTTGCTCAAATCTTACCACATCTTAACAATGGCGGATGTTCCTGTCTTTGCCCTTGGTTTTGTAACAGCCTTTTTTGTGGCCTGGCTATCGATTGTCTGGTTTTTGCGGTTCTTGGAAAACGTAGGCTTGGCGCCTTTTGCCTATTATCGATTTATCCTGGCTGCTTTCTACTGGATATTTTTCTTGTAGAATGGAGAAAAGAATTATCAATGTAGGGATAAGGATGGATCATGACGAATAAAGATAATCGTCCTATTGCTAGAGAAAAGAAAAGAATAAACTGCCTGCGCTGTGAGCACTTTTATATCACCTGGGAAGATCGGCATCCTCGAGGTTGTAGACTTCTTAACTTTAAAACAGCACATATGCCCAGTCTCGTAGTGTTTCAAAGCTGCGGCCATCCCTGTACAGGTTTTCAAGAGAAAAAAGGCAAATAGTCTGAAAATAATATTGAAAAAGTACCAAAAAGTACTTGTCAAAAGAGTAACACTGTGGTACACTTTAGTCAGGCAATATCCTTACAGTTTCAGAGAGAGAGAGAAACGAAAAAGGAGCGTAGAAAGCATCGTCAGGTAGGTTGTCAGGTGGGTTTAATTCATTCGAAGGTTTTTAGAGAAAGATTTTCCTAGGATTTACCCAGTCATGCTGAGTGTCACCTGGAGAAAACCGTAAGTGGTTGCGATGTTTGTCTTTCAATCCGGTGTTTCTAGTATTCTCGAGTTTGGGTATTTTGGTTGACTACGTGAACCTACTGGTAACTTGGTAACGTCGATTTATTAGTACGGTATATTTAGTAGACTTAAGATTGGTAAGTTGAATCCCTTTTGTTGGGTAAATCAGCCCATATGGTGAATCAGGTAATTCTGGTTTCGAAACTTTGGTAAGGTTTTTTAGTGACTCTCTGCTTGGGTAGAGTTAGTGACTTTAGTTTGGTGAATTGAGTAGTTTTAGGGTTATTCAGTAGTAACTCAGCAATCGGGTATGTTGTCTCTTGTTACGTCGGTAAATTTAGTCCATCACCTGTTTTTTCTTAGGGAAAGGGTTGGTTTTGAATCCTTTACTTTGGTAGATTGTTTAGTCTATGTAGGAACTGTAGGGATGGTTGCTTCTAGAGAGAAGGCTTTTTAATCAGCCTTCTCTTTTTGTTTTTTTCTTGCCCTTCTTGCTGTCATCATTTATTCTTAATAGTATATTCTTATAAAAGCTTTGTTAAAGTTTTATTCGTAATGTTTGTATATTTTATACAGGAGGATCTTCATGACACAAGATGTGAGACGAATTTATGTTGAGAAAAAAGAAGGTTTTGATGTTGAAGCTCGAAGTCTCTATAGCGATTTGAAAGAGAATTTGGCTATACAAGGCTTAGACGGCTTGCGCATTGTTCATCGTTACGATATAGCAGGTATGACTGATGAGGAGTACAGAGAAGCTCGCAATACGATTTTTTCTGAGCCTCCTGTAGACCGTGTCTATGATGAAGTTTTTCCAGTGGAAGAAGGAGACCATCTCTTTGCTTGGGAATACTTGCCGGGGCAATACGATCAAAGAGCCGACTCAGCCGCGCAGTCTGTTCAGCTTTTAACGCAAAAAGAAAGGCCTCTTATTGTAACAGCGCCTGTGATTGTACTCCGCGGCTCCCTTACAGAAGAGCAAATCAATAAGATTAAGTCTTATCTTATTAATCCCGTAGAAGCAAGAGAAGCTGCTTTAGAAAAGCCTGAGACTTTAACGGTAAGGGCAGAGGTACCGGCTGATGTGGCCATTTTGCATGGCTTTACTCAGAAGTCAGAAGAAGAGTTACAAGCTTGGATGGACGAAACCGGTTTGGCGATGAATATAGAAGATCTGATCTTTTGTCAAGCCTATTTCCGAGATGAAGAAAAGCGCGATCCCTCGATTACGGAAATTAAAGTAATTGATACTTATTGGTCCGATCACTGTCGTCATACTACTTTTTTAACAAAAATTGAGGATGTAACCATCGAAGAAGGTCTTTTTGCAGAACCGATTCAAAAAGCCTATGAAGAATATGTGGCATCTCGTAACTTTGTCTATGAAGAGAAAGTGAACGAACGAGATGAATGCTTGATGGATATTGCTGTACTGGCCATGAAGGAACTACGTAAAAAAGGGTTGCTCAGCGATTTAGATGTTTCCGATGAGATTAACGCTTGCAGCATTGTAGTCCCTGTTGATGTGGATGGTCAGACTGAAGACTGGCTTGTTATGTTCAAAAATGAGACGCACAACCATCCTACTGAAATTGAGCCCTTTGGTGGTGCTGCTACTTGTCTCGGAGGTGCCATTCGCGATCCTTTGTCGGGACGCTCTTATGTCTATCAAGCCATGCGTGTAACAGGCAGTGGCGATCCTCGACGCAAGGTGGAAGAAACCTTGCCTGGTAAATTGCCACAACGAAAGATTACCATTGGTGCTGCTGCTGGTTATAGTTCTTATGGTAACCAGATTGGCCTAGCAACAGGGCAAGTTGCTGAACTATATCATGAAGGTTTTGTGGCCAAAAGAATGGAGATTGGCGCTGTTATGGCGGCAGCTCCGAAAGAGAATGTGGTTCGGAAAAAGCCTGTCGCCGGTGATTTGATTGTGCTTGTTGGTGGTCGCACCGGTCGCGATGGCTGCGGTGGCGCTACCGGCTCGTCCAAAGAGCACACAGAAGACTCTCTCTTTACTTGTGGCGCCGAAGTGCAAAAAGGCAATCCTCCTACAGAACGAAAGATTCAAAGGCTTTTCCGCAATGCCCAAGTAAGCAAAATGATCAAAAAGTGTAATGACTTTGGTGCCGGCGGTGTTTCAGTGGCCATTGGTGAGCTTACCGAAGGATTGCATATTAATTTAGACGCAGTGCCTCGTAAATACGAAGGTTTGGATGGTACTGAACTGGCCATTTCGGAGTCACAAGAGCGGATGGCTGTCGTCATTGCACCAGAAAACGTGGAAGCCTTCCAGCGCTTTGCGCAAGAAGAAAATTTAGAAGCCATTGTTGTTGCGACCGTAACGGATGAGCAAAGATTGAAAATGTTTTGGCGTGGACAAGCCATTGTTGATGTAAGTCGTCAATTTCTTGATACCAACGGTGTGCAACAAAAGACAGAAGTGGTTGTAGAAGCACCGGAAGAGCAGGAAAACTACTTCCAAAGCATCCCGTCCAAAGTGAAAGAAACCTTACCTGATCTAAAGGAAGCCTGGTTAACGAACTTAGAAGACTTAAACGTTTGCAGTCAAAAAGGTCTTGTGGAGCGCTTTGACAGCACCATTGGCGCTGGATCTGTTCTACTGCCTTTTGGTGGACGCAATCAAGTCACGCCGGCAGAAGGCATGGTAGCAAAAATTCCTCTTCTTTCGGGAGAGACGAAAACAGCGACAGCCATGACCTTTGGTTACGACCCCCATCTTGCTTCTTGGAGTCCCTTCCACGGTGCATTTTATGCCGTAGTCGAAGCGGTTGCTCGTGTTGTAGCACTTGGTGGAGACTATCGCAAGATTCGCCTTACTTTACAGGAATACTTTGAGAAGCTTGGGCAAGATGCGCGCAAGTGGGGCAAACCTTTTAGCGCTCTTTTAGGTGCTCATGCGGTTCAGAAAGCGCTACAAATTCCCGCGATTGGCGGCAAAGACAGCATGTCTGGTACCTTTAAAGATTTGCATGTTCCGCCAACGCTCGTTGCTTTTGCTGTAAATGTACTCAACGCCGACAAAGTGGTTTCACCAGAATTCAAAAAGTTTGGTAGTACTGTTGTGCTTTTGCCTTTGCCAAAGGATGGTAAGGCTTTGCCTTGTCTCGACCAACTGGAACGGAATTATCAAAAAGTTTATGAACTGGTGCAAAAAGGCCAGGTTCTTGCTGCCCAGACAGTCCGATTCGGTGGTATTGCAGCCGCTGTAAGCAAAATGGCTTTTGGTAATACCATTGGCTTCTCTTTTGACGAGGCTATAGAAGAACATCGTCTTTTCAGTGCTGATTACGGTTCTTTACTTCTAGAAATTCCATCCTCTGTTGATCTAGCTGCAGCCTTTGGTACTGTCGCTTATGAAGTACTCGGAATGACAGTTGAAGAGCCAGCTATTCGGATCAACGGTGTGAACATTTCTCTGGAAGAGGCGCAACAACGCTGGGAAAGTCCCCTTGAAAAAATCTTCCCTAGCAAAGTAGAAGCGCCTGGTGAAGCCAAGGAGATACTTTTTGACGGTGCGACCAAGGGCTTAGAAAGAAGCAAAAGCACTTTAGCCCTAGCCAAACCAAGAGTCTTTATTCCTGTCTTTCCTGGTACCAATTGTGAATACGATACGGCTAAAGCTTTCGAAAAGGCCGGTGCGCAGGCCGATTGCTTGGTGATTCGAAATCTGACAGCTGCTGATGTAGAAGAGTCTATTGAAGCGATGGTGGCAGCCATTGAAAAAGCACAAATCATTATGATTCCTGGTGGTTTTAGTGCTGGTGATGAGCCGGAAGGTTCTGGCAAGTTTATTGCTACCTTCTTCCGCAATCCAAGGGTCAAAGAAGCAGTGACCCAGCTCTTAGAGCAAAGAGACGGCTTGATGATTGGGATCTGCAATGGCTTCCAGGCTTTGATTAAGTTAGGTCTTCTCCCTTATGGTGAGATTCGAGAGATTACGGAAGATAGCCCGACTTTGACCTTTAATACCATCGGTCGACACATTTCTTCTATGGTTACTACGAAAGTTGTCTCGAATCTTTCCCCCTGGTTACAAGAGACAGCTCTCGGTGACATCCATAGTATTGCCATGTCTCATGGTGAAGGTCGCTTTGTAGCCAGCGATGCCCTACTGCAGCAGCTTATCGAGAAGGGTCAAATTGCTACACAGTATGTCGATGACCAGGGCAAGCCGACCATGGCCATGCCCTATAACCCTAACGGCTCTGTTTGTGCCGTAGAAGGCATCACAAGCCCTGATGGACGTATCCTCGGTAAGATGGGTCATTCAGAGCGCATTGGTAACCATGTGGCTATCAACATTCCTGGGGAAAAAGATCAAAAGATCTTCCAGGCCGGTGTGAACTACTTTAAGTAAGAAGATCTGAAAAGGTAACTGTACAAGCTTTAGGGTTTGTGCAGTTACCTTTATTCTTCTTCCAATAAATACCTTGTCATTATAAAAAAGAGCTGTTATCATTACAAAAGTGCTGGAAGTGATCTCCTGTAATCTTATTTCCTTATTAAGCAGGAACAAGTTGTGGGAAAGATGCCCACCAGCTAAAAAAACAGTAGAAAGGATTTGAGAAAATGAAAAAATGGACTCTAACGGCCTTCATTACGTCGGCACTTTTTATGGGTGCTGTTGTAGCGGCTAGTGCTTTTAGTCCTATCAAGATTTTCGTTAATGGAGAAGAGATTCAGTCTGATGTGGCACCACAAATTGTAGAAGGTCGTACACTTGTGCCAGTTCGTGCGATTGCTGAAGCTTTGCAAGCTGATGTAGAGTGGGATGGAGAGACTTCAACTGTATACATAAGCACAGAATCTGCCGAAGCGGCTGCCCAGGCTGCGCTTCGTAGTCAGTTACGACAAGATTTTTCACAGTGGCAAAGACTTTCTAGTGCAGCTTTTGGTGAAGTATTAGAAAAAATTGATGCTTTAGAAGAATTAACAGTAGAAGAACAAGCAACTGCATTAGAAGAAATTCAGACGATGATTGATGAAGAAATCATTGCCCAAGCTTCCTCTTATCGAACGCCACCAAGACATAGCAAGGTTAATCAGGACTTCTTAGAGAGCGTCTTCCAAGTACGTTCAGGAAGTGCATTGCTTTCTCTAGCTCTTGAGGAAAAGCAAAACAACAATGCTACAGCTGCAGAAGCTTTAATGGCTGCTGCTGATGACTTTATCCAGCAAAAAGAGAAAGCCAATCGCTTTATGAATATGAGCTGTATGGAATGCCACAGCCCCCCACAGGCCCAACCATTGCCTTTGCCTGTAGAAGTGACTGAAGAGAGTTCCAACGAATAAGACAAGCTATAGAAGGTCTCCTCGTGCCCCCCATAGGCACAGCCCTACGATGAAAATAGCACTACAAAAGACCCATCGTATACTTTATCGTTACGATGGGTTTTTACTATTTACTTCCAAATGATACTTCATGTATGGCCTATGTTGAATGGCTCATTCTTCGCTACAAAAGCTCCAACAAAGCCGTCAAGTCATTTTCTTCTGTCAAAAGAGATGCAAAAAGATCGCCTTTTTGCTTTACTCTATCTACGACCGAGGTTAGATTGAAAGCTTGTGGATCTACATTGCTTTTCACTTCTGACCACGCTAATGGTGTTGAGACAGGTGCACCAGGAAGGGGTCGAGGACTGTAGATAGAAGCCAAGGTTTTTCCCTTTCCTATCTGCCAGCAATCGAGATAGAGAGCTTGTCCTCTTCTTTCAATCGAGCGCTCTAGGGTAACGCGGCAGTCTATCTTTTCTATAAATCGGGCTAAGACGATAGCGCATTGCCTTGCTGTATCATAGCTATACTGGGGCTTAAGGGGCACATAGATATGCAAGCCCGATCGTCCCGATGTTTTGGGGTACGAAGTCAGTCCAAAACTATCTAAAGCTTCTTTGACGAGCCAGGCAACTTCTACGACGGTCTCAAATGACTGGCTCTCATGGGGATCGAGGTCGAAGACCATATAAGAGGGTACATGGAGCTGTGGACTTTGTGAAAGCCAGGGATGAAGTTCGATGCAGCCGAGGTTGATTAGGTAAAGTAAGTCAATCCAGTCTTTTACGAGACAATAGGTAATGGACTTCTTACTCTGACGGGAGTAGATAGCAATACAGGTAGCCAGGAGGGGCGAAAAGAAGGGCTTTCTTTCTGATAAAATGACTTTCCCTCAACCCCATCAGGGTGGCGAACCATGACAATCGGTCGTTTTTGTAGATGAGGCATGAGATAAGGCGCTATTTGCAAGTAATAGTCTAAAAGATCTCCTTTTGTATACCCTTCGTTAGGCCAAAAAATCTTGTCTAAATTGGTCAGGCGAAGTTTTTTTCCCTTCCCTTTTACTTCTAAGGTTCTATCGTCGATAGCAACGATGGATGGCGTAAGCGCAGATCTTGGGTCCATTCTAGATATTGCACTATGATTGGGTAGGGTTGGTGGACTTTGTGATAGCCTTGTTTTTTCACTTCCGTCGTTGATTCTTTCATCTGCTGAGGATGGAGACGTACGTACCATAGCCGAGCCTCCTTCTGGGAGATCCCTGTGCCTACTTTTCCAATATACTGCCATGTATTTTCCAGAGGCAAGCCAAGGGCGAGAGAAGCAATTTGACCTTCTTGAGACTGGGTAAAGCCAATCACAAAACAAGAAAGTTGTCGAAAGTTTTTTACTTTTTTCCAGGTTCTTGCCTTTTTTCCTGGTCGATAGAGGCTGTTGCGATCTTTGCCGACCATGCCTTCTAAGTTCAGTTTTTGAATGGATTGGAAAAAAGCAATGCCCGCGGCCTCTTCCGCTTTTGTAAAAACGATATGATTAGAAGGCACTAGCTCTCTTTCTAGCTTGGCCAAGCGCTTTTCCAAAGGGTGTTCTAAAAATGATTGATTTTGCCACTGCAATAAGTCAAAGATCATATATAAAACAGGATAGACTTTCCGACCTTCTTCAATAGAGGATGCTTTTTGAAAACGATGTCGCTTGAGTACTAAAGGAAAGCTGGGTAAACCATCCCTATCAAGAACAACAAGCTCACCATCAACAATGGTCTTACTTCGTCCAGAAGAGAAAAAGGGTGAGTTAACAATTTCGGGAAACTGCTTTGACATATCCTTGCCATTACGGCTCCGTAGCATCATACCTTCTTCTGTGATTGTTGCTAAGCAACGAATGCCATCCCACTTGATTTGAAACAAGTAATCAGGATGATCAAAAGGCGCTGTCGCTACCTGTGGTTCCATGGGCAAAAGATAGGTCATGACGTTTTTCTGCGCTCTGTTGTGCTTTTTGTGGTCTTGCCTTTTTTCGTTGTTTTTTTCTGTTGTGCTTGCTGGGCTTTTGCTTGATCGAGACTTACTTTCAAAGCTTCCATCAAATCAACAACTTTTCCTTTCGGTGCGGGAGCCGTTGGTTGATCGATAATCTCTTGGCCTTGTACTTTTTCTTGTAGATAGTGGTTCAACTTTTCTTTGTATTCATTTTGCCATCGCTCTGGGTTGAAAGGCTCTGTAAGGCTTTCAATCAGTTGAATGGCCATGGTTTTTTCTTTGGCTGAGACTTCTACGCTTTGCCCTAATTCTCCCAGTTGGTCCATAGAGCGAATCTCTTCGGGAAAAAGCATAATATGCATTGCCAAGCCCTCACCGTATACGCGAAGAGCGGCAATGGCTTCTTTGGATCGCAAGGTAACTTTGGCTAAAGCCAGACGGTTCATTTCTTGCAGTGCTTGATGTAACAAAGCGTAGGCTTTTTGACCTTGCTGATCCGGTGCTAGATAGTAGGTTTTGACAAAGTAGATAGGATCGATTTCTGGAAGATTAACAAAAGATTGGATCTCAATGGTACGACTGCTTTCAGGCTCTAAAGCTTCGAGCTCTTCTTCTGTGACAATGACAAAACGACCTTTCGTGTATTCAAAGCCTTTGACGATTTCTTCTGGTTCCACTTCTCGGTCACAGTGAGGACATCGTTTCTGGTATTGAATGGGATGATTACATTCTTTATGGAGAAGACGAAAGCGAATATCTTTATCTTCTGTGGCTGCAAACAGTTTGATCGGAATGTGGACGAGACCAAAGCTGACAGCACCTTTCCAAAGACTGCGCATCAGATACACTTCACCTCCTGCGATCAGTTTGCCCTGCAAAGAAGAGAAAAACCAAGGGCTTAAGTAGCATAGCAGAGCACGTAGGAGCACTGAAAAAGTGATTTTTCGGAAAAACCCTCCTGCTCGCCTGTACAGTTAAAGATAAAGATCAATATCAATATTTCCTGATTACGTTGGAGTTACTTTATACAGGGGCCAGGTCATCACGCTTTCCTCCGCTCTGGACTGGTCCCACGCTGTTACCGCCAGCAAGCTACTGATACGCTGAGGTCCCAAGTCCCGCTGCGGAAAGCGTGATGCCCAGGCCCAGAGGACTTTTGCTGATTGTTACTTTCCGTTGACATTGCTTTGCGAAATATATGCAACTGCTTATTTTTTTTGCATTTGCAATAGGCCAAAACTCAGTCACAACCAGCAAAATGTACCTGGGTCAGGCGTTATGACTTCCTGGAGAGAGGACTTCAGACCTCAGCCATCGGCAGCTTGCTGCCGCTCATGGCGTGGGATGAGTCCGTTCGGAAGGAATTCATAACGCCTGAACCCACCACAAGGTAGCTATTTTCGTTTTCTAATCGAATAATAACGAACAATCGAATATATTGTTTGTTGTAGATCCTTCGATTAATGGGTATAATTGGTATTAAGGGGGGGTGCAATTTATGGAATTCAGAGAGACAAGTCAAATTGAGCTAAAATCCGAGCTTAATGATTCTGTAAAAAAAGAAATTTTGGCTTTCGCTAATACAAATGGCGGAAAAATATACATTGGTGTTGATGATCACGGAAATGTTATTGGCCTCAAAAATGCTCAGCAAGATTTAGAATCAATCAGCAATATGATTCGAGATTCAATAAGGCCCGATATATCAATGCATACTTCTGCTACTATAATAGAAGCAGAGCAGAAGGAAATCATTGTAATAGAAGTATCAAAAGGAACAAAAAGACCGTACCATTTGTCTAGTAAAGGCTTAAGGCCGAGTGGTGTGTTTGTAAGACATGGTATAACATCAAGTCCTGCTTCAGAAGAAGCGATTCGGCAAATGATTATTGATAGCGACGGAAACACATTTGAGAAGACACGTTGTCTAAAGCAAGATCTATCTTTTGAATATGCTAAAAATGTTTTTCAAGAAAAGGGATTGCCTTTTAAAGAAGCTCAATATAGAACTTTAGGCATGGCAGATGAAGATGGGTACTTTACGAATTTAGGACTTTTGTTATCCGACCAATGTGAGCATTCCATAAAATGTGCTATCTATCAAGGAACGAGTAAGCTAGAGTTTAGAGATCGCAAAGAGTTTCATGGATCAATTTTGAAACAACTCGCCGAGGCTTATGAATATATTAACTTGCAAAACAAAGTAGAATCAACTTTCGAGGGGTTAAGTAGAGTAGAGATACCTGATTATCCATACTTCGCAATACGAGAAAGTTTAATCAATGCGGTTGTACACAGAGATTACAGCTTTGGTGGTAGCATTCTTGTTCATGTGTTCGAAGATAGAATTGAAATTGTATCTATCGGTGGTCTCGTATTAGGTTTAACACAAAAGGACATTTTCTTAGGCGTTTCGGAAAGCAGAAATAGAAATTTAGCGAACTGTTTTTATAGACTAAAGCTTATTGAAAGCTATGGAACAGGTATTCAGCGAATCAAAGAGAGCTATCGTTCTTTTCGGGTTGATCCTGAGTTTCATATATCGGACAATGCATTTGTTGTTGTTCTACCAAATACTCGATATAAGAAAGATCTGAAAAGCAATGAAGAAAAAGTTCTGGAGATTATCGGAAGGAAAGAAAGGGTTGCACGAAGAGAATTAGAGAAAGAACTTGGATTAAGTAAATCTAGTGTAACAATAATTTTGAATAAGCTACTCGACGAAGGTTTCATTGTTCAAAAAGGTAACGCTAGAAATACCGTTTATCAACTCGTTAAGGGTTCTTTTTGATAAGAGATCGAGTACCCTGGGCGTTCCCCCTGGTCTCCTTGCCTCTTACTGTTAGGGGGGCGGTAAAAATAAGAAGACGGTTCTTCTGTTGTTTCCCGTCAATGCGGGGTAACAAAGTAGAACCGTCTTTTTGTGCTCTTATTCGGTTAGGACGATGCTTTGGGCGGGGTCGTCGTGGCTTGTTCTAGATTCGGTGAGCCATTGGAAGAAGTCGTCGGTGGTCATGGTGTTTTCTTTCCATACTTCTTCGTCGAGGAAGTGTTCTGTGTTTTTTCCGACGATGACGGTGAGGGCTTGTTCCCCGTTAGCGTGGAGCACTGTAATGGCGGCCACGTCGATGGGGAAGTCCGTGCGATAGGTGGCGAAGATGAAGTCTCGGGCGTATTGGCGGATCTGTTCTTGGTTGCCCTTTTCTTTTTGTAGGGGTACAACGGCGACGGTGCCGTACATGCCGTTGGCTTTGGTGCCAATGTTTACGTTGCCTTGTGCTTCTGGGGGGAGGTGGGATTCAAGGTATGGGGTGAGTTCGTTGATTTCTTGTGGGATTTCGAGAGGGGTTATGGTGCTGCTTTGAGGTGCTTTGGTGTTGCAGCCGGTGATGAAGAGGGTCGTTAGGAGTAGGATGGTTATGGTGAGGAGAGGAAGTTTTTTTGTTAGAGTTTTTGGGTGATTCATGCGTTACCTCCCTGGGGTTGGTTTTTTCGGCTTGTGAGGTTGTTGTGTTATGAAGTCATTATACCGTATGTTGTGCGGGGGTGGTTCTTGAAGTTTTTGGGATCCATAAGCGAAGGGTTTGGTGCGCTGTCATGAGACATCGGTAGCAGGTGAACAATTTTTTCTCTTCCTGTTGGTTACTCCTATGGCTACTTTGGTTATACCCTTGGCTATAAATAAGTTTTATAAGGTTATTTGAAGGAAGGGATATGAAATTACTAGAAATAAACAGTAAAGCTGTTTTATTTTTAACTTTGAACTGGAATTCAGTTTTAAAATTTTCCTATAGATGGATTTAGGTTTTATATAAGCGGGGGGTGGTTTGTTTTTGTTCTGTTTCTACGTTTTTGTGAAGAAAGGAGGATGGGTTGGTTCGTTGGGTTTTTAACCGGAAGTGTTGTGACCTTGATTGGTTAAGGGGGCTGTTATGATGGGGAAAAGAATAGAGATATTTGTTGCCTCTTTTGTTATTTTGTTATTTGTTGGATTGATACCTGTAATGGCCGATGATCTGGGTTCTAATATTTCGACAAAGGATGTTGAAAGGGTTGCGGATGCTGATTATCAACTGCATTTAGATGAAGCAATTTTTGATGAGACTGTAGGTGTTGGTGAGCAACAAGAGTTTGGTGAAGGTGAAGCTGGTGTTACACAGGAAGTCGATGGGGCCGTGGAAGGTGGGGCGAGTCATGGGGATGCAGTTGCGGACGATGGAGCGAGTCATGGAGATGCTACTATGGACGATGGGTCGAGTTATGAAGATAGGACCGTGGAGGGTTGGCTTGTCGATGAGGTAGCTGGAAAAAGCAAGTATGACCTTTATTCGCAAGTAGACGTTGATGTTGATGAAGCATTTATGGGGACCTTTCAGGACTTTGGTCTTGGTGCATCATTGTTGGCTCCTTTGGGAGAGGACCAGGCTATTTTATCTGGAGCAGATGATAATAACGCAAGGGTTTCCATAACGAATGTTTTTCATAATGGTATTGATTTTGGTGGTAACAATTACAGGGATCTTTACATTAGCACCAATGGTTATATCACTTTTGGTCATGGTAATAGTGGCTATAGTCCTTTGGGCATCACGCAATATACGCGGGGACCTATTATAGCGGCGCAATTTGATGATCTTGATCCCTGGAAGGGCGGTACGATTTATTATGATCAAAATATTGCTGAAAACTATGTTGTAGTTACATTTGAAAATGTACGGCCTTTTCGGAACCCCATTGATGGCAGTGATGATTCTGAAAATACCTATCAGATTGTTTTGCGAAGAATTGGCGAGGCTGGTTCTAAGGATTTTCAAATCGAGCTTCGTTACCATCAGTTACAATGGGCCCGATCTGGCAATAATTCTGCTTGGCCTACTGCTGGGTGGTCTACTGGAAGCTTGTTCCAAGTTTCCTATGCAGAGCTTTTTCATTCTGGTCAACCTACTTTCAGACAAATTGTTACAGGTTCAAACATTGGTGAGCCTGGGGTCTATCGTTGGGATGTAACAAGTGGTCTTGTCCAAGCTCCACCGACGGTAAATGATACAGCGGTGCCTTCGGCAATTACCTTTAATAGCGCCCTTTCTGGTGGCAATGTTAGCAGCGATGGCGCTCTAGATGTTACTTCTAGAGGTTTGGCCTATGGCACTTCACCGTTTCCTACGATTGATAATCGTACTGTTATAAGTGGTAGCGGGATCGGTTCTTTTACAGCTACGATGACTGATCTCAGTCCTAGTACGACTTATTATGTTAGAGCTTTTGCTACCAATGCCTTGGGGACAAGCTATGGACCACAGCGAAGCTTTACGACAGCCTCTCTGATGGAACAAACGATTCTTTTTGAAGCACTGGCGCCTCGGACCTATGGGGATGATATTTTTGATCTAGTAGCAACAGCCAGCTCCGATCTTGCGGTAACTTTTGCTAGTTCTAATCCCCACGTTGCTACTGTGGTAGGCAATACTGTGACGATTGTGGGGGCAGGTTCTACCACCATTACAGCTTCTCAGCTTGGCAACTCTTACTACAGTCCTGCGCCTTCTGTCTCTCAAGTGTTAACAATTCACAAAAAAGATCTCACGATTGCTGCCAATGGGGTTACCAAAAGGTACGGTGATCTTCATACTTTTGATGGTTACGAGTTTCGCACTGAGGGACTCATCAATGATGATAGCGTAGGTTTTGTGAATTTCCATAGCAATGGTGCTGCAGCGAGCGCAATGGTGGGCGATTATGATATCTTGATCAGCGAAGCAGCCGGCACTGGGTTGGAAAACTATGCTATCACTTACGAAAATGGTACCTTGAACGTGACAAAGAGAGAGTTGCTGGTTATCGCCAATGATGCTGTGAAAACGGTTGGCTCGTCCGATCCTGTTTTTACTGTACGCTATGTGGGGTTGATTGCGAGTGATACTCCCTCTGTTATAGAAGGTACTCTGGCATTGGTTCGTGAAGAAGGTGAATCTGTGGGGACTTATATGATTACGCCTTCTGGCATCACTGCAGCCAACTATATCATTCAATTTGAGACAGGCACTTTTACGATTCGAAGAAGAAGTAGTTCTTCAACAGGTTCATCAGGGTCTGGTGGGTCTGGTTCTGGGGGCTCTGGTAATGCTTCGGGAACTTTAGAGCCAGGCGCAGGGTTCCTTCCAGGGGTGCCGGGCGCAGCGCTTGATCCTACAACATCAGATGCAGTGCTATTCAAGTCAGAGATATCAATTGTTGTGAATGATAAAGAACAAAATGCAGGGACGAGTACTCTTATAGAAGTAGATGGGGAAAAGTTGGTTGAAATCAGAACAGACTCTGCTGTGATCAGTCGAATCATCGACGAAGTATCTTCATCAGAAAAAGAGGCGACAAAAGGGCTTCAAGAAAACAAAATCGTCGTACCTGTTGCGGGAACCGATGCAAAGCACGTAAAAAGTATTTTAACAGGCGATATTGTCAAAAAGATGGAGCAAAATGAATTTAGCCTGGTAATCGATACCGGAGAGGTGGCCTATATTTTACCGGCTAGAGATATTGCTATTGAAGAAATCGCTTCCCTACTACAAGTAGGTGCCGATTCTTTGGCAGAAATCGATATAGAAGTAGATATTGTAAAAGTTGACGGCGAGAACGCTCAAGAGATAGCAGCGCAAGCAATGGCTAAGAATTATGAAGTTCTTGTTCCTCCCGTTGAGTTCCAAGTTGTGGCAAAGGCGATGACGCCTAGCGGTGAAAGCAAGGTAGCCATTTCTACGTTCAATCGTTATGTTTCAAGAGTTGTAGCCATTCCCGCGGAGGTTGATCGGAATAAGATAACGACAGGCATCGTGTATAACCCTTTTGATGGAACTTTTGCTCATATCCCAACGGAAGTATTTGTGGAAGATGGAAAATGGTACGCCAAGTTAAATTCTTTGACAAATTCAAGCTACTCTGTGATCTGGAATCCTATAACTGTCGCCTCTGTAGAGAACCACTGGTCACAAAATGCCGTCAATGATATGGCCTCTAGGTTGATTATTAATAATCCAGACGCCTTTAGGCCTGATGCTTCTATTACAAGAGGTGACTTCGCGGAGTATATCACCAAAGCTTTGGGTATCTATAGAACGAATGTGAGCAAAGCCTATTTTACCGATGTTGATCTGGCCCATGCCTATGGTGACGCGATTACGGTGGCTGTAGATTATGGCCTGATCCAAGGCTACCCTGACGGGACCTTTCGACCTGACGAGACAATAACGCGAGAAGAAGCTATGACGCTGTATGCGAGAGCCATGGATAGGGCTGGATTGGAAGAAGTAGATCGGAGTAGAATTGAAAATTATGTGGACAAAGATCAAATTGCGACCTGGGCTTATGAATCTGTGAAGAAAACGGTGGGTGCTGGCGTCTTTCAAGGTAAAACTTTGGAAAGGCTTGATCCGAAGGATACCTTTACCTATGCTGAAGCAGCCCAGGCTATTAGAAATTTATTGATTCAAGCACGGTTGATTTCTTAGGTATGGGTGGGTATGTTGCTTTCCTTCTAACCGGTGCTCCATAGTCATATCAAAAAAAGAGCTGCTAATTTGTCAACATTCGACAAATTAGCAGCTCTTTAATCATGCGTTACAAATTATCAGGCTCTCCCATGTTCATGTATGTGTAGATGCCTTTTTTATTAATTCTACTATTGATTTGATTAAGATCTTTTACTTCAGCTGCTTCTACAAGGCCAATTCCTTCTGCTTTAACAAGGTTGTACCATTTGCCACCTGCTTTGTAGTAGATAGCATACTTTCCATCCTGTGTCATGTCTAAATAGTTATCGCTTGCTTTCAAGAAATTGTTTAGGTTGTATTGTTCATTTCCCAATTCAAAAGCATGTTCTCCTACCAAGAGGATATTATTCTTGTCTTTTAAGTGGACAATATGGCCTCGTATATTGCCTAGGCTCACTTCCACTGCAGCTAATTCTTCTGGCATTACAAAGGTGTATTCTCCTACTTTTCCTTCTACTGGAGTAACGCTAACCTGTCCACCGTTTACTGTGACAATTCTGGGTCTTTTCCCAACCTCAATATCAGATATATAAATAGTTACTATATCACCTTTTGCTGCTCTTTTGCTTGGGTTGGTTATTACTTGCGCTGTTCCATCTATTACCGGGTCTATGTTTATGGAGTAAGTTCCTTTTGGGTTCACAACCTGCTTTACTATAAAGCTTACCTCATCTTTGTCTGAAGTGATTGTGATTGTCGCTGTATATTCTTCCGGTTCACGTTCTTCGGTTGCTAGTTTTTTTGCTTCTAAACCTAGTTCTGGTTTTACTATGAATTTTATTTCTCTATTGTGTTGTAGGTCGCCGAAATCGAAATTGGTTTTGCTAGAGCCATTTTTTATTAGTTTGAAATTTTTGGCGCCATTGTCATCGATGGATGCTTTTACGTTGGCATGGTCTCCTACTGTTGTAAATGCAACTTCTATGCCTTGAACTTCTTGATACCCTTCTGTCACATCTTCAAATTCAATTTTCGTACTTATGCCGTGTAATTTAATTTCTGGTATTGGTTTTACGACCTGAGTTAATGTAAAACTGATACCTTCAGGAAACATGTCAGATGTGATTGTTATTTCTGCTGTATGCGTTTTCTCTGTATGTGTTTGTGATGTTAATCCATGTTGTGGTCTTACCGTGAATGTAACTGTCTCGTCTTTTACATTGTCAAATTCAATCTTCTTTTTGTTTGGAGCATTATCTAGCACAAAGCTATTAGAATCCTCTCCACTTAACATCACTGTTACGTCGTTATGCTCTCCAATTGCTGTTATAGTAACTGTTAATGCCTCTTCCATTTCATTTTCAGCATAACCTTCTGTTACAGAAGCAAATACCTTGTTGTTACCCTCTATATTATGGGTTAGATCTGCGATGATTAGGTTTACAGGATACTCTAATATTGATGTAGGCCGCCCACTAACATCAGCTACTCCGTATATTTCTAATGTCTCTTTGTATTCACCTGGTGATTGTAACATTTCAGGAGTAGGGCTTATGGTGAAGGTAACTCTCTCGTTTTCCAAAAGCCGATTAAGTCCTGCAACCGGTTTTACTTCAAAAACTTTCAAATCTGGGGTTAGATGGAGAAAATCAGCTTCTCGTGCTGTTACTGTTACTGTTTTTTCTGGTATTGATTTATAACCTTTTGGCAATTGCCCAAAATCTAAGTCCACACTTCCAATTACCTCTAATTTTGGCGTTGTCGCAAAAGCCATTCCCGCAGGTGCTATCAGTGTAAATAGCATGGTCAATACAAGCAAGATTGGTAAAATCTTGCTTGTTCGTTTTCTTGTCATTTAATAATTCCTCCTTCTTAGTCTAATGAGTGCAGCGGATCCATTTTTCTATCTCTTGAATGCATTTGCTATTGCATCAACAATCTGTAACGTTACGGTCACGCTTTTTGTATTATTGGTTGGTAAACTTTTTTCATAGTTAAAAATCAATTACAGGTGTAACACTGTCAACTGGCTTAAGGCTATCACTGCCATCAATAATAATATCAACCCTTGTAGAATCACGAAGTAGTTCAGACGCTACAATAACAGTTTCATTTGTTGCTTTAGCCAAAGGGACTCCATCAAAGTAAATTGTATATCTTTTTTCATAGGAATCACCAGTTTTTACTTTTACTTCAGATGTAGGCATTCCGTGACTTTGGGCTTTGCTGAAGAGCTTAACTCTATCGTTATTAGAGTCGGCGCTATCGTCACCGGTACCACCAGTACCGCCGCCTCCGCCAAAGCCGCCCCCTCCTCCTCCACCGCCGACAACGGGGGTGGTAACAGCAAAGGTGGCTTTCAGTTCACTTAAAGTCGTATTTTCTTGGCCAATGGCAACATTTTGTTGTACAACTTGGAATCCGTCACTTTCTTTGGTGGGATTGACTGCTAGTACTGTGTAGCTGCGATTGGGTAGTACATAGAGGCTGTATTCGCCTTTGTTGTCTGTTTTGGTTAGGAACGTGGGGTTTGTGGTGAAGGCTATGGCTGCGTTATTGACGCTTTTGCCGTCTTTGTCGGTTAGTTTCCCTGTTACTTGGACGGCTGCTTGTAGTTCAATGTTTCTGCTTGCTGTTTTGTCTACTTTTGTTAGATAGCCAATTCTGTTGCTTTTTTCTGCTGTTAGGTCGTATTGACCTGCTTCGACGTCAAAGGAGTATTGTCCCTTTTGGTCTGTGGTGGTTTCTGCTATTACTTCAATTGTGCCTTGCTTGAATAGTTTTACTTTGGCATCGGTTTGGGCTTGTCCATTCAGTTGCACTATGCCTTTTAGTGCGGATTCTTCTTGGGGTATTATTGCGCTTTTGTATTCTAGTACTTTATCGATTAAGACTGCTGTTTCTGCTCGAGTTATTGGATTTAGGGGTTGGAAGGTTCCTTCGGGATATCCTTGCATTAAGCCTGCTTTGTTTACTGCTGCGATGCTTGTAGCGGCCCAGTTGCCGATTTGGTTCTGATCGCTGTACCAGCGTAGCTGTGCATTTTGATCGAGTTTTAGTAAGTTGGTCATTAGAACAGCGGCTTCTTGTCGGCTTATTGGTTGGTTCGGCTTGAAGGTGCCATCGGGATATCCTGATATGTAGCCTTCTTTTTTGGCGATGGCAACTTGTCTGTAATACCAGTCTGATGTTTTTACATCGGTGAAGTTGGCTTCTGCTGTAGCATCATTTTTGTCAAGGGCATTGTTGACTATGGTGGCAAACTCTGCTCTGGTTATTTCTTTGGTTGGTTGAAATGTTCCATCTGGGTAGCCTGATACGATGCCTTTTTGGATCATTTTTTCAATCCATTTTTCTGCCCAATGTCCTTGGATATCCTGTGGGGTGCCTGCAAGTGCCAATAGGGGGAGCATTGTTAGAGACAAGGTTATCATGGTGATAATTGCTAAGATCTTTCTCTTTTTTCTAGGCTTGAACAAATTTCAGTACCCTCCTTCTTTTTGATTAGGTTTTTTTCTTTTATTGGCAACTGTGTATTCTCTGGATACCCCCCTCTTTATGTAATAAAAAAGGATTTTATCTTAGTACGCTTTTAACGTACAAAGATTCTGTAAGTCGTTTCTACTAAAGGGTTGCGGTTTGGAATGGGGCAGCTCTATCAACGATGCAAGTGCTATGTATAAATAAAGAGGGTATTTCTTTTGGTTTGCTTTGTTATGTTTATTATAGCAATTTGTGACTATTTATTCCATGGTAATTGGTTTTGTGACGTTATCTTTTTTCAAGTGATGACTTCAAAGTCTTGATTTAAGAGGTTTTCTGTTTTGTCCGTGGACGCGGGCGGGTGAGTCATAGTGAAAAATACAGAGGGGCCGGCTCTCCTGGGTCGTTTTTCAAGCGACGCAGTGAGAATCGGCCCCTCTGTGTTGTTTATTGTGTTGGTTATTCGAGGTGTCGTAAGAGTTCTACTTTGCTAGTGAGTTCTGCGATGGCTGTTGTTAATGAGCCTACTTTGCTTTCTAGGCGAAAAAGCAAGAACAAGGCTAGTGCCATGGGAAATCCGACGTTGGTCAAGGCGTGAAGAAAAGTTTCTTCTATTATAGGTGTCCCTATCAATGTCTCACCTCCATTTTTTGTCAGAAGTCCTCCTGCTTCTGTTGTTGATGAGTGAGCGTTGATAGAGGGTTCACGCCGTTGGTTGTGGTAGTTGGTGGTTGTATTGCTCGATGTTGGTGTGTTGGTGTGCTGGTGTTGCCCTTGCTTATGCTGGGTCGTAGAGATCTTCAATGGTTGTAGTTAAGAAGCGGACGTCTTTTTTGTTGACCAAGTCGCCGCCTGTAGAGTTGATGATGTTTTTGGCGATGATTCCGTCCATAACAGTTAGAATTTCTTCTGTTGTTACGTCGGTCTTCGGGTCCCGAATCCGCAGGGTAACATCACGTCCTAGTTGATTGGAAAAGACGAGTTCTAAGGTGTTGCGCGTTATGCTCAATGATTTCACCTCCTTTGCCTTGGTGCTGTCGTTGCGCGGGCTTGTTCGATGCCTGCTCCTAATTAGGCGCTAACTAGGTTGTTTACGTCGATGCGTTGTACTTCTTCTAGGGGATGGTCCATTAATGAAGCGAGTAAGTGGGCTACTTCGTAGACATCCTCGTTAGAAGCGACTGGCTTTAAGCCTCTGAAGTCACGATTCTGTAGCTGTAGAGTGCCGTCGTCGAGGGTTTGACCTAGAACTACGATGCGTAACGTCGACATGGCTGTGGTGGTATTAACTGACATATGGGGAACCTCCTTTCTTGGAACTAGTGTTTGTAACCGGTTACAATGTAATCATAGCAGGGGGTTCCTTTTTTGGCAAAGTTGTTCTGGCGGTGAATTGGGCTTTTGGGGGTGTTTAGGGGAACATAGGTTCTTGTTGCGTTGGAATGCTTTGTTTTTCATTGGAATATTTGTTCTGGCATTGGAGAGGGATTTGCTTTGGTGAAGGGTTTCCTTGTTCTCGTGAGGGTATAAAAAAACGAACCCTTGTTAGGGCTCGTTATGGTTTGTTCAGTTCTTCTTTTAGTTTTTGTACTTCTTCTATGTCTAACCCCATGATCTGAGCTACGAGGTTGACTTCGAGGCCGGCTTTTAGGGCAGCTATGGTTTTTTCGTGTACTGCTTGTTCGCGACCTTGTTGAATGCCTTTTTGGTGACCTTGTTGAATGCCTTCTTTTCGGCCTTCTGCTTTTCCTTCTTCTTTCGCTCCGGCTAATGCGGATATTTCATCGCGTACTGCTTTTTCTCTTAGTTCGTAGATTCTTCTTTCGATGTTGCTTTTCATGAAGGCTTGTTCTATGGTGACTGCTTTTTTTATGGCCGGATTCTCCATGGCTATCTCCTCCAATTCTTCTCCTTCTAGGTTATTTAGGTACATTAGCCATGCTTCTAGAGGGGTTTGCGGTTTTCGCTTTAGTTTTTTTGCTTTATCTAGTTCGAGAAAGTGGATTTCTAGGTCGTCGTTTAGTTGTTCTCCTGTTTCTTCTTCTCGGATGTGGAATTTACGGTGATAGCGGGTTTCGTCGGGGAACCAGTTGAAGGCTATTATGTTTATGGTTATTGTTTTACGTAGTTCTCTAAAGGATTGGCCGCGCATGAGTTGACCATGATAAAGGCCGGACCAGTAGTAGAGGGTTCTTTTGTCTATGTTGTACTGGTTGCCTACTTGTACTTCTATGTTGATCAGTGTTCCCTTTTCTGTCTTTGCTAGTACGTCCAGTCTGGCTCCTCGATCTAATAAGTAGGTTGGTTCGATTTCTCTGTCTAGTAGTTCTATGGTTTTGATCTCTCTGTCTTGTGGAAGTTTTAGGACTGCGTTAAGGAAGTTGATGAGTACTTCTTTGCCTTCTTCTGAGCCGAATATTCTTTTGAAGGCGTAGTCGTTGATGCGGTTGATTGCTTTGATTTCTTTTAGGTTGCTTTTTTGTCTTGTCATTTTGTCACCTTCCTCTTTTTAAAAATTCTTTTTATTTCTGCTTTCTGTACGTTTCGTAGTTGTGGATTCTTCTCGTGTCTTTTAGCTTTATTATAACAGAATTGTTTGTATTTCCATATAATAGAAAGGTTTTGTTCTTCAAATAGTTTTTTGATTGAGTCTTTGAATCGTACTGGGGCGGTTGTTTGCTTAATCAAAAAGACACCTGCCGGTTTTGTTCCCAGCAGATGCCTTTTGATTTAGGTTTTTTTGTTATCGTAAAATTTTCCGAATGTTCACAATAGTTTTGGGAACGTACCCTTTCCTTTAAAAGATTGCCTTGGCAGTCTTTTAAAGGGGCGAGCAGGCGAAAGAGCAAGAACAAGGCTATTGCCATGGGAAATCCGACGTTGGTCAGGGCGTGAAGAAAAGTTTCTTCTATTATAGGTGTCCCTATCAATGTCTCACCTCCATTTTTTTGTCAGAAGTCCTCCTGCTTCTGTTGTTGATGAGTGAGCGTTGATAGAGGGTTCACGCCGTTGGTTGTGGTAGTTGGTGGTTGTATTGCTCGATGTTGGTGTGTTGGTGTGTGCTGTGCTGGTGTGTGCTGTGCTGGTGTTGCCCTTGCTTATGCTGGGTCGTAGAGATCTTCAATGGTTGTAGTTAGGAAGCGGACGTCTTTTTTGTTGACTAAGTCGCCGCCTGTAGAGTTGATGATGTTTTTGGCGATGATTCCGTCCATAACAGTTAGAATTTCTTCTGTTGTTACGTCGGTCTTCGGGTCCCGAATTCGCAGGGTAACATCACGTCCTAGTTGATTGGAAAAGACGAGTTCTAAGGTGTTGCGCGTTATGCTCAATGATTTCACCTCCCTTGCCTTGGTGCTTTCGTTGCGCGGGCTTGTTCGATGCCTATTCCTAGTTAGGCGCTAACTAGGTTGTTTACGTCGAGGCGTTGTACTTCTTCTAGGGGATGGTCCATTAATGAAGCGAGTAAGTGGGCTACTTCGTAGACATCCTCGTTAGAAGCGACTGGCTTTAACCCTCTGAAGTCACGATTCTGTATCTTTTGGGTGCCGTCGTCGAGGGTTTGACCTAGAACTACGATGCGTAACGTCGACATGGCTGTGGTAGTATTAACTGACATAGGGGGGGGAACCTCCTTTCTCGGAACTAGTGTTTGTAACCGGTTGCAATGTAATCATAGCAGGGTCTTCCTTTTTTGGCAAAGTTGTTCTGGCGGTGAATTGGGCTTTTAGGGGTGTTTAGGGGAACATAGGTTCTCGTTGCGTTGGAATGCTTTGTTTCTTGTTGGAATGTATGTTCTTGTGCCGAAAAGGTGTTTGCTTTGGTGAAGGGTTTCCTTGTTCTCGTGAGGGTATAAAAAAACGAACCCTTGTTAGGGCTCGTTATGGTTTGTTCAGTTCTTCTTTTAGTTTTTGTACTTCTTCTATGTCTAATCCCATGATTTGGGATACCAGGGTGACATCTAGCCCTGCTTTTAGGGCCGCTTTGGTTTTTTCTCGAACTGTTTCTTCTCGACCTTTTTCTAGGCCTTTTTGTATGCCTTCTTTCCAACCTTCTTCGCGACCTTGTTCACGAATCCATTGTTCAATCTCTGTCATTTTTAGCACCTCCATCAATGTCTTTTTTACACTTGTTGAGAGAAAGTTGTCTGTTATGGCTATGATGGCTCCAATTACAAATGTTCGATTTTTGCTGTTAATGTTTTTGGCTAGAGTTACTGTTTCTATAGTTCTTTCTTCTTTGTTTTTCTTGCTTTTCATGAAAGGAAGAAAGATGAGTTTCAGTATGTCGTATTCATCGAATTCTTGATCTTTTTCTATCTTTTCGGTCAATCTTGCTAATTCTTCATCTCCATCGAAGCTTTTGAAGTACAAATTGGTTACCTCATATACGATTTGAAGGTTTCTGCTACTGCTTTGAGTACTACATCTTTGTTCTGTCGGCTTACCTCGCTTTCTGCTGTGCTAACTGGTTTTTTCATGACCAGCCTCCCTTTTGACTATCTCGTGATAAGGGAATTTTATTCTTCATGCTTTTCCGCTTTGTTTGTTCCATAGCAGTTTTTTGTATTTTAATTTTTGGTTGCTTTTATTTCCCATCTACTTGTATGGTATCATATCTTTCTCCTAAAAGGAATGCCTGTTCTGAAAAAGTTTTTTCTCTATTCTTGTGCTTTTCTACGGTTGCTGTGGTTTTTCTTTCATTGTAGCAGGATTGGTGTTGGTTGGGATAGTTCTAACTTTGTGTCTTTTAGTAATCGGTTCTAAGCAGTAAAAGCAGAGATTTTGTCTAAATCACCGGGGTAAATGATGACTGGTGATTCTTTTTACCCTATGTTACTTTCCTTCTAACCGATGCTCCATAGTCATACAAAAAAAAAGAGCTGCTAATCTGTCGGCATTCGACAAATTAGCAGCTCTTTAATCCTAGATTACAGATTATCAGGACTCTTTCGCTTGTATGCAAAAAATGTAAAAAGTCTAGTTGTTGCGGAGACGTACCCCTCACTTAAAAAGATTGCCTTGGCATTCTTTTTAAGGTCGAGCCAGCGGCGAGCAAAGCCGTGGCACGCGTAGCGTCCCCGTGGCACCGTGATTTCTTTGGCTTTACTTTGTAATGTTATAGAAAATAGTTGCTACTTCGGCGCGTTTGGCACCTGCTTTTGGTATGATTTTACCTTCTGGTGTACCCGTGACAATGCCGAGTTTTTGAGCTGCAGCTATGTAGCTTTTGGCCCAATCTGAAATTTGGTAAGCATCGATAAAGGGTGTTGCATCGTTAGTTACTGTTATATCAAGCATGCGAACTATGGCTGTTACCATTTGCTCACGCGTTATGGTGTCGTCAGGCCTGAATGTTTCATCATGGCCAACTATGATGCCTTCTTTGGCTACAGCACTGATATAACCTTTTGCCCAGTGCGTATTGGTGTCTGCAAAGATCTGGCTCTCGTTGGGTGATAAGCCTTTGTAGTTGGCGATCATGACAGCTAGTTCTGCACGGGTCATCGTCTTTTCTGGTTGGAAAGTATCATCGGGGTAACCACTGATGATTCCTTTATAAACTAAATCTAGTACGTAGATTTCGGACCAGTGGCCATTAAGATCGCTAAATCTTTTTGATACAACAGGGCTTTTTATAGCCTTTTCTTCATCAATTGTCTCTGTAATCACTTCTGAAATCTCAGGCTCTTTCACTTCATCTTGAGGGGAAGGACTGGCAAATCCACCGCCGCCTCCACCACCGCTTCTGCTTCTATTGCTTGATGGCGTCGTGGTCTCTGGCGCTTGTTCGCTCGGAACAGGCTCGTAGGCTAAGAAGGTGCTAAATCTTTTTGTCCAAATTACAAGATCGCTGCCGTCAACAACAGCTACATAATCTCTACCAAGACTTGTCATAATGGCATTAACAGCATCTACATTTTCTACTTTACCAAGACCTGCTACTTCTTGCGGTTTCAATATTTGATCGAATTCACCTGCATTGTTGATGTAACCGGCAGATTGGTTGCTAAGTCCTCTAAAAACAAGGCGGACAGGCTTATCAAAAGTGAGATCCACATCGGAACCTACTTTAAAAGCAGCATTTACAGAAGCTACAGCAGCCGGTTTTGCTTCATCTGAAATTGTCTGTGGTCTTGGGAGAAGGATTTCTCCGTTCCAACTGCCTTGTGCTGTGATGGTTGTTCCTTGTGGTAGTGTCATTACAACTGGCGTATCTTCTAATGTAACTTCTAGGTAATGGGTATTTGATATGACGTTGTTGCCAGAAGGTTCTCCAAAAGAAGCTATTGCTTCGATATGCGATGGAACAACAAGGAACAGGGGCGCCTCTTTTACGCTTACAGGTGTATTGGTTTCTACCACTGTTTTTGCTACTTTGAGAATTTCGAGGCTATAGGACTTGGTAGTACCGTCGACTGATTGAACTTTAACAGAAACAATCTCGCGATCATCGGTGATATCTTCTAGATTAATGATTCCAGTTCCGGTTACTATCGCTCGGTTTATCATTGGGTTGGCTGTAATCGTTACTTGCGATGTACTTTCTGGTACAAGCACAGTATAGGCAAGTACGTCTTTATTAAAAGAAGGCCATAGTAGTGCTCCATCTACTTTCAAGGAAGCTAGTTCTGCATTTTGAATGTCTTCTAACTCTTGTGTGAGCTTTTCTTCGAAAAGATCTCTCAGTTGATAGAAGTCAGATACTGTGACTTTTGCTTCTTCGTGTATCACTTCTAGGATATGGTCTTTATCTGGGATTTGAGAGATCCCAGCAAAGATATTCATAAGTGGTTCTGCATCAATGTCAGTTTCTAGTTCAGAGCCTTTGAATCCAAAGATAGTTACTACATCTTCGAAGTCGCTTAGAAAACTTTCAGTGCCAGCATAACCTCTTACATAAAAAATATTTAAAAGCTTCTCTGTAATTGCCCTATAGTAGCCAAAGAAAGCCTCATATTGCTCATCGGTCATTCTAGCTGCTGCAGCCCGTGTCATTTCATCTTTTTTTTGTAAAAACGGAATAATAATATTGTTGTCTTCCGGAAAAGTAAGATCCTCCATTGCTTTAGCGTTTATTGCCACTTCTAGCGCTTCCATTAGATCTGCGATTTCTATATCTACTAAAACATTCATTAGATGTCGGAGAGTATCGAAAGCGTCCCTGATTTCTTCATGAGCTTTATATTCTGCAGGAATTCTATGGTGATGCCAATATGTAGCCCAGACTGCCGTTTCATCTTCCTTGGTGATGGTGTCGATATTGTTCAAATAATCGACTGAGGAAACAAACTTATCATTCAGGTGTTTTAATGCATCGGTGCCCTCTTCAAGCAATTGATTTTTAACGTCTCCATCTTCAAGGGCATGAACCATCTCCATAACTGCTTCATATAGATCGTAGGCCTCCATTGCATTCCTATAATAATAGGGGTTTTCTGGATGAAAACTCCTTTCATCTGCATTAATGGTCGATATGGTTAGGTCTTCCATAGCGATAATGGCATAATATGTTTCGTCATAAGATACTTCAAATGTTGCTTGATGCGTCGCAATAGGATTGGTTTTATCAAGTGAAACTAGATGAAAGGTCATGGCGTAGAAACCGGCTTGATCAAAAGTTACTTTAAATTCTGTGGTAGCCTCATAGTCTGCGGGAATCGGGAACCCTTCGGCTGGGCCCCATGCTCCAATTGCTGCAACATTGTGTTCCGTACCGTTGGTATCGGTAGCTATGATCTGTGGATTGGCGCCATTAGGCGTATGGATTATATCGATAGTAAATCTAACACGATCATAGCCTTGTGTTCCAAGATCTTTCACTTTTAGTGAAACCGACACAGGAACTTCTTCATTTTGAATAAATCTGCGTTCAGAGAAGTCGCTTTCAAATTCATAGGTTGATATGCTAGGCGTTACTTCTACTGTTTGTTCTGTTGGCCCTTGTTCTTGTTGTTCTGTTGTGTCATATTCTTGAATCATGACTTCTTGTTGAGGAAATTGTTGAGAAACTTCCTCATTCGCAAATAAAGCACCAGGAATGATTCCTGCAAAGAATGCTGCTGTTGTGAGCACAGCAAAATAACGTTTGGTTTTTTTGAAATTCACTTAAAAAATCTCCCATCGACTGAAATAAACCTAGCACAACCTTCGTATGTACACTATTCGCGTACTTCAGGTGCAAAAAATTTTGCTTTTCGCCTCTTTTGCGCCTGATCTTGCTACAGTCAACAGTACTCAATTTGCGTACTGTTGACTGTATTTTAAGTATTGTTCTTCTTTTTGTCAACATAAAGATTTGATAGTTCAAACTTGACAGCTTGGAATTCCTTTTTGAATAGATTATGGATTTTTAACTAAGTCTGTAGTAATATTTATGGTTGAAAGGAGTCGTGATCTTATGCTTGGGCAACGTATTAAAGAATTGCGAAGTTCTCATGGCTTAACACAGCAAGAGCTCGGACGTAAGCTTTCTTTGTCCAAGCAAACGATTTCAGGCTATGAGAAAGGTGCCCGTCATCCTTCTCCTGAGATTTTGCAGAAATTAGCTGATGTTTTTTCAACGTCTACCGATTATTTGCTAGGCCGTACGGAAGATTCTTCTGTAAAAAAACCTCTCGCAGAGCGAATTGCTGACTCTGCTTATAAGCCAGAGTCGATTGATCTTGAAGAGTTACTTGAACGATCGATGATTCGTTTTCACGGAGAGCCTTTGTTAAAAAGCGACAAGGATAAGCTTTTACAAATTGCTAAAATACTGTGGGAAGAACGACAAAGAAGTCATTATACTGAGAAAAAATGATCACCAAAGCGACTTGTGCTGTGTGATCATTTTTTGCATCTAAATAATTTTAATTGTATTATTTTTCTCTAATCATCTTTAGTTTCTTCGACAAAATACGACATTTTTCTTTTGCCTTCTTTGTTATTATATGAAGTAGAGTTTGATTCTATCATTCGGCTTCGTAGAGGAGTATTGAGCATTGCACGTCGGTTTCGAGTGTCTGAATCTTGGAAAGAGACAGGAAGTAGTCATCGTGCGTAGAAAATTGCCCGAAGGTGTTTCTGGGTTCTTCGCTACTGTAGCAGGTAAAGATTTCTTGATTCTTGATTCGGAACTAAGTGATGAAGAGGCCTGTTCTATAACGAAAGATCTTATACTTTTTGATATGCCTTGCTCTGATAGAGTGCTATGATAGAGAGTCGACCCTGTGGTTTTGGGTCGACTTTATTTTTTAGTTATTATTGGTATAAACTGGTCAGCCCGTTTCTGCTTATTTTGGAAAGCTCGAAGCAGAGCACCGGTACCCATGTGTTCCTTGTGGCTCTTCACACAATAAAATGGTAAAATAAGAATTGCATTTGTGCCTATTCTTTTGGAGGTGACTATGGTGAGAAAAGTAATGTCTCTATTCCTTGCTACGACTCTTCTTATGTTGTGGGTTCCTTCGGCTTTTGCTGCTACGAACAATTCCGTTGACAGAGTGCCCCATGTTAAGGACAGTCACGAGTTTGATGAGAACTTTTTTGTACGTTTAAGAATTGAGGAAGCCTATCCCAATCATTTTGGTACGGAGAACCAACATTTTAGAATTCACTTGCATAATGCAGAGTGGTATGATGATTCTCATCCTTTGAATGCTTCTAGAATTGGAACTCAGACGATGACTCGTGGTGGGGCTTCTGTCGTTGCTGTTCGAAGAGTCACTTCTACCATTATGGATGTAACGTTGCGTTCAGATGGAAGTACTGATGAAAAAGCCCTATGGGTTATTCCTTTGTTCACCAAGGTAACAGGTGCCGGTTACGCAACTGTTACGATTGATGGTAGAGATAGTATGGTCTCTAGTGGAACCTATTCTTTTGCTTATGGAGTAGGCCGGAGTGATGACCTGAAGATTCAGCTTGATGTAACCATGCCTGTGGGTGAACATAGACAGATGCCTGTGGGATATGAATTTGGTACTGAAAACCCCGTCAAACTATTGATTCAAGAAAATAGAGCTGGTGCCTTTGGTCCTACTGCTCGAAGCTTTCAGTTACGGCTTGAAAAGGCTCTTTGGTTTGCTGATTCTTTTGCCAACTTGAATGTTTCTGCTATGGATCAGAACAGTCATGTTTTAAGTGGAAAAAATGCGGCAATTCAGCAAATAAGCAAGCGTAATGATCAGGTTATTGAGATTACTGTACACCCGGGGGTTTTTTCTGGTGATAAAATGATGCTAGAGGTACCTCTGTATTTTAAGATTGCTGAGCCAGGTGAAGTCTCCTTAAATATGAGTCTTGTAGGTAGTTCTATAAGAGAACAGCGCTATGTTGTGGGTCAGGCTTTGTTAGAGGATAGGGATAGAGATGGCGTTGGAAAAAAAGATGAGGATTACGTCAAGGATAGTTCAGATAAAGATACATATAAGGACAAGGATAATCATATAGATCAAGATAAAGAGCCTCATTATAAAGTGGTGCAGTTTTTTATTGATAAAAAATACTATGTTCTAGACGGGACTATCATAGAAACAGATGTCGCTCCTTACATTAAAGTTTTTGATGATGGTTTGGGGCGTACAATGGTTCCTCTCTCTTTTGCATCTACTGCTCTTGGAAGTGATTCAGTAGAGTGGATCGCAGAAGAAAGAAAGGTCATCATCAGAAAAGGCGCTGATCGAGTCGCGCTTACAATTGATAGCTCCGCATTAGATATGAATGGTGAAGTTATCTTGATGGATGTACCTGCTGAAATAGTAGATATTGGTGATGGGTTGGGTCGCACTATGATTCCGATTGCTTATGTTGCGCAAGCTTTTCAGGTGGAGTATGTTTGGGATGATGTTTTGAGGGCAGTTACGTTTATGAAGCCTGTTGAGTGAGAAAGTCAGTTTAAGATTATGACCACTGCTGATTGTTGTTTGAAAGGATTTTAGCGCTATGCCTGGTGGTCGCTTTGACGATAATGAGATTTTTGCAGCAGAATCAAGAATTTTATAAGAAAAAGAAGGTGACGCCTGTGGATGGCAGTCACCTTTTTTTGTTTAACACAGGGGGCTGGACTGCGGGCTCTATTTCAAGAAATTTTTGTTCAGTCCGTTCCATGCATAGTTCATAAAGCACCAAGTAGCATATAAAAAGCTTAGTTTTTCTATGTCTCGGTACAATCGCCAATTTTGCCGCATCATTTTTAATTTATTACTTGAAACAGATCCTTTGACTTTTCTATATTTAGTAAGTGGTTCTTGCAACCCATAAGCAATAAAGCCTTTTTTTAGTAAATTTAACCATAGGGCAGTGTCTTGTCTAGCTCGTAAATTTGGCATTTGCACAATACCTGCTTTTTCTAAGTCTATCATTACGGTAGAGCACCCTATAATAGTATTTTTTAGAAGACCTATATAGTCTATTTTTTTCGGTATTTTTACGATAGATGATGTTTCACTACCATCTTCTTTAATAATACTGTATTCCGTAAATGAAAAAGAAATATTGTGATTTTTCATAAAAGCTAGTTGTTTTTCTAGTTTATGTGGCAACCACAAATCATCACTATCTACGAAAGCAATATACCGCCCTCTGGCTTGTGTTATCGATGTATTTCTTGCTACGGCAGGACCTCTGTTTGTTGATAATCGAATTGGTCGAATTCGATTATCAACTTGAGATTGCTCTAGTAAAAGCTCATATGTGTTATCTCGAGAGCAATCATCGACAATGAGCATTTCCCAGTTTTGATGTGTTTGGTTTTGTACAGATTCGATAGTTTCTAGTATATAATCTGATGCATTATAGGTTGGTGTTATGACTGTTATTAGTTCTTTTTCTAATATACGTGGGAGAATATTTATGAACCTCCTCATTAGTGTTCAGTTAACCCAATTAATGGATTTGGTTTCACTAGATATTGCACTTGCAATAAGACGCGATCACTATATATGGGATTGTGAATGGAAAAAGATGTATTAACTGAACACCGATGTGAACCTCCGTTAGAACTATAAAAGTCCTTCTCTTAGCGTCATAACCATTAAAATCATAATGGAGGTCATTGCTACTAGCAGGGTATTAAGATTTTTTCTGTATATCAAGCGATTGTACATATACCGTAAAACAATCCAATAAAACGTTATTACTCTTTTTGAGACTTTTAAAATTTTCAATAGAGAATCGATACTATGCTACAAAACATTCTTCTTATTAACTAGAGTATCTTCCCAAACATTGATGTAGTCCATGATTGTCTTTTCAATATCAAAATGATTAACAATAAAATTTCTTGCATTCAAACCTATATGAATTAATTCCTGTTTATTATTGAATATATATGAAATTTTATTTGCAACTTCGTCAATATCTCCTTTTATGATATAACCTGTGATTCCATCACTTATCAATTCCCCAATTCCTGGTGTCTCAGATACAAGGCAAATACTTCGAGCTAACATTGCTTCTTTGACCACATTTGGGAGTCTCTCCCCCTTTTTTTTAGACATGAATATAAATATCTCAGACTTTAGAAAATCTGCAAATACTTCTTTTTGAGAGACATGGCCTTTAAATTGAATAGAATCACTTACTCCTAATTGTACCGCAAGTTTTTGCAAGTCATGTTTTTGAGGACCATCGCCTAGTATTACTAAAGAAGCAAATGGAAATATATTTTTTACTTTAGAAAAAATCTTTATTACTTCTTTTATTCTTTTAGATTCAATTAATCTACCAGCACAAACAATCCTACCTGCTTTTTTTCTTAATAAACCTTTATTGTTAAGATTATTTATATCAACACCTCTGTATGAAACACAAATATTATCTAGCTTTACTCCCATATCACAAATTGTTATTACATTTACCTGAGCATGGGTAAATACTTTGCTAGCATTTTTCGCAATAACTTCGCTTGGTTTGTATTTCATTTCCAAGTCATATGCTCCCAAAAAAGTAGTCAGTACAATTTCAGGATTATATTTTAATATTAAATACCCAATAAGCGATGGATAGTGCCCCCAGAATAAATGCACAACGTTTGGCTTGTTGTTAATTATCGACTGGTAAATCGAGAGTATCCTTGGTAATAATATCAGACTTTTAATTATTTCAGATATTTTTCTATTGTTTTTAATAATAAACTTTATTATATTTATTGTTTTCCTAAAGCTAATTATTCCATAAAAGATACCTTTAAGGTTTTTAGAAATTGTAGAATTACTAATAGGCACATCTTGTAAAGATCTTTCATGAATAAGTTTTTTCGATTCTTTCAGCGATCTTAAAAGTGAAAAAACTTGAACATCTATACCTTTTGCTATTAACATTTTTATATCATTAGATGCAAATGTTTCTGAAGGAACAGGAAATTGCATTGTGATATAAAAAACTTTCAACCTTTTTGTCTCCTTATATACATAGGTTTATAAAACCCCTTAATCTGTTTGTCAACCCATAAAAAAATTATTAAATAAAACGAAACTAAAACTGTACTGGCTCTTCGTCTATTGTAATTCTTTTAAGTATTCATCTGTTTTCTCGGACAGTGAAAAAAAGTTCGCTCTCTTAATTAAGGTGCTAGAATCAGGTGACTCATTAAGTGCTTTTTCTATTGCATTTGCTAGGTTAAATTCATCTCCAACAGGAACTAATATTCCGTATCGCCCATTTTCTAGTATTTCAGCAGGCCCACTTGGGCATTCGGTACTTACAACAGGTGTGCCACAAGCCATTGCTTGAATCAATACCCCTGGAAGTCCTTCCCATAAGGATGAAAGGACAAATAGTTTTGCTTTAGACATATACGCAAAAGGGTTTTGGGTAAATCCAGGTAGGGAAATCTCGCTTTCTAGACCCATTTTTTTTATTAAATTTTCTAACCCTATTCTTTCTTCGCCTTCTCCGAGAATGATTAACCTTGTGTTCTTTCGTTCACGTACGATAGAAAAAGCTTTAATTAAAGTGGGGAAATCTTTCTGTTTGGTTAACCTACCTGCTGCTAAAATCACAGGAGGCTCGTTTACTCCAAACCAAGGATGACTAACTGGCTCTTTAGATTTATATATAAGCTCGGGAGTTACTACAGGGTTATATATTGTCCTTATTTTCTTAGATGCTACACCATAGGTATTAGTAAGGTGATGTGCAACTCCCTGACTAACCGCTATTATAGTATCAGCCCATGGATAGATCTTTTTGATTAAATAGCAGTTCGAAGTAATATTACTTTTTATATTTGTTCCTTTAGAAGCTTGTAATGATAAAGGTGTAATATTTGCTTCTCTTATAATAACTCTAGTTTTTACTTTAGATATTTTTCTAGCTAATATTGCTGTGATATTTGCATTACGAAGAGTTGAAAGAATACTCTTTGGCTGCTCTATACGCAGATAATTTATAAGCTTTGGTAAACTTGCATAAGTACTAAAGGCATTTAAGTCAATTACTTTAACTTTTTTTGGTACCTCGCTTAAGTATGGTCCCACCGCTTTTACTAAAACAAGGTCCACATCATAGCCTTTTTCAACAATTCCTCTGGCAATGTTGACCATCATGCGTTCAGCGCCACCACCTATAAGAGTGGGGACAAATATTGTAAACTTGTTAGAATTGATCATTTTTCTTCCCTGTTTAATATACTTACTAAATTAAATTATTATTTTTTATAGTTATCTTAAATACTTACAGTTGTTGTACCATGCAGATATTAGGAATAATTTATATAACAATCCTTTTGCAATCTTTCCTTCTCTGTTACTCACCTGCGACATATAATTTATTCTTTTGACAAAGTCGTTAATCTCCATAGTCCATAACTTGCAACTTTTTATTTCATTGAGTACATTTTGTCTCATTTGATCTAGCAGTAAATAATAATCAAATCTATAACCTTTCTTTCCAATCAAATCACTATTTAGGTTTAGCTTTTCGATTAGAAGCATTCTGAGTATGATTTTATTCTTTAAATGTTTTCGATCAAATAGTACTGTCTCTGGCATATTATAGAAGTATTTTGCAACATCATCATTTGTCCAAGGAAATTCTACATCAAAGTTATATACCATACTAGAAAATCTAATTTTATTCATCATTACTAACTGATCTAGCACGCAACCTCTTGTATCAGCTCTTAAATCTAAATAATCCCAATCTTGTTTTTTCTTTTCTTCATTACACCAATATTCGTTTACGTCAATCGATTTATTAAATAACCTTTTGGCTACATTAAATTGAAGTCCACTAATTCCTACTAATTCTACTCTGTATTTAAATAGTTCAAGTAAAAAGTTACTGTATGATAGATTTGAGGAAAACTTTTTAAACTTAGAAAGAGATGATAAATATTTTTGACGATTATACTCTTTACTAGTAGGAATATGTCCAATATAGACATCATTTCCCATACCATCAATAACTGTTGAACTTTCTAGATCTAGTAGCCCCGCATAAATAGGATAAGCTAAAATTGCATTATCAAGGCACGGAAAAGGTGACTCATAAAAAAACAGCTCAATACTTTGTACATGATTTTTCTCAATTTTTTTTGGTAATTCAATAATTCTGTGCTTTAAGCCTAACTTATTAGTAATAGCCTGCACAATTGAGCTTTCGTCTTGTTCTCTTGGAGCCTTATATGTGATACATTCAACTTCTTTCTGATAACCAGCTGTAGCAATAGCTAGGGCCAAAGACATAGAGTCTTTACCTGCACTCAAAAATAGATACTTTTTATTATTTATATTATTAAACTCGCTGACAGATTTGGATAATAATAGTATTATTTCTTCGTATTTTGCTTCAGTGTACCCATTAATCCCGCGGTTTTTGTTAAAGAACGGGAATTTGTGGCAGTGTTTATACTTAATTTGATTTCCTTCTACATATAGCTCAAATGTGTCACCTATTCCTATACAATAAAGATTCTTGTATATAGTGTAGGGAAATGGGATTACACTGCTCTGAAGTAAAAAAGATACACCTAAGTTTGATATAATTAATGGTTTTTTTACGTAATTACTATCTAAAAGGTCTTTTGGTGAGGTCGAGACATAGGCGCATCTTTTTTCTTGATTGATGTAGATATATTTAAGTTTTGAGGCAGCTAGATCGGTTTGTATTTTAATTTTCCTAGCAACTACATCCTTTAATTCATAATGTTCTATAGTCTTGTATTGTGTTAAATTCATTTAAATTCACTTCCAAAAGATAGTGTGATCGGGCAATACTTTTGGTCGACACATACTATAGTTATGCTACATTTAAAAACTCATATGATTTTCCTATAACTTAATTTACACATTCTTGAAACAATTGATTTTCTATCTATTCAACTGTTGATAGTTGCGCAAATAGAATAATACCGTTACTATTAATACTATATTAAAAGTGGTACCTATTACACTATATACGGCAATACTTGCTACTGAATCAAAGTATAAACCTGTTACGATAAAAGCAGCACTACGAAAAATAATTAGAAAAATTTCGTAGACTAAAATAAAACTTTGCAATTTGAATACTTGCGCTGTCACAAAAGTAGGAGTATTTATAAATCCTAAGAACATCCATATTATAAGCCATTGAGAGTAAACCCCTGAAAAGTACCATTCTTCGCCCAATATAAGAGAGAAAATTTTCGGTCCTGCAAATGTTATTATTAACATAGGAATAAATCCTACCGCTGCTAAACCTACTGTTGCTTTTAACACAACTTCATAAACATGACCTTCCTTGTTATAAGTTTCACTTATTTTTTGGTATATTACTTGTTTAAATGACTGACTTATAAGTCCTAATGGTACACTTAAAAGGCGATGAGCTAATGTATAGAGTCCTACTATTTCCGGAGTAAAAAAGTAAGCTAGCATGAATAGTGGTATGTTTTGAGATATTGAGTTTAATAGTGCTTGTGGTGATCCATATATGGGGAATTCATTGTTTTCTATAAATATTTTTTTAATTTTAGTTTTACTTATTGCTTTATAAATAAAGCTCTTCTCGTTGCGCCATGTTTGATATCCAAGTACAACAGTTGCTATAGCTTGACCAGCAACTTGCCCTCCTACTAATCCAGATGCTCCTACTTTCATCAAACCTACAGGTAATTGTACGCCTACTGTTCCAAACGATCGGAATATTCTGGATATTGAAAGTTGTTTGAATTTTTTTCTTCTGGTAGACCAGTAATTTAATGCTTGGTAAAGGCCTGCACCTAAAATTGATATAGGTAACCACCATAAGTATGATCCTAATTCTGATGAACCCAATTGCTCTGCAATCCAACTTCTTCCTAATAACACAAGTATTGCAGTAATCCCAGTCATAAAGAGCACAATTAAACATGCCAATGCTAAAACATTAGCAGCATCTTCATCTTCTTTTGGTAAAACAATTGCTAATTCATAACGCCAACAGGCTATTACTGATATTATACTTACCAAGGCTGTGAACAATCCTAAAACACCGAAATCAGTAGGATCATATATTCTGCTAAGTATCGGTGCAGCGGCAACCATCATGCCTTGACCTATGGCTGTTCCGGACATTAAAATAGCAATATTACGAATAAATTTGCTTTTTTTTAATCTTGTTACACTTTTTTTCATTCAAAAACATTTACCTTAATTCATTAGATAGGCTATTATCGAGAATTTATCAGAAGAACTCGACGAGACAAAGCGTATCTCTAAAATTGATGCGTCCATCAATTATTGAACCTACATTGAATCTGTGAACTTTGCTCTCTTTGGTTTATTTGTGGTAATATTCATTTCATTTTTTTGTCTGAATTGCTAAACTAAACACTTACTTTCCTTACCCAATCCCAACTCTCTTTCGCCCATCTCACAGACCGCTCTACGCCTTCTTCTAAGCTTACCTCTGGTTTCCAGCCTAATAATTGATTCGCTTTTTCAACATTAGCCCAAGTTGCGATCATATCGGCTTTGTGAAAAGGCTTGTGTTGGCGAATTGATTTTTTTCCTGTCTTTTCTTCGATAAGTTCAATAAGTTTGCTGATTTTATCTGGATGGTTGTTACCCAAATTAATAACTTCAAACCCCATGGGTTTAAGTGCTTTAATGGTGCCTCGAGCGATATCTTCAACATAGGTAAAATCTCGTGTCTGACTCCCATCTCCATAAATAGTCAAAGGTGTCCCTTCTAGAGTCCACTTGATAAAACGCAAAGGTGCCATATCAGGTCGTCCTGCAGGACCGTAAACGGTGAAGTAGCGGAGAATGGTAACATCGAGATCGAAGAGGTGATGATAACTATAAGCCATTGCTTCGGCGGCTTTTTTTGATGCGGCATAGGGGGAAATAGGTTCGTTGACAGGCAGGCATTCTTGGAAAGGCATGGGTTGTCCTGCGTAGAGAGATGAAGTGGAAGCGAGGATGTATTTGTTAATGTTGTGCTTTTTACAAATTTCTAAGAGGTTGAGGTTGCCATTGGCATTGGTAGTTAGGTAGATATGAGGGTTTTCGATGCTGTAACGGACGCCGGCACGGGCGGCTTCGTTGATGATGGCATCGATTTTGTATTTTTGGCAGATATTCGTTAGAGATTCAAGGTCTTCAATGTCGCAGCGGTAGAAAGTAAAGTTTTTTTTACTTTTCTTATGCTCTTTAAGTTTTTGGAGTCGCCATTCTTTTAGTCGGGTGTCATAGTAGTCGTTCATATTATCGATGGCAATGATTTGATAGTCTTGATCGAGGAGTTGATGACAGACGGAGCTTCCAATGAATCCAGCGGCACCAGTAACAACAATGACAGACATGGAGTGCCTCACTTTCTATTTTCCTACGCCAATGTAAGTAAATCCTGCGTCCCTTAATGCCTGGCTATTCAAGGCATTGCGTCCATCAAGGATAACTTTTTGTCGCATCTTTTCACCGTATAGTTTATACGGTAAGTGAATAAATTCATTCCACTCCGTTATAAGAATAAGAGCGTCAATACCATTTACTAGTTCGGTAGAGCTGCTGACATATTCAATGGCTAAATTAGGGTGGATATGACGACAATTCTCCATCGCAATAGGATCGTAGGCTTTTACATGTACACCTAGTTCAATAAGCCTTTCCGCTATGGTAATAGCGGGTGCATCGCGCAAGTCGTCGGTGCCTGGTTTGAAGGCGAGCCCTAGAAGGCCAATGGTTCGGCCTCGTAGTACTTTGAGGGCTGATTGAAGCTTTTTAATTACTTCTTCTCTTTGTCGGTAGTTCACATCAATGGCGGACTGGCTAAGTGGCATAGCGTAGCCATATTGTTCCCCGGTGTGGATGAGAGCTTGTACGTCTTTGGGAAAACAACTTCCACCCCAGCCGATGCCCGCGTTTAAGAATTGGCTACCAATGCGTTTATCTAAGCCAATCCCACGCGCCACTTCCTGAATATCGGCGCCTACTTTTTCAGAGAGGCCAGCAATCTCATTGATATAGGAAATTTTCATAGCTAAAAAGGTGTTAGCAGCATACTTGATTAGTTCCGCGCTCGTGGGGCTCGTGATAATAAATGCTGGCAGAAGATAGTTCTCAGGTCTTGGTAAGAATTCAGGAGCTGAAAAGGTTTGTTCTAGGATTGGGGCGTACATTTCTCGCAATGTGTAAGCAGCTTGGGTATCTTCGGAACCGATGACGATGCGATCAGGGTAAAACGTATCATGAAGAGCCACACCTTCTCGTAGAAATTCGGGGTTAGAGGCGACGGAGATAGAAGTAACAATATTGCGCTCCTTTAGGTGCTGGCTAATGATGGATTGTACGCGACGAGCTGAGCCGATGGGAACAGTGGATTTGTTGACGATGACAGGGGCTGAAGTGGACTTATCACACACTTGTGGGGTAAGACGTTGACCTAGTTCTCTAGCCACTGCCTCAACATAGGAGAGATCTGCATCGCCATTTTCTTTGCTCGGTGTACCGACTGCGATGATAACAACATCTGTTTTGATCTCGAAACTATCCCAAGTTCCAAAAGTGAGTCGGCCGTTGGTTTGGTTCAATAGTTCTTCCAGACCTTTTTCATGAATGGGGGGCTGACTCCTTCGTAGCATTTGAATACGTTCTTCATTCTGGTCAATTACGTGAACACAACGACCCATATAAGCTAAGGATACAGCAGTGGTAAGTCCTACATATCCACAACCAATAATAGTGATATGCACAGCTGCTATTCATTCCTTTCTAGGAGTTATTATATTATCGTGATTAGAAAATGCTTGGTTAATTCTTTTAACTACAAAGAGTTACATTAGAATCGATTACCTTCATCTTATCAAAATATCTATTTAGCTTACTTTGACTCTTAAATGACGATTATCTTTTCTATAACTTCCTAACGTCTCCGCCAATCCTTTATGCAAAGACCACTGTGGCTTCCAGTCTAGCTCTCGTTGTGCTTTAATTGAATTTAGATAACTCTCTTTTATATCGCCTGGGCGCGGGATTGTGTATTTCGTTTTGATGGATTGATGGTTCGCGTGGCTGAGTATTTTTGTAAGTTCATTAATGGAGGTGGGTCGATTGCAGCCTACGTTATAAATAGAGCCATCACCTTTCGTTAGTGTAGCCAAATTGGCTGATGCTACATCACCAACATAGATAAAATCTCGTGTCTGCTCTCCATCACCATGAATCGTTAAAGTTTCTCCTTGAATCAGACGATCGCAAAATAAGGCTACAACGCCACCTTCTCCCGATGCGTCTTGGCGAGGGCCGTAGACATTGGCGTAGCGAAGGACGGTATAGTCAAGGTTATGGATGTTTTTGTAGTGTTTTAGATACATTTCTGGTGCATATTTGGATACGCCATAAGGCGATATGGGATTTACGGGGTGATCTTCGTCGATGGCTAGATAGGCAGGTTCTCCGTAGACAGCGGCTGATGAAGCGTAGGTGATTTTCCTTACGCCACATTGTGCGGCTGATTCTAACAGGTTCAGTGTTCCTATTAGATTGACGCGAGCATCAAAGATGGGATCTTCAATGGAGTTGTTCACTTTAATTTGTGCTGCTTGATGGATAATTACTTCGGGGGCTGCTTTCTTGATTAGTTTTATCAGTTCAGGAGAGCAAATGTCGATTTGATAAAAGTCGGCTTCTTGGTGAACCTGTTCTAGTTTGCCCTGTGATAAATTATCAACGACTGTGACGGTGTGGTTCTCTTTGATTAGGGCATCTACGATATGGGAGCCGATAAAACCGGCACCACCTGTGACTAGTACTTTCATGGTGTTTATCTCTCCTGTTCTGTTATGATGCTTTGTCTTTTAAGAGCATGACCTTCAAGGTGTGCAGTAAGATTCGTGCGTCTGTTGAAGGCGATACTGTTTTGGCGTAGAGAAGGTCGTACCGTAACTTATCGTCGACAGCCGTGCTATAACGTCCTTCTACTTGGGCTAAGCCAGTGATACCCACCATGATTTGATGGCGATATTGATAACCATGAATGTCTTTTTCAAATTGTTCTACAAAGAAAGGACGTTCTGGTCTAGGGCCAATGAAGCTCATGTCTCCTATGAATACGTTCCACAGTTGTGGCAATTCGTCAATTCTAGTCGTTCTTAAAAAACGTCCTACCCTGGTGATGCGCGGATCTTTTTCTGTGGCTAAGACAGGTCCTGTACTTTTTTCTGCATCTGGAATCATCGTTCGTAGCTTAAGGAGACGAAATACTTTGCCATTATGACCAACGCGATCTTGTCTAAATAACAAGGGCGCTTTCGGGTTTTCGATTATCATAGTTAAAGAAGCGAGCGCGATTAATAACAAAGCTGGTATGGCTAAGAGCATAACCAGTGTGATATCGATAAGTCGCTTCCAGCTTACTTGCGGCTTTTTGACAGCTTCTTTGATCTTAAACAATGGCAATCCTGCTTCTTGTGTTGCTTGTGATTGAATGAGAAGAATATCGTGAATGTCAGGAATGAGAAAAGAGACAATATTGCGCATATAGGTCTGCTCTAGCATTTGGTTGCGTAAGTCTTTTGCTATATCTTCAGAAAAAAGTAGAGCTTGGGGCTTTGCTTGATCGATGATTTGCTCAAAGTTTGCATAGGTCCCCAAGTGATTGCAGTGATTTTCACTTGCTTTTCCAGTTGATTCTTGTTCTGTGATGATACCTTGTATCGCATATAGTTCTTTGCTTTCATTGCGTAAGGCAAGGGCTCTGGCAATGGCTTTGTCTTCAGGGCCTACTAGAATTAATTTCATCGGTCCTAGCTTTTTGTTGGTCCAGTTCCAGAGATAGTATCTCCACAGACTCAGTAAGCCAAGTTGTAAAAGTGCAGATACAATCAATACAGAACGAGGAAAGGCAAATTGATAAAATAGAAAAGATAAAGCTAGCGTCACGAGGAAAAGTAGTACGACAACGCAAATAATTGAAGAAAAGATATCTTTCCACAAGCGTCGTCCTGGTGTATAAAGGTTGTACAAAGTTAAAAGTGAAAAAGCTGAGATGTTAATCCAAGGAAGCATAAATATATAGGCTTCCCAGTTAGGATTGGGAACGGGAAAGCCAAGTCGAAGTAAGAAAGCAATCAAAATTGCTCCATTCATTATGCTTATATCTATGAGTACTTTTGCTATCACTGTCCAGTTCATGATGATCCTCCGAAGAATTATTGGTTTGCTGAAATTTACGTAGATTATACCATTAATTTATACTGTTTTTATGATGTAAATGGTGGCAATTGCAACAAAAAAGCCTGCAAACCATTGCTACAATGCAAGGTTTGCAGGCATATCTCCTGAAATTACTATTTACGTAGATTCTTCTTCTTTCTCATAAAGATAATTACAAGCCAATCCTAAACCGAAGAGCACCCAGAAAACAGGCGCTACGGAAACAAGGCTGTCATTGAAAAAGCCTGCTACAAGATAGCCCATGATCGCTATGAATATAGCCAGGCCTGTCCTAGCATAGAAGCTATCAAAGCGACTGCGCCCATAGAGTCGCAAACTGCTGTATCCATACATGCCGAACATGGCTAGCATAGCGAACAGCGATGGAAGACCCGTGTTAATGGCTGTTTGTAGATAGAGATTGTGAGGTTTGTCCACAATGGTGTAAGCATTGCTCATATAATTTAATTTACTGATTAGATCTTCTTGGGGAAAGTAGATGGCATAGGTATCAGGACCGTAACCCAGTAATAAGGTATCTTTCAACATCGGTACAGAACGGGACCAGATGTAGCCACGACCGGATCCCCAGCGTTCTCGACCTTCAAAAAGACTTATACCTTCTGAGAGTACTATCTGGTCATGGAGTTTTCCACCAGGGCCAAAAAGCATAAAGCCATCTTCGGTTGCTTCAAAAACGAGAAAACCTCGAGGTAAATCAATTTTCAAGCGATTGTCAGCGAGCATAAAAGCATAGCCATCATAACGTGAATCTGTAAAAACAATCAGCTCTTTTTCTTCATCATAGTCATAATCAAGTGCCTCTCCTGCTTGATTGACAATTTGCAAGATACCTTCTTCATTGGCAAAGGTTAATGTGTCTTGATCAAAAAGCAAGGCAATACGATTTCTTTCCATGACAATATCTAATAAGGTCAAACTATTAGAATCACTTGCTTGTTCTGAAGCTGCCTCTTGATTGACAGCGAATTCACTCTCACCACTTTGCATTAGAACTGGTTGCGCTGCTGGTGTCATGTTCCCCAATCGACCTAAGGTTCGACCGTCGGAAGCTGTGTTCAGGACAAACAAGATAAGAGCAAAAGAAGTAAATAATGCCGCTGTTTTCTTCCATTGAGTACGCATTTCCCGATGAAATAGTATCGCTAACAGGATAAAAGCGATTAGAAGTCCCATCATACCAGCCCGTGAATTCGAGCCAAACAACGTCGCAAAGATCAGGCAAGTCAATAGAAAGGAAGCAACCATGGGCAGCTGTTGACGGAGTGAGTAAAATAGCATCATAGCCAAAGGCAAGACGAGAACAGCGTAACTACCCACATAGTTGGTATTGTAAAGAGTGGCGTAAATGGTATAAGGCCCGAAGGTAAAATTCAGTGTACTGGCGATATCACTATAAGCCGCTGGTACCATGAATTGTTTGCCAAGGTCACTCTTAAAAAAGTCCATGCCGAAAAACTGGAAAACCCCAATGACGCCAATAATGGAAGCTGATAGGAATAACCCGCCTATCAGGATCTTGAAGTGTTTTTCTTCTTTTACTATATTCAAAGTAATAAAAGTGATAAGCAAGTAAGACAATAGTACGAGGGCGCCTTCATAACGATCTGGAAAGCCTAGCATGGCTACGCTTTTGTGTTCGGCCAAAAGAGTTGATAGTATGATAAATAAAGCGTATATTCCCAAAGGAATATATATTTGCATTGGCTTGAATTCAATATTCTTCAAGAAAAAGCGTATTGCAAAAAAGAAAAAGGCTGTGGCTGTTGCCATCATCAAGATAATTGCTTTGTTGTAAGAGAAAAAATCGTTGTTGACTTCACTGGGCCAGTAATACTTAACAATGCCTTCCAGCTCAATTGGATTCATATAAACAATCAATGGTACAAGAGCGATAACGATTAACAACGGAAATAAGTCAAAGGTAGAAATATAATGGTGTTGCTTGTTATCTTTTTGTTTATTTTTACTCAAACAGTAATCCCCTCCCAGTCTATACTATCTAACTCCTTTATATATTGCCATAAGTCATCATATTTCTCAATATGATATTCTATTTTGACAAAAAAAGGAGAGCAGCATGTGCTCTCCTTTTTTACCCTTTAAGATTATCGTAAATAATCAGGCATGAGATAGGGCTTTTCAAAAATTATTTTTAATTGACTATGCTGTCTTTTAATCTTTTCTAGTTCCTTTTCTGATTCCACGAGCGCTAGCTCTGCACCTTCTACTGTTAACTGCGTTGTCAGACCGAGGTTGTAGTTCAAGCGTAGGAGGTTATGATCTTGCTGGGCTTGCTTCTGCTTGCTTTCTGCAATGGCATAGTTGCTCTCTAGTTGACGAATCTGGTTATAACGACTTTTCATTGCTTCTGCGAGCTTTAGCTTTAATTCTGCTAAATCGTTTCTTGCTTTTTGTAAATCGATTTGTCTCACTGCATAAGGATCGTCTCTACCTGTATAGGTATAAAGTCTTAGATTCATTTCAAGTCGTTCAATTTGTTTTTGTTGTAACCAGATATAGGGATCGGTCTGAGCAAGTCGGTAGATATGCATATCGAGATCAGCAACAGGTTCAAGGGGCTCAAATGTAACTTGGTACGATAATGCATAATCTTTGCTGTTATTAATGCCTAGAATCTTATCCAGCTTTAGATACTCGTTATCGAGTGATTTGCGTAGTACTTCTATTTGCTTTAGAGCTTGTTCATATTTTCTTACGTTTTCAGCCAATTGATGTTCGCTGACTAGACCATGGCGCGCTTGTAGCCTCATCTGTTCAATAGAAGCTTTGGTGTATGCTACCGATTGTTGAAGCAAGTCTAGTTGTTCTTGTAAGTTATGGATGGCATCAAAGGAGGCGCGCACTTCTAAGGCAATGGCTTCACGGGTTACTTCTTCTTCTTTTTTCGTCATTTCTAGAGCGATTTCTGTCTGCACAAGACCGAGCAATGCTTGCTTGGCCATCATATCTGCAAAGATCTGACGCGGATCGTTAGAGTCTGGTCGAGTAAAGGTTAGATTATCCTGGGCATCTCTTCGTAGTTCTTCTAAGCGCTTTATGTCTTGACCTTTGTTTTTTAATTGATAACTATGTTGAATCGCTTTGGTAACAGCTTCATCATAGGTTAATAGATTGGCATTATTGATAGAGCCATCTGTTGGGATATCCTTCACAGCGGCAGCATTCGAATTGGTACTGTTATCCCTTAGGGCTTCGCTTTCTGCGACTGCTTCTGTTGCTGGAAAGTTAATGAGGGCTTGATGCTTTTGACTATCCCAGCTAACGTCTGCTCCTAATGATTCTGAGATGAAACGTAGTGGTACCATGGTGGTGTTATTGTGCAGGCGCGGCTTGGTATCTAAAAACAATGTTTCACCATTTCGACGGGCAATGTGAGAATCGATGGTTACTTCTACATTGTTTCCATTTTTTATGGCTTGGGCTCTTTGACTGTCTTGATGCCAGATTACTTCTGCTCCGTAGATTTCAAAGATGGTACGCATGGGAACTAGGATTCGACCTTCTACATGCAAAGGCCCATGGGCAAAGGTATGCTCTTCACCGTTGATTAGGATGGTTGACTCTGTTTCCGTACTGTTAGCACTTCCTGGGGCAGGCCATGGTAGCATTAGTGAGAAAGCCAAAAGTGCTGTTAGAGGCCAACTGATTTTTTTCACAGGAAGGACCTCCTAGTTGAGATCTAAAGAAATGTCAAATTGTATTTCACGTTCTGTTTGGGTATGATCATTCGATAATACGTATAAATAGAGACGCATTTTCTGAGCATCTTTGGGGATAGGTGGTAGGGCTATGTAACCTTCTACTTTATCACTTCGATAGAGATCGTTATACCATTTTCTATCTTGTTCTGCTCCGGGTATGTTCTGGGCGGTGTATTCTTTGCCATCAATGATTGCTCTGGTTTTACGCTGTTGCAGATTCAAAGGTATGGAATCTGTGTTTTCCAAGGTTAGATAGACACGAGTGTAGACATTGCTTGCTGGGTAACCATCGCCAAGAATAACCGATTGAACGTGAAGTTCCATATCTCGGAAATATCTAGATAAGGGTAACTCGCGATAATCTCCTGCTGGTTGCTTATCTTCGATAGAGGGCGCTTTCACTTCTTCTTTTTGATCATCTTGTGGCTCTTCGATGACTTCTTTTTCTTCGGAGAGTTCACAAGGCTCTGTTGTAATTCTTACAGCACGGTTGAGATCATCCCATTGAACTTGGACACCTAAATTCTCGGCTATAAATCGCGCAGGTACGTATGTTCGATTCTCGTAAATTAAGGTTGTATAGTCCTGGGCTACTTCTTTTTTCTCTTCATTAAAGTAAAAACGTATATTCTTGTCCTCAAAAGCTGTCACTGTGTTAATAGATGTTGCTAAGACGGCTGTGCCCACCGTTAATGATGCACCTAGTAGAAATCCTGCTACAAGGTATTTTACCTTTTGAATTTTCATGATAGAGACTCCTTTCTTTGTGCTTTATATAATTTGTGATGATGCAAAAAGGGACTCCCGAAGGAGTCCTCTTTTTATCGATTCGGTTGCCCGTCTGAGACAATTACTGGTTAACGATTACAGTTTGAGTCTCAGCTACCCACTCCATGTCTGCACCGAGAGCTTGACCGATGAAGCGTAGAGGTAGGAAAGTGCGACCATCGCGAATCTCAGGTGCTACATCCATAGTTAGAGGTGTGCCGTTAACAGTCATTACGTTGTTGCCGATTTGTACGGAAACAATGCGGTCACCTTTGATGATAGTAGCAGATTGAGTAGCTTGGTTCCAGATGATGTTGTTTTCGCTTACACCCAGAGCGTCAGCTACGAAGCGAACTGGTAAGAAAGTACGACCGTCTTTGATGTAAGGCGCAGCGTCCATTTGCTTTTCTACACCGTTAACAGTGTAAACATTTTCACCGATTACGAAAGTAGCAGCGGAACGAACTTGACCAGGAGCTGGGGTGATTACGTTAGCGAAGTTAACGCGTGCTACTCGAGTGTTGAATGTGCCAGAATCCGCATCTCTTTCGATAGCATCTTCACCATTAATAGAAACATATCCAATTAATGCATCACCACTAACGTCAACTTGAACAAAGCCTTCTGGAGCCATGCGATTAACAGTTAGCTCAATATTGCTTACTTTGATAGTTGAAGGTTCAGTAGAGTCTGCCTCAATAACAATCGTCAAACGATGATCATCTACATCAGAGGCGTCTACATCAATTTCAAGGTCTCCAGCAATCACTTCAAAAGTTGCATCAGTGAATCTTAGTCCATCAAATTGTCTTAAGTCGATGACTAAGCTACCTTCCATTAAAGCACCAGCTTGGTTTTCAGTAATTACAATGTCAGGTGCAGATTGATTCTGAACACCGATTCTAACATCCGCAACTTTAATGTCAACTTCAACAGGCGCAATTGCTGTCCCGATTAGGAGGTTTTGCTCAGCAATGCCTGCACCTTTGATGTTTAGGTAGATTTTGCCAGTCTTGTCAGCTTCAATAAGCAAAGGAATTACTAGCTCAATTTCATCTGCTTCTGTGCTATCTTCTACAGTAACTTCAAATCTGTTTCTATCGCTGTTGATCCAGAAGGAATTTCTTTCAAATACAGCGCTACCGTCACCAAAAATTTCATCAAAAACAGTTTCATGGTCTGCATTTTCTGCAACTGCTACTTTAACCCAGCTTGGTAGTTCAAACTCTACGATCCGACCATCTAGTAAAGCTCTACCATTTTGCTCGATTGTAATTTCAGCAGTTTCAAATTCTTCTTCATCTAAGTCAGCAAGATTGCCAACAGCAGCACGACCTGCAAGGAATTCTCTTACTTCGTCAATTGAAACAGTAACGCCGTGCTCAATATATTCAGCAACTACTAGGCCGGATACGGCTGTAACATCACTAGAGCGGCTGAGTATATCTACTTTAACATCACCTAGGTTAGCGTCTCTGGTGATATTAAAATATGGAGTGATTGCGATATATCCTCTAGAATCTGAAGATCTAACAATATTTCTAACAGTAACTTCTAGCGTTCTATCGTTTGCACCAATCCGAGCCTCGAGTGTTGCTGTATTACCTAACCCTTCAACAACTGCACTACCACTCGTAAGAGTAGCGTTCCAGTTGAAACCACTAGGCAATCTTAATCTAAACTCTTGAGTTCCAGGATCAAGTGCACCAATTCTAGCTTCATCTATCGTAATTGTTGCACCATGTGCATTACCTCTAGTAACATCTCTCTTTTCGCCGACTGTAGCAATGGTGCCACCAGATTCAACGACTGCGAAAGTATAGGTACCGCTGGAGACTGCACTATCCATTGGGTTAACAGTTACTTTGATTTCACCGGAAGCGTTGTCTAGGTCTACGTTCAAAGGAATGTGGAAGGTCTGGCTTTTGAGAATGCCACTGAGAGTTACGTCAATAATTTGATCAGAGATTACTCTGATTTGATATTGAGTAGCTGCACCAGTTGTAGAAGCGATTGCGCCGCTGGTTGCGCTAACTGCAGCGCTTGTTGCAGTAGTTTCTCCTAAGTTCCACTCAGCAGAACCTGGCAATTGCAAGCGGAATCTTTCTGAAGCACCAAAGTCACCATCTTCATCTTGAATGATAAGGTAAGGTACTCGAGCAAGATCTTCAAAGTTCTCATCCTTATCTACATAAACAACACGGTCAACGCGGTTCTTGCTTGCTGCTTCTGCTTCGCCAATCATTCCGATGGGTGCGAATACCGTGAACATGAACATAAATGCTGTCACGATAGCAAGCATTTTTTTGTTAGCTTTGCTAATCATTCTTTTGTTTCTCCTCCATTAATTTTGATTCACTTTGGTAAAACCTTGAGATATGTTCACTAAAAACATGGGCTTCTAGTGGCTGCATCCCCCCTTCGGCAGTGTATCATTACAATCAAATCAACGTCAAGTTCTTTATTCAAGTTGCATTCGATTAATTAGACAGCGCAGTTCCTTGAAAAGTTCCCGGATTGGGAAGTTTTTTTGCAAAGCTTTATGAAAAGTATAAAGAAAAAAAAGGGGCCTCCCGAAGGAGTACCCCTATTCTCTAATACTTTATAGTTTGTAAAGAGAAGATGATTCGATTACTGCTTTACGATAGCCGTTTGTGTCTCAGCTACCCACTCAAGGTTAGCACCAAGAGCTTGACCGATAAAGCGCAGTGGCAAGTAGGTGCGGTCGCCAGTGATTTCTGGTGCTACATCCATATAAAGCGTAGTACCGTTCACAGTCATTGCATAGTTACCGATTTGTACAGAAACTACGCGGTCGCCTTTGATAATTGTAGCAGTTTGGGAAGACTGGTTCCACATGATGTTGTTCTCGTTCACACCAAGAGCTTCTGCTACATAGCGAAGTGGCAAGAAAGTGCGGTCATTTTTGATATAAGGCATTGCATCCATTTGCTTTTCTACACCGTCTACAGTGTAGGAAGTGCTACCGATGGAGAAGCTTGCAGTGGCGCGAACTTCGCCAGGAGCTGGGGTGATTACGTTGGCGAAGACTGTGCGAAGTACACGACCGTTGAAGTCGCTTTCGTTGTTAGTAAACACGCCGTTTTCTTCGCTAACATAACCAATCAATGCGTTTCCACCAACATCTACTCTTACAGGTCCTTCTGGTGCCATACGGTTAACGGTTAGCTCAATGTTGGTTACTTTAATTGTTGAAGGTACTGTAGATTCTGTGTCGATGTAGATAAGCAATCGTTCATTTTGAACACTAGAAGCATCTACATCAATTTCAAGGTCACCAGCGGTAACTACAAAGTCTGCATTATCAAATCTTAGACCATTGTGGTCTCTGAAGTTGACTACTAAGTAGCCTCTTTCCATGAGAGCACCAGCTTCGTTTTCAGTGATTACAATGTCTGGTGCAGATTGTTGTTGAACACCTAGTCTTACATCAGCAACTTTAATGTCTACTTGCACAGGTGCAAGAGCTTTACCGACTAAGAGATTCTGCTCGTTGAGGCCTGCACCTTTGACATTTAGATGGATGTCGCCAGTTTTGTCAGCTTCAATGATTAGAGGAAGTTCTAGTTCGATATCGTTTGTGTTAGGAGTATTTACATTTACTTCAAACTTATTTCTATCGCTATTGATCCAGAAGTTGTTGAAGACAGTTTGTCCATTGCTGTCGAAGATAGCATTAAAAATTTGCTCGTTAGTTGCATCATCTTCAGCTGCTACTTTAACCCAGCTTGGTAGTTCAAATTCAACAATTCGTCCATTTAATAAAGCGTTGCTACCAGTCTGCTCAATTGTAATGGTAGCTGTTGTATATTCTTCTTCATCAAGATTTCCTAGATTCTCTACAGAAGCTCGACCTGCAAGGAACTCTCTCGCTTCATCAATAGAAATAGTAACGCCATGCTCAAGATACTCTGCAATTACTAGACCAGAAATGGCGGTGATATCGCCTCTTGTGCTGAGTAGGTCTACTTTTACATCTCCCATGTTAGCATCTCTAGTAACGTTAAAGACCGGATCAATTGTGATGTATCCTCTAGAAACTTCAGATGGTGCCGCCACGTTTACACGAAGTTCAATCGTTCTAGTGTTATTGGTAGTATGAATCGTGACATCTGGTTCAACGCTGCCATTGCCAAAGTTATAGGCATTGGCTTCAGTTACAGTGCCAGACCCAGTAGTAACCCACTCAAAACCACTGGGAAGTCTCAATCTAAAAACTTGCTCTCCACTAAGTGCGCCAATTCTTGTTTCATCTAGTGTAATTGTAGCACCTTCACGTGCAGGTCCTCTGGTAACATCTTCTTTGTCACTTACAGTTGCAATAGTACCGCCAGCTTCTACGACAGCAAATGTAAAGCTACCGCTAGAAAGAGCGCTGTCCATTGGGTTAATGGTTACTTTGATTTCACCGGAAGCATTGTCTAGGTCTACGTTCAAAGGAATGTGGAATGTGTTTCCACTAATATCGCCGCTGTTAAAAGTTACATCAACAACCTGATCTGAGATTGCTCTAATTGTGTAATTAACAGTTCCTGATGTTACGTGAATTCCATCAGACGCTACAGCAGCAGTGGTTGTAGCAGTATCTGTACCAGTTGCTAAGTTCCATTCAGCAGAACCCGGCAATTGCAAGCGGAATCTTTCTCCGTTGCTAAAGTCACCATCTTCATCTTGAATGATAAGGTAAGGTACTCGAGGAAGTGCGTTAAAATCTTCATCTTTATCTACATATACGACACGGTCAACACGGTTCTTGCTTGCTGCTTCGGCTTCGCCAACCAGACCGACTGGAGCGAAGACTGTGAACATAAACATAAATGCTGTCACGATGGCTAGCATTTTCTTGTTAGCTTTGCTAATCATTCTTTTGTTTCTCCTCCATTTTTGTGTTCATTTCTAAATTTGAATGCTCTGTGTTTCTTAAAGCCAGGAATCTTGAAACTGAAAATCCGCTCTCTGGAGCAGTACCTTCTTTTCTGTTGGCCCCATCCCCCCTTTAAGAAATAAGAAATGATTACGTTGAACCGTCATTTCATCATCGAGCTTGACAAGTTCATTTTTTATTGAAGCTTTTAGAGGCCACTTGGCTTTGTTGTTGTCACTGTTTTTGCCTCTTTAACTTGTCATAAGAGTATTTCGCCTTGGGGGGGTCTTTTGTGTCCTATGTGCATATGGTAATTTGTTCTTTCTACTTAGCCATTGTCTTTGTTCCTTTTAATAGTAGAATGGAGATTGTATTGTGCAGTTGCTTCTATATGTAGCTGTGATCCATTGCACATTGTACATTCATCAAGATGCTGTTACGAGTACGGAACTTTCCCGACCTCTTCGTTGTCTAATTGGATACGAAGAGTACTCAGGGATGCAATTGGAGGAGATTCGCCCTGATAGACAATGTTGAACTCATTCGCGCAGCGCAAGCTGGTGATGGGCAAGCTTTTTCTCAGCTTGTGGAGTTGTACCAGAACAAGGTGTATGGTCTTGCTGTTCATTTGACGGGCAATCCCGATGATGCGCAAGATCTGGCCCAGGAAGCTTTTGTGCGAGCTTATCGCTCGATTGGATCTTTTCGCTTTCAGTCTGACTTTGGCACTTGGATGCATCGGATTACGGTGAATACTTGGATCAATATGACGCGGAAGCAAAAGGGCATTTATCTGGAATCACTCGATCAGGAGATTGAAGGGGAATCTTCTTCTTATAAGAAAGAAGTGGCTTCTGATGATGTTGGGCCTGATCAGGCTTTTGAGAGACAAGAGTTTCAAGGTATGGTGCGCAAAGCTTTGTTAGAGTTGAATGAAGAGCATCGCACTGTGCTGGTGATGCGTGAGATCTATGGCTATTCTTACGATGAGATTGCGGCTTCGACGGAATCTTCTCTTGGTACGGTGAAGTCGCGTATCAATAGAGCCAAATCCAATCTTCGCAAAAAGATTCTAGAGCTTTCGGGAAAGTATGATTTTCCTTTTGCTCGTGACAGAAAGGCAGGTGACAGGCAATGAATCAATTTACTTGGGATCGTTATATTGAAGAAACGTTGAAGGGTATGCCGCAAGAGATGGAAGCGCCGAAGGATTTTTCACAACAAGTGATGGCACGGATTGAAGCTGAACAGGTACGACCGCTTACTGTGGCCTCGCCTGCCTTGCCTTTTGATAAAATTTCTTCTACTGTTTCTTCTCGATCTTCTGGTTCGACGGTTTCGGATTCGAAGGCTATGGCTGCGAAAAGCTCTAGGCCCTTCTGGAAGCAATGGGTCGCTGCTGCGGCGGCTTTTGCTCTTCTTGCTGGGGGTACAGGCGCTTATGTGGCCTTTCAAGATGGGCTTTCCCCTTCCCCGGCTGGCCATCGTGCTGTGGCGCTTGGTGGTGAAGCCGCTGAGGAGATGGGTGATCGCTCTGTAGGTACCGATGGAGTGGGCACACTCGGGTTCGGTATCGATCCTGATACTTCTATTGGAAGTGATGGCGTCGTTGGTATGGCTGGTTCTGGTGTGAACGGTGAAGGTTCTGCCGGGGGCGGCATCGTTGGATCCGGATCTGGTGCTGATGCTGATCCGAGTACTTCTGCAGGCTCTGGGTCTATCGCTGGTACTTCCGGGGCTGCTGGGTCTTATGGTGCTGCTGGTGATGGCGCATCTGCGGCGTCAAGTGATGGTGGGTCTTCAGCTTCTATGGGCGATCAGAGAGCAAGTATGCTTTTGAGCCAGAAAAAGACGGTGGAGCGTGCTTTTTATCGCTATCAAGTTTCCGATCTTGAGTACGCCGCTGGTCTGGTGAAGACAAATGCGGTGGCTCTGGGTGGGGTTGTGGCGGAACAGTCTTTGCAAGAAGTGCAAGATCGGCGCATGGAGACGGTGATTTTGCGCATTCCTCACAATCGCTCGGCTGAGCTTCTACCCCTTCTAGGTGCTTTGGGTACGCCTGTAGAGAGGCGTTCTGATACACAAGATATTACGAATCGCTATCAAGAAACGGTCGCTCACTTGCAGTACTTACAGTCGCAAGTTGGGCAGGCGACTTCGAGCGATTTGGTGGCTTTGCAAAGTAAAATCGCCAGCTTAGAGAGACAGTTGCGGGCTTGGGATCAAGAGTCCGCTTCTGTGACGGTTGTGGTTACTTTGGAGATTGCTAAAGAGTAGAAAAACCACAGAGACACAGAGGGCACAGAGGGATCTTTTGGTTTTGAATCAATGCGGTCTCTTGGAGGCATTGGAAATTTTATAGATATAGAGAGAACCCCAAAGGTGTTTGTTCGTTAAGCACCTTTGGGGTTCTTTTTTTGTTCTTCTTCGATGGCTTTTAAGACGGCATCTAGGAGCATGACGGCGGTTATGCGGTTGATCGATTTTTCGGGGTTGTAGCCGCCTGTACCGAAGATGTAGTCTGGCTTTTCTTGCCAGTTAATGGGTTCTAGTTGTGCTCGTTTCATTTCGTTGTCGATCAGGTGAAGCAGGTCTTGTTGTTGAACTGGTTTTTCCATTTCTTGTTGGGCTATGATGGGGTATTGGTTCTTGAGAAAAGCGATTGCGCTTTGGGCCCAGGGGGCGACGCTTCGGGCTTGTCCTTTTGGTTGACTTTCTTTGGCTGGTTCGGGCCAGCCGAAGGTGCGGGAGAAAAGGACGGCTAGTTCTTGCAAGGTCATGGTTTGTTCCGGTCGGAAGGTGTAGTCGCCGTAGCCTTTGATCAGCCCTTGTTGGACAAAGCGTAGGACGACTTCTTCACCCCAGTGTCCTTGGAGGTCGTAGAAGCGGTTGTTCGATCGTTGTGGCAAGCTGATGTAGCGGCCTTCGACGGCGCCTTGGTCGTTGTGGGCGACGAGCTGATAGCCTTGTTCCTCTCTTTGCGGGCGTGTCCACCAGACAAATTGACCTGTTCCTCTTTGGATGGGTAGGCTGATGCGTTCGTTGCTGGCTGTGGGATAGAGGTAAAGTTCGGTGGCTGTTGTCTGGCCCCAGATGTAGAAGTCTTCTCCCATGGGGGAAGCGAAGACGTTGATTTCGATTGCTTCTCGATCCTCGGTGGTTCTATGGTGGTTTCTTGGTGCTGTGATGGCGGCGGCGTAGTATGTTCTTTCTTCATAGGTTGGGGCAAAGAGAGGTGTGATTTCGATTGCTTCGCCGCGCTGGAGGGCCGTAATGGGTATGGGCAGGCCATCGCGGCTGAGGGCGGTTAAGGAAAAGAGGCGGTATCTTCTGTCCTCTTCTGTGATGATTTCTTGGGTTTGTCTGTTAATGCTTCGGACTTGTTGGGCTGCTGTTGCTTCCGTTTCGACGAGGTGGATGGCTTGGACTTCTCCTTCGGCGTTCAAGGTAAACCAAGCCCAGCCGCCGATGGGGATGGTGGAGAGGTCTACGGCCATGTCCCAGCGTTGGATTTTGGCATTGTTGGCGATGGGGCGTTGGTGACTGCGCTGGTATTGGTCGCTGTAGTAGACGATTTTGTCTTGGGCGGAGAGGTAGAAGATTTTCCCCCAGTGCACTTTGCTGGTGGCGGTGATGGTGACGGCTTCTTGGGTGTCTGGTAGAAGAACGGCTTCGATGTAGTCACCGGGCCGGAGATCACGAAGATTTGCTCTTTCTCCGTTGCGGCTGATGGGGGCGTGGTCCATGACTTTTAATGGTCCGAAGCCTTCGACGGTGAGGCTCCCTTGTTCTGGTTGTGCTGCTTGAATCATGCCCTGGGCCATGGTGCGTTGGACTTGAATGTAGTTGACGTCGTTGCTTTCAGGGTCGAGGATCAAGCGCAAGGTGCTGCCGACGTAGACTTGTGCTGTTTCTAGTGATTCTAAGAGAGGCCCTGGTACGTGGGCTTCGCCAAGGGGTTCGTCTCGCCATTCTAACCAGGCTTGGGGGTGGACGAGATAGGTTTTGTTGTCTTCAAAGAGTTGCAGAGTGCGGTCGGTGATGGACCAGTCTTGAATTCTTCCTTCAATGGTGTCGTAGGAGGCTTTCACTTGTAGGGCTTCTTGGCGGAGTTGGTCAAGCCAGATGGTGGCTTTGGCGCCTTTGGCCCAAGGTAGCCAAGTGGGAACGATGGTGTTATTAATCCAGATCTTTCCTTCTGCGGCGAGGGGGTAGCTTTCATGGCGCCGCTCAGGGTGTACTGGTGTAATGTAGGCTCTTCCTGAGAGTGTGCCCATCTCGATGGCTTGTTCTTCGACGATGCGCAAGGCGGCGTAGCGTTGATAGGGACCTCGGTAGGTGAGCAGGCCTGCGGGGAGGTCCTGATATGCTGGGTCCTCTGGCTGAAGCTTTTTAACCTGATCGTTGATGGCGACGATGAGGGGGGGCGTTGCTTCATTGTTGGGTGCTGTTGTTGCAGGATCGGTATGTAGGATTTCTTCGGCAGGAACTTGTCCCATGACGAGGGCAAAAGGTTGGCCTTGCGGTTGTACTTTCTGTCCTCGTACTTCGATGGTGTATTCGCCGGCCCTGGGTTTTGGGATGATCACTTGCTCTACGTTGTTGCGTCGATCGGGCCCTTCGATGGCCAGGTGGTTGTTGCCTACGTAGGCTTGTCCTTCTGGATCGAGAACCACTAGATCGAGATCGTTGACGAGGCGACCTGTTCCTGTCTCGTCGGCGGGGTCTGTCCAGCTGAGGGTGATTTTTAAGGGGCCCAAGTCGGGATGGGCTGTTACGGTGAAGGGGTAGACTTTGCCTTCTTGAAGGCCTATGGTTACGTCTTCATAGGTGAAGAGTTTTTCTTGGAAGGCGATGAGGGTTCGGCCGATGTCTAAGAGTCCAAAGCCGCTGCCTTGATGGAGGGGGCTTCGCTCTTCTCTGTTATGTAGCTGGGGATCGGCTTCTCCTTCAAAGCGTGCGCCGTTGATGAGGGCTGCTTTTAACAGGGCTGATGACGGTTTGATGCTTTCTCGTTCGCGAAAGTATTGTCGTAGGAGGGCAGCGGCACCGCCTGTGGTGGCAACGGCCATGCTCGTTCCTTGATCGATGGTGTAGTGTTTTTCTGGTTCTATCATGGACGAGGCTGTAGAGATGATGCCGGTGCCCGGTGCGATAAGATCGGGCTTGATTCGTCCGTCGAGGGTCGGTCCGCGACTGGATAGGGCGGCTGCTTGGGCCTCGTCATGGGCCATGTTGTTGTCGTTAAGGCCGCGGTTGCCGGGGGAAGCGCCGACGACGAGGGCGTTTTTACTATTGCTTTCGCCGGTTAGGGTTCTTTCTTCGGGCCCGTCGTTGCCGGCACCAAAGAGGACGAGGAAGTCGGGGTAGTTGGCCATGAAGCGATCGGTCTGGTAGGCGCCTCTGTTGTAGCGGTTGCCCGGTGTGCCCCAGCCGTTGACGTGAATGTAGCTGGCAGCTTGGTAGGCTGGAAGGTAAAGGCGGCTTAGGTCATCCGGTGCTTTGATTTGTTCGTCTTCGTCGACGATGGCTTGGATGTAGAGGCTTGCATCGGGGGCCATGCCTTTGTATTGTCCTGCTGAGGCGGCGCCGGTTCCGGCGATGATGCCGGCCATGTGGGTGCCATGACCGATGGTGTCGGCCGTGGGGCCGTTGGACCAGGATTGGATGGTGAGGATCTTGGGCTTTTGTCCTGGTTGGCTTTGGAAGTCGGGGTGTAGGTTGTTGATGTCGCCTCTATCGAGGCCGCTGTCGGCTAAGGCGATGGTTTCGCCGCGGCCTGTGATGCCTTGGCTGTGGATGAGGTGCGGTGTGTGAACGAGGGCGGCGCCGATGCCGTCGCGGCTGCGATCGGCTAGGAGTTGGGGGGTTGGTTCGGCTGTGGTGAGGGGGTTTGTTAGTAGCAGGGTGATGGTGAAGAGGCAAACCAGAAAAAGGACCTGGGTTGGTCTTTTGGGCATCTGATGACCTCCGTGTTATCTGTTGTCCTTAGCTTTGTGGTGGGGGCAGGCTTTTTTAATTCCTTCCGAACGGACTCATCCCACGCCATGGGCGGCAGCGGAGCTGCCGATGGCTGAGGTCTGAAGTCCTCTCTCCAGGAATTAAAAAGCCTGCCCCTGATACATTTTGCTTTGGGTAGCTAAAAGGGACGTTTTACTTGTACTAGTTCTATTAAAGTGTTTAGTGCAATTTGGTTTACTTTTTTCTTGATTGCTTTAGGACTTCTATTGCGAATAGGGGTAGGTTCAGTTGTCGTTTGATTCTGTGGGGTTCTTTGCTGAGGCGGTAGAGCCATTCTAGGTGGAGTTTTTGGATCCATTGGGGGGCTCGGTTTGTTTTGCCGGCGAGGACGTCCATGCTGCCGCCGATGCCGATGGCGATGAGGGGTTGGTGGCTTGTTCTTTTTGCTTTTTCTATGAATTGATGGATCCAGCGTTCTTGGCGTGGGGCGCCCAGGCCGACGAAGAGGATTTTGGTTTGGCTTGTTTTGATTCTTTGTGTTATTTCTTCGGTTCTTTCTGGTGGGAAGTAGCCGTCTTGGGTGCCTGCTATTTGGAGGGTGGGGTGTTTTTGTTTGAGTTTTTCGGCGGCTTTTTCGGCGATGCCAGGGGCGCTGCCGAGGAAAAAGCAAGGCCAGCCTTGCTGGGCTGATTCTTCTAGCAGGCTGGCCATGAGGTCGATGCCTGTGACGCGTTCGGGCACAGGTGTGGCAAGTTTTCTAGATGCCCAGACGACGCCGATGCCGTCGGCTGTGACGAGGGAGGCTTCTTCTAGGATTTTTTGTAGTTCTTGGTCTTTTTGGGCTTGGTATAGGATTTCGGGGTTGGCGGTTACGATTTGGTGGTAGCCGCCTTGGTGGAGCATTTCTTTTGCTTTTTCGATGGCTTGGGCCATGGTGACGGGGTCGATGGGGGTGCCTAGGATTTTTATTCTTGCTTGCATGGTTGTTCTTCCTTTTTAGAGATAACCACTTTAGAAATAACCACAGAGACACAGAGGGCACAGAGGTTTTTTTTATTTTTTATTTTTTTCGATCATGGATATGGCGATTTGGGCTGTTTCTTCGGCTTTGGTTTTGAAGTGTTGGGCCCAGTGGTGGGCTTTTTGGGTTTCTGCTTCGTAGTGGGTTGTGATTCTTTCGGTTTCTTGGATTAGGCTTGGCCGGTGAGGGGGGTTTCTTGGTCTCCGAAGACGGGGCGGTTCGTTTCTTGGAGGAAGCCTGTTACTTTGGGGTCGTAGGAGATGCCGATGATGGGGATGCCGAGTAGGGTGGCGAACATGAGGGAGTGAAGTCGTACGCCGATTAAGAGTTGGGAGCGGGCGATGACGCGGAGGGCTTGTTCGAAGTGAAGGTCATCGGTGATGGCTTCTGCGTTGGGGTGATCGAGGTGGCGGGTCATTTCCTGGGCCATGGTGACGTCTTCGCCGGCGTGCATGGGGAGGAAGGTGACGCGCCAGTTCTGTTCTAGGAGGTGTCTGGCTAGTTCGAGGCAGGCTTGTTCGGCTTGGCCGCCGCTTTGGAAGGGGCGGAGGCTAAAGACGGCTTCTTTTCGCGCTTTTTGTGTTGTTGGTGGTTGTTGTTGTGACGGGGATGGGGATGCTGGTGATATGCCGTTGCTTTCTTGCGCCTTGTTGCGTTCTAAGTCTTCGATCGCTAGGGGGTACAGGGCGAAGACGGGGTCGCCTGTTACTTTCATCATGGGCTTGTTCACGCCCATTTCTCGGAGCCGCTCGGCCGAGGCGATGTCGCGGAGGGTGATGATGTCTACGTCGTTGGCGATATGGCGGATCAGGCTTTTGCCGAAGTTGCCTTGTACGGGGCCGATGCCTTGGGCGTAGAACATGACTTTGCGCTGCATGCGGTTGGCGAGGGCTACGATGAGCAGGTAGTAGGGAATGGTGAGTTTGCCCGTTACGTCCTGGAGCAAGCTGCCGCCGCCGCTAATGACGAGGTCGGCTTGGCGGAGGGCTTTGAGGACGGCATAGGGGTTGTATCGATATATGGCTTGTACGTCGTGATCGCGCACAGTGGCCTCCGGTTTGCCCGAAAGGACGATGATTTCTATGTTCGGTCGCAGGCGCCGCAAAGAAGCGATCATTGCTCGCAAAAGGGCTTCGTCGCCTGCATTTTCATAACCGTAGTAACCGGAAAGCACTATCGTCGCCACGCCATCTCTTCTCCTGTTATAACATCCAAATCTAGCCGTATTTTAACACGTATGGGGATGGCTTGCCAACCCGTGGTCGAGTTGGCAAGGTTTTTTATCGCGTCCGCTCTAAGAAATTAAAGATAATGGTCGCTGCTTCGGCTCGGGTGGTGTTGCCATGGGGGTCAAAGACATTGCCGGGTCGTCCTTGCATGATGCCCGCTTGGAGTACTCTAGCGACGTCGCTGCGTATGTGAAGAGACACTTGGTTCCAATCTCGCAAGCTTTCGGGGCTCATTCCGGTGCTGTACGTTGTTCTTCCTTGCAAGGTTCTTCCTGTCCAGGCAGCCATATCTTGTCGAAGTATGGGGCTGTTGGGGTGGAAAGAGCCCGATCTTTCGGTGATGATGCCTCTTTGCAGGGCTATTCTTACAGACCCAGCATACCAGTCATCGGATCGAACATCGCTAAAAGGTGCTGTTCCTGGTAAGCTGTAGACGCTTCCTGTGGCATTGACCAGCAAGGTGATAAATTCAGCACGGGTGATGATGCGATCCGGTTCGAAGGTTCGATAGGCTGTACCGCGAATGATGCCACGTCGAGCCATTTCTTCGATTTGTGGACGAGCCCAGTGGCCGATGATGTCTAAGAAAGGAGCGGCGGCCTCATAGGGGTTTTGATACCCGAAGTGAGGCGCGTAGCCAACGGGCGATGAAGAGGGCGCAAAGTAGTTGGGGGGATAGCCCGCAGGGAAATAGGTTGGTTGAAGAGGAGAGTTATATTGGGGATAGATAGGATAAGGGGAAATGGGGGTGCTGCCATGAGGTTGACCCATTCCTCCATAGTTGTTCCACATTCCTGAAGGCACTTCAAAAAGTGCAAAGCGACTAAAGCGCGTGACTTCTGCCGTTATCGTTCCGCTGGCGAGGTCGACAGTACTCGGTACTTCTTCCCAGGTGTTCCCGTTTTGCCGAAAGATTTTCAAGGAAGTGGGATTGGAGAGTTGACTGCTTCGAAAAGAGAAGGTCATGAGAACGGGTTCACTGGAAGAAAAAGAGTTAATGGTCGATCCGCTTCGTGATGATAGGACATAGCGTACTATATCGAATTCTAGAACGGGGCTAACGCGGACTCTACCGACAGGTGCTCCAGCAACGCCCTGTGCTTCGCGTATTGCTACAGCCACGCCACCGGAAGAGGTGCCTCGGCGAAGCCAGCGGGCTGGGATGCGCAGTTCTACTTCGTCTGTGTAAATTCGTACATGACCTGTTCCATAGTCGCTGAGGGCGTTATGGGGAAAGGCAATGATGCGATTCATCGATGTATTGATAACGAAGTTAGAGCGGCGATCAATGTCGCTGCGAAGAATGATGAGTACGTCTCTGCTTTCAAAGTATTCGTCTAAGGCATCGTCGATGGCGTCAGCGATGCGCACTCGTTCGGTGCTACTGCCACTGCCGACTCGACTGTCTGTGCGTGCTGAAGCGGTTATGGATCTGGCGCCTTCTCGGTAGGGGTTCAGTCCGTCGCGATTGCGATAGGCTCTTAGGTAGCGTTGATAGAGCCTGCCTTCTTCTAAGCCTGTTTCCCGGTAAAAAGTACGATCCGGTTCAATTCTCGCGAGCAGGTGGCCTGCTTCATCGTATAAGTTAAAACCGTTGTGACTAAAGGAATTGTTGGTCCATTCCCAGAGGATTTCGTTGTAGTCGGTGGCATAGCCTCGTAAGTTCGTCGGTGGCGCCAAGGGGTCGACGAGAAAAGTTTTCACAGGTGTTGCGCCAATGGGCTGGTCATTGTTGTCAATGACTTCTACGGCTAGATCGTAAGTACCGTCAGGCAATGTTAAGGTATGGTGCCGCGGTGCGGTGCGAGGGAGTATGTTGCTGTGCAATGGGACGCCCGTGCTGTTGTTGCGACTGTTGGTAATACGGAAGCCTTTGATCTCGTTGGGTCCGCTGTAATTCCATTCTATTTTCACCTGGTTGGTGCCGACGATGGTGATATTGGTGATGTCAATGGCGATGGGTATAGAGGGCGTCGTAGGTGGTGGATTGGGGTCTGGATCGGGCGTTGACGGATCCGGGGCAGGCGGTTGTACTTCTAGATTCTCACTTACATAGAAGGTTTTGCATTCGCTACCGTTGCAGAGGACAATGCGGATGTCGGGCATGGTTGTTGTGTTAAAAATGTTTGCAAAGTTTCTAATCAGATCATTAAGCCGTGTGTAGTATTGCAGATAACTGGCTGGATCGTTGGGCAAGCCTTTTGCCGGATCCCAGGCTAGGACGAGATCGCTAGGAGAGGCATTGATGCGATTTCGCTCTGTTGTATCGATGACAAGAAAGGGTCTTACCCCGTCAAAAAGAACGAGATCGATAACACTGAGATCGATGGTAGCGAAATTCAGGTTCGAGACAACGACGTATAGGCGCAGGTCATTGTTTTGGGTTGAGGAAGGATTGGCTTCTGCATCCACGAGGGCACCTGGGATGGTGAAAGCCAGTGCGAGTGTCAAAAGTAGGGCTATGCATAGTGTGGTGATGATTTTTCCTTTCTTTTCCCACTTCTGGTTCATCCCTTCCCTCCTCCTTTCTTCTTATCTTCTGTTCTTTCTTCTTTTATTTCATTAATAGTAATCGTGCTTCAAGGTATGTTGCAAAAAGCTGATCGATTGCATTAAGACAGTGGCAGCTTCGGCACGTGTCATTGTGTCTTGGGGTCGAAAGTATCCGTTGTTGCCGGTGAGGATTCCGAGCCGCTGGGCTACGTAGATTGATTCTCGTGCCCAGGGGCTAATGTGGTGATCGTCGAGAAAGGTCATGGCAAAAGGAGCCGATGGTGCCAGCGATGTAAGACCTAGACCTCGGACGATTAAGGTGGCTGCTTGTTCTCGTGTTAGGAGTCCGTAGGGGTCAAATCGCGTTGCACTGACCCCTGCCATGATATTGGCGGCATAGGCCAGGCGAACTTCGTCATGGCCTGTTATGGATGGTGTAATGTCGACAAAAGGCATGGCGTCAGCTCTTGTTCTTTGCCTGGGTGTACCGGTGGCGCCGTCGTAAGGTCGGGTGCTCGAAGGGCGTTGGGCTGTTGTTTGCCGGACTGCTTTTTCACCTGGTAGAGGCAGGTTGGGATAGCCGGCTGTGTAGGCGATCATGCCTGAGGGGCCTTCCGGTGCAATGACACCGAGAGATTGCACGAAAGCTCGTGCGAAGTCAAGCCGTGTAATGGGTTGTAGTGGACCGAAGTATCCTTCTGGTTCATCCCAGGCTTTGACGCCTGCGAGAAGGTTGATGGATGACTCAGCCCAGTAGCCGCGTACATCTTGGTAGTTGGGCACGTACATGCGCTGAATGCGTGGTGCTGTCTGTAAAGCCCAGTGATTGCTACCTAGGTTACGGAAAGTGTTGTTATTGTTGCTGTTGGTAGTTAAGGGTAAGTCATAGTGGGTTCGTATGGAGGAGCTGCCTTGCTCGCTGATTAGGTAGCCGCCGCGAAAGCTGATGTGGGTGGGATCGTTGCTCTGGTAGCTGATGGTGCGGTCTGTGGATAAGTTGGTGGTGTAGTCGACGATGCCATCCCAGGCGGTCATTCCCGAGGCGGCGGCTACGGCCTGGTTGGGACTGTAACGTAGGATCTGGGTCATTTGTTGTTTTTCGGACCGGCCCCAGTTGTTGTCGTAGCCAACGGTGTGACCGGAAATTTCTACGGTCAGGCGACCTTCGTTGCCGTTGACGCTGTAGATCTTACGACCTTCCCAGTTGCCGCTGTAGTAGTTGACGACAGGGTGCTTGTCGATGATGACGGATTTGGAAAGGCGTCCGTCTTCCAGCTTGAAGGTCACACCGTCGAGCTGCACCGTTTCGGTGATACGATCAATTTGGGATGTACGAACCACTTGGTTGTGATCTTCCCGCTGCGCTGCCATTTCTACATAGGTGACAGAGCGCCGAAGAGAGTCCTGTCCCGAGGGGTCGGTGAGGGTATAGGTAAATCGTGTTGTTGTTGTATCACCCCGTCCGGCGCTGATGTTGACGACGACTTTGCCTTCCATTCGTAGGGGGGTGCCATTGAGGTAGACGTATTCAATGTAGTCATATTCATTGGCGATGCCGCCTTGCAGAGGCAGATGGCTCGATTCACCAAAGGCAATGCCCGGGAAGGCGACGAGTAGCCATGATAGTAGTAGGGCCACGGCAAGGACGGGCTGGATCTTATGCTTTTTTTGTTGCTTTTCGTATTGCTCTTTTTCCTTCATGGATACCTTTCTTTCGTGCATCGGCTCTGTCTCCCTTATTCTTGCCTTTATGGAATCAGGATGTAGTAGGCTTCTTGACGGCTGGGATGGCGTATAACCATTATCTCCATGCCACTGTTAAGACGGTCAAAGTGGCTTCTCGTTTTATTCTCTATAACAATGGCTCGCTGTGCCCTCAGGGTCAGACTGTCAGGGTTTGTCGTCCAGCGACGATCTTCATCAGACCAGTCTCGGATGCTGCTGATTCGGATTGTTCCTGCTGCTCTATCGATGTTGTCAATGCGAGCTAAGGAAGTTCTTTCCGGTGGGTTCTGGGTTGTGTACGGCGCTGGTGCATAAAGGTTTAGCGTGACGATATGACCATCTTGAATGTAGGCGTAGATATGATTGTGGTTGTATTCGCCATCTGTTCCGAGGATCATAAATTCGCTAAGCGGTATGGTTCTTTCGGTGAGATTGCTACGGAAGTCCTGAATGAGGCTATTGCGATTGGCTTTGATGGTGATGGTTCTGTTGCCTTGCTGATAGGGCTCCCAGCTGTTGTTACGGTAGCGGCTGTAGAGAACGAGTTCAATGGAGCTATCGTTGTTGATTCTCTTGATAGTTCCTTGGACGGGGCCGTCGTTGCTTGCTACGACTTGGACAAAGTCTCTTTCTACGACCAATAGTGCAGCGCGGCTGCTGGTGGCTTTTTCATCCATGTAGGCCATGACGGCGTCACCTATTTCTAGGTCATGCAAGTCAACGAGGCGACCGTTGCGCAGCACGATGGTTGTGCTGTCTGCGGTGAGGTCGATTTGATTGTGGTGCAAACTGACGGTGCCATCATGAGGGCTTACGATGGTGATGCGATCATGGACTGTTCTTCCCTGTCCTTGTAAGACAACAAAGCGATTTGCTTCGAGTTGTCCAAATCTTTCTTCTGCACTGAAGATCACTTGCTGCCCTCGGGCGCCTTGTAAGAAGTCCTGCTTCGCTACGGGTCGACCTTGTATGGAAAAGTCTTGGATGTTCCGCAGTTGTACTGTGATCCGATCTGGGTTCGCTGGGTTTGTAGATGGTGCTGTGGGAGAACCGGCTAGGCGCGTAACGCTGCTGATGGTGGCCACTTCTGTTACAGGGTTGATAAAGGCAAGGGTACCGATGTATACGCCTGCAATGAGGCGATTGGTCTCGGCGATGTCTAGGCGCGTCACTTCGAGACTGCCGTATTCTGACATGCGCAGCGTAACGGGATCACCCATGCCTATGTCGCTCCGTGAAAGGATCTGTTGGCCTTGGCGCACTTGCAGGGCTGGGGAAAAGGGGTAGTAAAGCTCTCGGCCCTGGTTGTCAACGATGTGGATGCCTTGTTCGGTCAGGTGGCGCACTCTGCCTTGTTGGGTGAGGCTATGTTCTGGTACGGCGCCTGCTATGCCTTGGGGCATCATCAGTTCTGCTTGCAAGTGGATGATGCGGTCACCGACGGCTTGACCGGTGATGAAGGTTCCGTTGGGAATGTTTTTTAATGGTTGGGGTAAGCCGTTGACATCGAGACGGTAGGCTGGCGCAATATAGGCTTGGCGCAGTTGACCACTGAGGTCTTGGTAGAAAAGGCGTCCCTGGCCGTTCCCTTGGTTGTTGTTTTCTGGTGCTTCATAGCCCATGAGTAGACCTTCCATGGTCGTTGTGTTGGTAAGGACGCGGCCAAAAAAGATCGGCATAGGCTCTGCGGGGGTTTCCGCTGTGGGATAGCGAAGGGGGTAGAGTTCGACTTGATCACCCCGTTCTAGCGCAACGGTAAGGGTGGGGCCATTTTTCCATAGGGCTACGTTGGTGCCTTGAGAGGCGCCTGGTTGGGATCCCTGGACCTTTAAGGTGATGGCTTCACCGGCAGGTCCTACGAGGTAAATCTGTCGTTCTGCTGGTGCGCCTGGGCCAGCGCCAATTCGCTCTGTTTCAAAGACGCTGGCGATAAAAGGGGCACGCCCTTGTAAGGCAGCTGCTTTGGCTATGCTATTTTGAACGATCGTGGCGCCTTCTGCTCGAGTCATGGGGCGATTGGGATGGAGGGAGCCAAGGCCATTTTGGAAGGTGCCACGAATGATCTCTTCTTGGAGGGCTGCTTCTATATAAGGGATTGAATCTGTTGCTACTTCTGGCCAGTCTCGAAAGTTATAGATCTGGGCTTGTTCGGGTGGGTAAATCGGTGGTATGGCCAAGGCTTTGACTGTCCATAGGGCCATTTCTTGGCGCGTAACGGCTTCCTCCCAGTAGGGGTCTTCGACTGCTGCGTTGTAGGCGTTGCTAAGGGGGTCAAAGAGGGCTTGATCTTTGGCTTGTTGGATTAGACGATCGCTCCAGGTGATACGTGGAAGGTTTGGCGGCGATTGGGGTTCTTGGCTTTGGATGGGGGCCATCCATTGGGCAAGGTGGGCGATGGCAAGTAGGGCGTCGCGCCGCGTCAGGCTTTGGTCTGGGTTGACATTGCCCTGGTTGTCTGCTTTGAGAGCGCCGAAGACGCCGGCTGTGAAGAGTGCTTCTGCGGCCCAGTGGTTGGCGCTGTCGTTAAAAGTGCCATTGCGTAGTAGGCTCTGGGCCAGAGGTGTTCCTTGTAGTTGTGATGGTAGAAGGGTTGCTGGTTGTTCTGGGGCTGCTTCCCCTTTCGTGATTCCTAGCTGGGCGAGGGCTAGAAGGGTAAAAAGGCAGGCTAGTATGCCTGCTTGGAGTGGTTTTTTGGGCTTTGTCCGTTCTTTCATGGTTAGTACCTACCTAATTTTGCTTACTTGGTTTGGTTCGTGACGTAACCTTGTGGTGGGGGCAGGCGTTTATAATTCCTTCCGAACGGACTCATCCCACGCCATGGGCGGCAGCAAAGCTGCCGATGGCTGGGGTCTGAAGTCCTCTCTCCAGGAATTATAAACGCCTGCCCCAGGTACTTTTGCTTTTGTTGTAACTTTTAAAAGACCCTCTGGGACTGGGCGTACGGCTCGGCTTTTGTTGTGATTGCTTCTCGTGGGTTAGTCGGCAAAGATTGTGTAGAGGCCGGCTCTTGTGATGGGGGCTGAGAGGGCGATGGGGTCGGCGTAGCTGTTTATCTTGATCCAGTTGCGGTTGGTTCCGTCGTACCAGTAGAGGTTCGGTTGTCTTCCAAAGGGTAGGTTCTGGTAGTTGAGGGTGAGGGTTATTGGTTGTTGGTAGATGGCCGGTGTGAAGGTTGTGGTGCCTCTGTCGTAGGTTATTTTGAATTCGTATAGTGGGGCTAGGGGTTGGCGGTAGCGGTTCTGGAGGAGGATGCGATCGGCTTCTACGCCGCTGACGATTTGGACTTCAATGGTGACGTGGCTGTCGGTCAGGTATGTGGCGTTGCTTTGTAGGGCGCCTGGTGGTAAGAGTACTTTCCATGGGCCGTTGTCAAGCAGTACGGGTGAGGTAAAGTCTTGGGCGGCTGGGGCGAAGGTGATTGCTTTGACGGCGGCGGCTCCTAGGTCTCCTCGGCGCAGGTCATAGTAGCTTTCGGCATTTTGTCGTAGGAGCAGGCGTAGGCCACCGGGCATGGTGATAATTTCTTGTTCTGGTTGCGCGAAGCCTTCCCAGCCGCTTTCTCGGGTTGTGGTGGCGGAGACGGCTTCTGAGAAGGGTCCTGTGCCTGCTGCTGAGATGGCTCGAACGCGGAAGTAGTACCGGGTTTCTGCTTTGAGGTTTTTGACGAGGATGTAGAATTGATCATTGGGAAAGTCTGCTGCTTTTACAAGGTCATACAAGCGGAAGTTGCCTTGGTTGCCTTCGGAGATTTCGACTTCGTAGGCTGTGGCCATGGCAATGGCGTCGTTCCAGGTGACTCGTATGGTGCTTCTATCGATGGCTCTGGCTAGAATCTGGGGCGCTTCTTCTGGTAAGCCGCCGTCTTGGTAATAGGTAAAGCCATTTTGCAAGGTATATGATTCGTTGTTGCTGTTGGTAATGGTGATGTTGACGGTAATTCTTGTCTCGTTGTTGGGAATAGCTGGCCCACGGGGAGTGACTAGGACAATTTCGTGGGGTCGAATGGAGCGAATCTCAGCTTGTGCGTTGCCGAAGGTGACTCGTGCATTGGGGGAAAAGCCTCGACCGTGCAAGACAACGAGAGTACCGCCGCTTTGGGGTCCGCTGGCCGGTAAGATTCCTTCGATGATCGGCATGTCAGCATAGGTAAAGGCTTGTGGAAGGATGCCCTGGGATCCATCGGGGTTGATGACAATGATGTCGACTTTTCCAGCCTGCTGCGGTGGAACAACAACGGTAAGCTCTAGAGGCGTTACTCTCGTTACAGTGGCTTCTAGGGTGCCGAAGAAGACGCGTGGTATCTGACCGTCTTTTTCTATAAAGCCGGGAGAGCCAAGTTGTTGTGGTGTATTGGCTGTGATGCGTGATCGAAGGGTGACGGTAATATTGCCTTCTAGGGGCGAACGGTCTGGTGTGATGGAGCGCAGTTGTAAGTTGCCGACAGGGCGCGTGTAGGTAAAGCCTTTTTCTATGACATGGCTGGTGCAGTTGTTACGGTTGATGATGATAAAATCTATTTCTTGTTCTTCGACGCCTGATCGGAGGGGGTACTCTGGTACGACGACTTCCCAGATCCAGTCTTCCTGTAGGGTATCGGCGTGTTGGATTAGTCGTACTAGTTCTTGTTCTTGGTTTCTCGCTGGGTCAACGGGGTAGTTGACCGGTGTTGTTGTGTTGGGCTTGACGACGATGCCACCAAAGGAAAAGGATGGCCATTGGGTTTTGTCGGTCCAGTCGATGAGGAAGTTCGTTGCGGTAACTCGGATGACAGTACCACCGATGGCTGAGGCTTTTTGGGGCTCTATGGCCGTTATGGTAGGCCCTTCTTCGTCTCTAAAGAGGCGGAAGCGTTCGGTCCACTGCACGCTTTGTCCATCGGGGTTGAAGATCCGGATGGGTATCCAATGCGTGGATGGGTTGTCGGGATCATAGAGGTTATACGTAGCGTTGCCGTACATTTGGGGCACTCGTACTTTGTAGATGCTTCGTCTTGTATCAGGCTGGTAAGCGAGTTCTATGATGTTGTCTTCGCCCTGGCCTGCATAAACGTCAAAAGGTCCATCGCCAGGTTCGCTCCGGCCGGGAACGTCTTGGCCAAAGCGAAGGATCATATCGGGATGCAGGTCCATGCCGGTGATGTAAATGTAGGGTCTTTCCTCGCCGCTCAAGGCTACGTCGGCGCCGCAGGGGCTAATGCTTTCAATTCGCGGGACGGTGCGGGTGATTGTCATGGGGCTTGAGGCGATGGCGCCATCGGATCGTAGTACTTGCAAGCTCACGAGGCGCGATGTTTCGTTGGTTGGAAAAAAGTTTTTGTCAAAGGGTGGTGCTTTTAAGATAATGCGGTCGCTTGTGGGTGGGCTTTCAAGAAGGGCTGATTTTTGAGGATCCGTAAAGCCAAAGTCGATTTCTTTGCCTCCGATAATGACGCGAGGCCACTCTTCTCGGTTCCAGTCGGCTGGATTGGTGCCTGTTGATTCTGTGCCAGGTACGAAAAAGAGAGAGCCTTCGATGACGATTTTCTGACCCCCTACGGAGCGTAGCGTTGCTGGCGGTGCGGCGTTGTCATCAATCCAGATATTGGAGATAGCAGGGGTGCCGGCGATGGTACCGCTGCGGTATTCAAAAGGCGCTGGTGTTGAGCCGATGGCTCTGCTGTCAGGGTTGACGATGGTAATGGGGTACTTGCCCGCTGGTAGGGGCGGCATTTTGAACATGAGGGTTCTGTCGTTGGGCGTGGCGTTAAATTGAGTGACTTTGACGCCACCTACGTAGATTTCTGGTCTTGTGCCAAAGCCTTGACCGGTGATGATGACATCAGACATGGGCAGTCCTGATCCGGCGGCAGGTCCAAAGGCAGGAACGACAGGGTTGACTGTCATTATGGGGGTTATATAGAGATCAAAAGGCGACCAAGCGGCTGTGTCATCAGAAAATTGAAGGAAAATGGTCATGTCTTTGCGGGCCTCTGGGATGTTCGGCAAAGGAAAGGCAATGAGTTCGTTGGTGTGAAAGTAGTCGATCCCTTCTATGGGCAAAGCAGTGCCTTCTTCGCGAGGAAAGACTTCAAATTCATCGATGTAGATGTTCGTAAGTACCCGCCCTACTCCGGTGGGCTTGAAGTTTTCCCCTTTGATATAGATAAAGGGCTTCTCATCGGATCGAGCTGGGCCAAAGCGAGGGGCTATGTCTGTGATTTGGGGCTCGTTGCCTCGCGGGCGTATGATGATGATCGTCTTTGTTGGTTTTGCGGCTGTGCCGTCGGGGTTGACGACGATAATAGGTACTTCTCTTGCGTCTTGGAATCCTTCTATGAACTGTTGACTGACTGACTGAAACTTCAGCCGCTCGCTACTAATATAGGAGAGCTTGGCGTCTGATACAGGGAAAAAGCCCATGTATACTCTTGGTTTCATGTCTAGGGATTCTTGAAAGTTTTGTCCTGTAATCATAATTGTTTTGTCGTTGCTATTCTGGACGATTTCCGGTGTGAAAAAGTCAATGACAGGCCGCTCGCTTTTGCGGTCTACGATCTCTAGTGCTTGTGGCAAGAGGACTTGTTGGCCGTCTGGGTTTTCAATAAGTAGATCGACGTAAACGGAAGGGCTGATAGTGAAGATCGAATCAGGAATGAGGCGTTCTGGATCTCCTGTTATGTTGGTCGTTAAGTCGGGCAAACGAAAGGCAAGCTCTGTTGATAGCTTTTCTGGTGTGAATATGTCTTTTGCGGGCACTTCTCTTTTTCTAGGTTCTTCGGCGCCTACTGCGTATTGGATAAAGACTCTAGGCACGAGCCATTCTTCCATGTTCGTTTCACTGTTGATGCCTTTGGAGACGCGGTAGAAGTCCTGGCCGTTTTTCAGCCTGATGATGTGACCGCCACGGATGTCAAGGACGTCGGTCGGTGTTTCGACGACTTCTCTGAGTCTGACTCGATAGTCACTGACCAAGGCGGGGTCGATTCTCCAGGTGGACCAGTTTCTTGGGTCTCCGCGGTGCGGTAGTGTGGGAAAGTCAGGCACCGATAAGAAGCGGAAGCCACCGACGATGTGGGCAAATGCGTCTTCTTGGATCAGTTCGGTTCTTTTCGTCTTGTCTTCGTCTTTGGGGTCGCTGGTGTACTGGACTTTCTCTGTTGCCGTGGCGACGCTAATGCCTGTGCCGTTGGTGACTTTGATAGGCCATTGGCCTGGTTGGGCTGCTAGTTGGGGTGTGTTCCGTAAGGTTACAAGCATACGTCCTACGGCACCATCGATTTGGAGTATGTCGTCAGCCGTTGCTGGGATTTTGTAGTCGCCGATTTCTACAGATGTTACGCCTTGGACGAAGTTTCTTCCCATAATTTCAATGACAACTTCCTGGGCATTGCGCTCTACGGCTCTTGGTGTTTTGCCTGGTTGGTCTATTTCGATGCCGTTGACTGACAGAACATTGACGCTTTGGATCTCTGGAATGCTTTCGTCGGAGTAGAAGTAGACAGGTGTGTCGACTTGGGATCTGCCGTAGCGGCTCATGATCCAGAGGGGGACGGGTTCGTTGAGGGGTACGTTGTCTAGGTCTCCTATCGTTATGACAATGCGGTTGTTACCTGAGTTTGTACGATCTATTTTGGCGATGGCGCCTTGGTTTTCGTAATCTCCGACTCGCACTTCGATGTTATCTCGATCGAGGGCGAAGGCGTTGTGGTTGCCGAATATTTCTATGGGCGCGTTGTCTCCTCTTTTGAGCCAGATCTGCCCTGCTGTCATGGGTCTGTTGACGTAGAGGTAGTTGTTGTCGCGATGGTAGGGATCGGCCCAGAGGGTGACGGTGAAAGGTAGGGAGTATTCACGGTCACTGCGCAGGATTGTTGCTGAGGCTGTTTCTCTTTTGGTGGCGATGGTACGGGGGATGCGGGCGTACCAGTGGCTGATCTCATCGGTATCGACTTGATCGGTCGCTTTGTACATCGGGATCTCTTCGCCTTTGATAAGGAGGGAGTGGTTTCTGGGAAAGTAGTTGTCGCCTACTTTTTCTAGCTGCTTTGCTGCAATGAGGACTTCGACGTAATCACGGGCTGGTTGTATGTTGTTGTCTCTGTATTGGAGTGATATCTCTGTCTCTGCTATGGTATCAAGAGGCTTTGCGGTAATGTTATGGATTATGGGTGGATGGGATGGTTCTCCTTGTAATGAGAACTTGTTTCTTACTTCGGATACTTCTTCGATCAGTGTCTCTACGGGTTGACCTGTTGTGGTTGCTGATTCGTACTTTAAGATGCGCACTAGCTGGATCGCATATTCCTTGATGCTACTTTCTGGTGTGTAGAATTTGATGTAGTTTTCTGGTGCTGTATCGTCTTGGCCTGGCAGCCTTGATTGCTTGGCAATGAAGTTGTCTGCTTCAGCGGAGGGGGTATCGGACTCGTCGTCCGAGGTCAAAACCGTATAGTTAATGGTGCCAAATCGCAGGATTCTTTCTACACTTTCTAGCTGCGCTGTATTCTGAAGGGTCCAGAAGCCGTAGTTATGTAGATAAATGGCTGTTCGCTGATCGTGCTTGGCCCATTGTTGTCCTTCTACAAATAGATGGTTGTTCTCGACGGTGTTGCCATGGTAGTAAAAGATGTTTTCACGGATAAATTGATCACCCATAACCAGCCCTAAATAGGTGCCTGATGCTTGTGTTGCTGGGATGGTTACGGTTCCTTGAATGATGTTGGCGCCTTGTGATGTGACGTTGACGTTGTATTGGCGTGTTAGTGAGGTTAGTCTGATGGTGAAGCGGTTTACGGTGTTGAGATTGGTTCCGCGAATGGTAATGGGAAAGGTGACGCTGGGTCTGTCTTCTTCGATAATAGGTGCTTGGTAGCTAAATTGGGTGACTGTTGGCACGGGGTCCTGGGCAAAGAGGGTTCCTAGGGGCAAAAGGGTTATGATGAAGGTGAGCAGTGTTAGGATTGTTATTGTTTTTTGGAATCTATTCAAGTGGTAGCCCTCCTTCGGCTTTGATAACGCAGGTACTTTTGGTTTTTGCTAATCACTTGAAAAATTTCATCAGCGATGGACGTTATTTTAATCCATTTAGTGCATTATTCTTCTAATCAGAATTGTTCTTCTTAGAGATGCTAAATCCTGTTTTTCTTCTTATTTTTTGCTTTTAAAAAGCAGAAAAGATCATTTATGAGTAGGTAGGAAGCTTACTCGTAAAAGATCTTTTCTGCTTTATTTTGTGTTCTTATAATTGGTTTGTTTTAAGGGTTGTTGATGTTTTTGGTTTTTTATTGGGGTTATATATTGGGGCTTTTAATTAGGCTTTTCTATCGTTTTAGCTGGTTGGCTTGGGAGAGCATGTCGTCGGAGGTTTGGATGGTTTTGGTGTTGACTTCGTAGGCTCGTTGGGCCGTGATCATGGCGACCATTTCTTCGACGATTTGGACGTTGGAGGATTCGAGGTAGCTTTGGGCCAGGGTGCCCCGTCCGCCTTCGCCGGGGATTCCTTCGATGGCTTCACCGGAGGCTTCTGAGGCGAGGAGGAGGTTGCGGCCTGCTTTGGTGAGGCCGGCGGGGTTGTTGAACATGAAGAGGGGGATTTCGCCGCCTTCGGCCAGTTCTCCATCGGCGTTGCCGTCACGATAGGTGATGAGGCCTTCGGCTGAGATGCTGATGTCGTAGGCGCCTTCTGGTAAAGCTTCTACGCCGTCTAGGATGTAGCCGTCGGCATTGACGAGGTTGCCGTCGACGTCGATCTTGAAGCTGCCGTCACGGGTGTAGTAGGGTACGGCTGGGTTTTGTGGGTTGATGAGTTGGAAAAATCCTTGTCCCATGATGGCCATGTCGGTGGGGTTCTCGGTCTGTACTAGGTTGCCGTTGGTGTTGATGGTGGTGATGGAGCTTGATTTGACGCCCATACCGACTTGAATGCCTGTGGGTGTCTGTAGGTTGGCGGTGCGGAGGTTCTGGTAGAGGAGGTCTTGGAATTCGACACGGCTTTTTTTGTAGCCGAAGGTGTTGACGTTGGCTAAGTTGTTGGCGATGGTGTCGATGTTGAGTTGTTGGGCTTTCATGCCTGTGGAGGCGGAGTAGAGGGCACGGATCATGGATTTTTCACCTCTTTTATTGGGTTCTTCCAAGTTCGTTGACGGCTTTGTCGAGGGTGCCGTCTTGGGCTTGGATGGCTTTTTGGTTGGCTTCGTAGGCGCGGGAGGCGCTGATCATGGTGACCATTTCATGGATGGTGTTGACGTTGGATCGTTCTAGGGCGCCGATGCGTAGGCTTATCTCGCCGGCTTCCATGTCTCGCAAGGCTGGGGCGCCTTCTAGTTCACTGGGGCGGTAGAGGCTGTCGCCGGCTTTGAGTAGGGCTGGTGGTTGGCCCATAGGTGGTAGGGCTGGTGCTTCTCCGGCGCGGGCGGCGGCTAGGGCTGCTTCGTCTTCTGGGGGATCGTTGTAGGAGACGAAGCGTAGGTTGTCGATTTCTTCGCCTTCTATTAGGATACGTCCGGCTCTGTCGATGGTAAATTCGCTGTCGGTGGGTATGGTGATGTTGCCGTTTTGGCCTTGCACTTCGTAGCCTTCTTGGGTGATTAAGGTGCCGTCGTTGCGGAAGGTGAAGTGGCCGTTTCTGGTGTAGCGTTCGCCTTCGGGGGTGTTGACGACGAAGTAGCCGTCGCCGATGATGGCGAGGTCTGTGGGTTCGTCGGTGACGGTGACCATGCCGGGGGCTTTGGAGGTATGTATTTCATCGAGGGTGGCTCCGGTACCGAGGCGTCCGAGGGGCATGGGCCTTCCAGGTGGGTTGATGGGGCCGGGGTGGCCTGGCTCGGTGGGGCTGATGTCGTTAACGCGGGAGAGAAGCATTTCAGGGAAGGCACGGAAGATGGCTTGATCTTTTTTGTAGGCGTTGGTGTTAACGTTGGCTAGGTTGTTGGCGATAACGTCTTGGTTCTTTTGTTGGACTAGCATGCCGGAGGCGGATGTGTATAGGCCTCGGATCAAAGTTGGTCCTCCCCCTCCTGGGTTTGAGTTTTAGGTTCGACTTGTGATATTTTGCGCAATTCTGGGGTTTGCGTAATTCTTCTTTGCATTTGTCTCTATAGATAGGTATCGTGTTGTGGTTATGATCTCTTTAGGGTTTTCGTTATGTAGTTTCTGGGAGTTTTGTTTTTTACCCTCCCAGGGCCTGGTTAGGCATGACCCTTAGATGTCGACCACGTTTTCCTAGTTACATTGGGGTTAATTCTTGCAGGGGACTGGTCATCACGCTTTCCTCCGCTCTGGACTGGTCCCACGCTGTTACCGCCAGCAAGATGTATCTGGGTCAGGCGTTATGACTTCCTGGAGAGAGGACTTCAGACCTCAGCCATCGGCAGCTTGCTGCCGCCTATGGCGTGGGATGAGTCCGTTCGGAAGGAAATCATAACGCCTGACCCCACCACAAAGTATCTATTTTCGTACTAATCACCCATGCCCGGTCGGGCACAACCAAAGATGAAAATTGCGTGGCAAACGAAACGTCCCCGTGTCACGCTCCACCTTATTTACAGGTTTTGCCGTCGAGGGCTTCTTGGAGGTACGTGCGGAATTCGTCGGCGAGGTCGTCTCGGCGGAGGGCGAAGTCTACGGTGGCTTTGAGGTAGCCCATGCGGTCGCCTACGTCGTAGCGGCAGCCTTGGAATTGGAGGGCGTAGAGGTTCTGCTGCCGTTCTGTATGTAGGGCCTGGAGGGCGTCGGTGAGTTGGATCTCGCCGCCTTTTCCAGGGGGAAGGTTTTCTAGAACGTCGAAGATTTCGGGGTGGATAACGTAGCGGCCCATGACGGCAAGGTTGGAGGGAGCTTGATCGGGGCTTGGTTTTTCGACGATGTTGTTGAGTTGCCAGAGGTTTTCTTTGATTTCTTGGGCGGGGGCGATGATGCCGTAGCGATCGCTGTGTTCGGCGGGGATGGGTTGGACGCCGACGATGGTGTTTTTGACTTCTCCGTAGGCTTCGATGAGCTGGCCGATGCAGGGTTGTTGGCTGCGGATGATGTCGTCACCGAGAAGGACGGCAAAGGGCTCGTCACCGATGAAGGTGCGAGCGCAGTAGATGGCGTGGCCAAGGCCGAGGGGTTCTTTTTGTCGTACGTAGTGGATGTCGACGAGATCGCCGATGTGGCGAACTGTGTCGAGGAGGGTTTTTTTGCCTCTTTGTTCTAGGAAGGTTTCGAGTTCGATGGAGCGGTCGAAGTGGTCTTCGATGGGTCTTTTGTTGCGGCCCGTGACGATGAGGATGTCTTCAATACCGGCGTCAATAGCTTCTTCTATGATAAATTGGATGGTTGGCTTGTCGATAATGGGCATCATTTCTTTGGGCTGGGCTTTGGTGGCTGGTAGGAAGCGGGTACCGAGTCCAGCGGCGGGGATGATGGCTTTACGGACTTTGGTTTTGGCAGGGGTCATCAAGGGACGGTCACCTCTTACATTACTTTCTTGGTTAAGATGGTGTTTTTCTGGAGGTAGTTGAGCATGCCGAGGGCGATGCCCGTGCCGAGGGCTACGCTGGAGACGGCGTCTTCGGCGATGTGGACGGGGAGTTTGGTTTCGCGGGCGATGAGGGTGTCGAGGCCTTCGAGGAGGGCGCCGCCACCGGTCATGACAATGCCTTTGTTCATGATATCGGCTGATAGTTCTGGCGGGGTCCGCTCGAGGACTTCTTTGACGCCGCTGACGACGGCTTCGATGTTTTCTTGCATGGCTGTGTAGGCTTCTAGGGCTGAAACTTGGACTGTTTTGGGCAAGCCTGAGACGAGGTCTCTTCCTCGGATCTCGGCGTATTCTTGTCCGCGCCGTCCTGCTGGGTAGGCCGTGCCGATCTTGATCTTGAGTTCTTCTGCTGTTCTTTCGCCGATCATGAGGGAGTGTTCTTTGCGGATGTAGCGGACGATGGATTCGTCGAATTTGTCGCCGCCGACGCGGAGGGATTTGGAGCAGACGATGCCGCCTAAGGAGAGGACGGCGATGTCGGTGGTGCCGCCGCCGATGTCTACGACCATGGAGCCGTTGGCTTCGGCGATGTCAAGGCCTGCGCCGAGGGCTGCAGCGAGGGGTTCTTCGATGAGATAGGCTTGACGAGCGCCTGCTTGGAGGGCCGCTTGACGCACGGCTCTTTCTTCAACGCCGGTGACGCCGGAGGGGATGCAGACCATGACGCGAGGTTTGAAGAAGAAGGATTTGCCACAGGCTTTGGTGATGAAGTAGCGTAGCATTCTTTCTGTGACGTCGTAGTCGGCAATGACGCCGTCGCGCAAGGGGCGAATGGCGACGATGTTGCCAGGGGTACGTCCGAGCATGCGGCGGGCTTCTTCGCCGACGGCGATGATGGAGCCGGTGTCTTTGTTAATGGCGACGACGGAAGGCTCCATGAGTACGATGCCTTTTCCTTTGACAAATACGAGCACGCTGGCGGTGCCTAAATCTATTCCAATGTCTTCACTAAAGCCAAACACGATTTTGTCCCCCTAGTTCGTTGTTTCGTTATGTGTTGTTTCTTCTTCTACGGGTTCGTTTTTTAGGCTGTCATTTCTCAATAGTCTATTTTGTTCTTTATTGGATTCTATTTGCGCATTTCCTGTTTTTTTGTCGCTTTTTCTCTTGTTTTTTAGGAAAGTCGATTCTTTATTTGGATTCTATCTTATTAGTATAACCTGTTGTTTCCAATGATCCAAGTAAAAGGCGGAATTTTGTGAGCATTGGAATTAGTGATAAACACAAAAATGGCAAAGTCTCTTCGGGTGCCTTGCGGCTCGGGACTTTACCCATTTTGTTTCTGTTTCATTATACACTTTTTTTGTACTTTTTGGAAGGGGCGCTTCTTTATCGCTTTTTTGTGGCTTTTTCGCTGTTTTTTGGTTTTTTTGCGTTCACTCTTTTGTTATGCTTCTTGGTATTTTTTGCGGGTGGCTTCTCCGCCACGGATATGCCTTTCTAGTTTGTTCTTTTCGAGGACTGCTTTGACCTCCTGGGCTAATTGGGGATTGATAATTGGAAGGCGCTCGGTTACGTCTTTGTGGATGGTTGATTTGGAGACGCCGAAGACGGTCGCGGTCTGGCGTACCGTGGCGGCGGATTCCATGATGAATTGAGATACTTCTAAGACGCGCTTTCTTATATAATCTTGCATGCCCGGCCCTCCCTCGCCTGAGTCATTAGAGTATATTTAGGAAGGGTTGAAAAAAGAACGTCCTGTTCGGGCTTACCAATGATTGTTAATGTTTTTGTGGGGTTAGGAATTTTTTGTTTTTGTAGGTATGGGAGATGGTTTTTATTGAGTGGGTTGTTTTTTTATGTAAATTTATTTTGTTTTGTTCATATTATTCCTTTTCTGGTGCATAGATTTATTTGTACGATTGTGTTGATGAGGAGGTATGGTGATGCCACGAGTTCGCAGCAGGTTGCGGCCTTTTCTGTTGGGGGGCGTGGCTTTTTTTTTGGTTTTGGTGATGATTCTCGGAATTCCTCTGGTTGTTCTTCATTTTTATCCTGTCGTTGCTTCTGATCAAGAGGTTGGTGATGGGGAGGGTCCTTTTTATATGAGAAGAACTTTGGGTCCTGGGGAGCCTGTGGTGACAATTCATTTGTCCTCCGATGAGACGGTGGCGCTTCCGATGGAGGAGTATTTGGTGGGTGTGATTGCCGGTGAGATTTCGCCGCGCAATGATATGGAGGCTTTGAAGGCGATGGCTGTGGCGGCTCGTACTTTTGCTTGGGAGCGAATGGAGCGGGATGTGGAGCTTTGTGCGACGGTTCATTGTCAGGTCTGGTTGTCGCCGGAAGAGCGTTTTGAGCGGTGGGGCGATCAGACGGAGACTTATACGCGGCGGATTGCCGAGGCTGTTGAGGCGACGATGGGTGAGTTGATTACCTATGAGGGCCAGGTGATTCAGGCGACTTATCATGGTTCTTGTGGGGGCCAGACGGAAGAGTCGAAGTTTGTCTGGGGTTGGGATATTCCTTATCTGCAAAGTGTGGCTTGTATTGAGGAGCCGACGGTTCGGGAGAAGCGTTTTTCTTTTGATGAGTTGGATGCGTTTCTGGGGACGTCCCTGGCTTTGATGAGCGAGGATCGTCGTTCCGAGGCAATTGCGGTGCTGGCGACGACCGATTCGGGACGAGCGCAGAGTGTGCGTGTTGGTGACAGTGAGATGGCTGGTACGAGCTTTCGGAGTGTGCTCGGTCTTTCTTCGACAAATGTGGATTTTGATTGGTCCGACGAAGGGCTTTTGATTAAGACGGTTGGCAATGGCCATGCTGTGGGGATGTGTCAGACGGGGGCTGCTATGATGGCGAAAGAGGGGTATGGGTATCGGGAGATTCTGGGGCATTATTATCGGGGCATTGAGTTGGTGAAGGTTTACTGACAGCAGATACTTATGTGGCGGGGTCAGGCCTTATTCATTCCTTCCGAACGGACTCATCCCACGCCATGAGCGGCAGCAAAGCTGCCGATGGCTGAGGTCTGAAGTCCTCTCTCCAGGAAGGAATAAGGCCTGACCCAGGTACATCTTGCTTGTTGTGACTGAGTTTTGGCCTATTGCAAATACAAATACAATAGGCAGTTGCGTATACATCGCAGAAAGTTGCGCAAAGCAATGTCAACGGAAAGTAACAATCAGTAAAAAGCTCTCTGGGCCTGGGCATCACGCTTTCCGCAGCGGGACTTGGGACCTCAGCTGTCGCCAGCTTGCTGGCGGTAACAGCGTGGGACCAGTCCAGAGCGGAGGAAAGCGTGATGACCTGGCCCCAGTACAAAGTAACTCTAATGTAATTAGGAAATATTGATTTTCATCGTTGGTTGTGCCCGACTGGGCATGACTGGTTATCATGAAGATAACGAGTTTTTGAGATGATCAAAAGTATCGTAATGATCGAGCAATAAGGTCGCTAAATCTCCGTCGATGCCCTTTCCTTTCACCATTTTCTGTAAGATATCTGTAATCTTTTCTTGCTTCATCCCGAGACGATAAGGGCGATCTTCTGCCAAAGCAGAAAAAATATCAGCGACAGCAACAATACGACTTCCTGTGCTCAGTGAAGCGCCATCTATGTGAAAGGGGTAGCCACAACCATCGAGTCGCTCATGGTGATAGGCAGCCCATTCAGCAATGGTAGAAAAACCAGGAATATGGTTTAAGATATGATAAGTATGGTATGTATGCTGTTTAATGAAATCATATTCTTCAGGCGTCAAAGAGCCCTGCTTTTCCAATATACTTTCAGGTACACTCAGTTTCCCTAGATCGTGAAGTAAGCCAGCCACTTCCATCTGGGCAGTCTGCTCTCCTGAAAAGCCAGCAAGTCTGGCTAACTCCTTCGATGTAGCGCAAACGAGACTAGAATGGCGATGGGTAAATCGGCTTTTGCTATCAATAATGCTGGCAAAAATAGAAGCTATATCTTTAATCTCTTGAGATCTCATTTCTATATGTGGTGTAGGGATAAGCATGTTTTCGATAATATTGTCAAGATAGATGGATTCTAAGTCAAGCCAAAAAGACTCTTTTTTCACTGTTTCAAGAAGTAAGTCCTCATACTCTGGTGGGAAATAGGAGCCAAAAAGCTTTCGAATTTTGTCGATGACACATTTGCGTTGTGAAAGAATATAAGAAGGTGTCAGTAGTACTTCGATACGATCGGCCAGGTGAATAAGATAACTTAGCGTAAGCAAATCACTATCAATATCTGGTGCAGGCTGATTCCAACGATGATGATGATGACGAATAATTAAAGCCGAATGGTGAAACTGAGACATACCTTTCAAAAACTGATAGCCTTTTTCACAATGAACTTCCGGAGAGACGATTTCAATATTGGCTAGTTTATGTTTATCAGCAAAAGTAATAGCACCGATATCATGCAACGTTGATGCACAAAATAGTGTATACATTTTTTCCGAAGATAGGTTCATCTTTTGACCTAAAGACAAAGCAATATAAGTAACCCGTCGATGGTGGCTTGTCAGACCTTCTCTGGTATAGTCTAGAGACATGGAGAGTGCAGCCAGAAGTCGGGTGACATTAAAGGAAAAGATGGCATTCATGCATTACCCTCCTCTATTGATTAGGCAGCTATTATTCTACCATAGCTATATAGGAAAAGTTATATATAAAGATGAAAAACCCTATTTGTATAGTAGTGGTTTTTTTGTATTTTATTCTGCGATTTGGTACCAGTTGTATCTCTCCTACATCGATAGGCTCTTTACTAGAAGTGTCTTTTTGGGAATTTAGACTGATCATGCCGCATAAATTAGGAGCTAAAAGCGCAATTGTTCTAAACTAATTTGTTAGAAAGGTTAAAAAAGCAAAAAATTGAAAAAAATTCTTCTCCAAATATAGATATTTGTTACCACTTTCGCTATTATAATGTTTAGACAAAGGTTAGAAAGAGGTGTGGTTCCTTGTTTAACTATTGCATAGGACCCGGACTACCCCAGGTGGCTTACTTTTGCATGGAGTATGGGCTATCCACTTCGCTGCCCATTTATTCAGGCGGTCTGGGTATCCTGGCAGGTGATTACCTCAAAGCAGCACGTGATTTGGGGCGTCCTGTTGTCGCCATTGGTATTTTATGGCGTCAGGGCTACACGAACCAGTATATTGACCAAGACGGTCAGCCTTATGACACCTTTGCCGAGCAGAACTTTAATGACTTAGAAGATACTGGTGTAACCGTGCAGGTGCGAATCCGTGGAGAAGATGTAGTTTGTAAAGTTTGGCGTTGCGATACTCTGGGCAATGCGCCCCTGTACCTTCTTGATGCAGGCTACCCAGGCAGTCCTCATGCCTGGATGACTCGACGCCTTTATGGTGGTGAAAAGCAAGATAGAGTCGCTGCAGAGATGATTTTAGGAATTGGCGGCGTACGATTGCTTAGAGTTTTAGGTATTGACGCAGAAGTCTATCATTTCAACGAAGGCCATGCTGTTTTTGCTGGCGTAGAATTGATTCGTGAAAAAATGAATGCAGGCTTGTCTTTTGATCATGCCTGGAACGAGACGCGTCATCAAGTCGTATTTACAACCCATACGCCCGTAGCGGCAGGGAATGAAGTACATGATCATGCTCTTTTGCAACACATGGAAGCTTATAACAGTCTAACCTATGACCAGATGCGCGATCTCGGTGGCGATCCCTTTAGCATGACTGTTGCAGGTCTTCGTCTTTCTTTCATGGCCAATGGCGTATCAAAGCTCCATGGTCGTACAGCCCAGCGTATGTGGGGCCACCTAGAATCAATCCCTCTGATTTTTTCTATAACCAACGGTGTTCATTCTGGGACCTGGCAAGATCCAAGAATGAAAGAAGCCTTTGAGAAAAGAAAAGATATCTGGTCCATTCACATGGACAATAAGCGAAAACTGATTGACTATATTGAAAAGTATAATAAAGTAAAATTACGTGAAGATGCCTTGTTGATTGGTTTTGCCCGCCGAGCGGCCGAGTACAAAAGAGGCGATCTTATCTTCCGCAACACAGCCATTATAGAGCCTTATCTGGCCACAGGCCGTATTCAGATCGTTTTTTCTTCAAAAGCCCATCCCAATGATGGCATGGGGAAAGCCTTAATAGCTCGTCTAGTACAGTTTGAGAAAAAATATCCCAATAGCGTTATTTTTATTGAAAACTATAATATGGATATTGCCAAACTGCTCGTACAAGGTTGCGACATCTGGCTGAACAATCCAAGACGTCCCCAGGAAGCATCAGGTACTTCTGGTATGAAAGCTGCCATGAACGGTGTACTGAACTTAAGTGTGGAAGACGGTTGGGTTGGTGAAGGTGTTCAAAGTGGCATCAACGGTTGGTTGCTAGACTTCCATCCAGGAGAAGCTCTTTCTGAGCATGAGCAAGATGAATGGGATATGCAATCTTTGTACCGTGTTCTGCTCCAAGAAGTGGTTCCGACCTACTATAATGATCGCAAACGTTGGGTTGAGATGATGATTCTGAGCATCGATATGTCACGTTGGCAATTCTCAGCTCACCGTATGTGTCGTGAATACTTTGATCTCATGTATACGCCTACTGTGAACAATGCTAGAAATTTGTTGGCTCAGGAGACGGTGTAAGGATCAACATGTGGTTCTAGTAACTCCGTTTTAATCGGGTTTTGTTCGACTGGGCTGGTGATTAGTCAATTGTTTCTTTGTGGTGGGGTCAGGCCTTATTCATTCCTTCCGAACGGACTCATCCCACGCCATGAGCGGCAGCAAGCTGCCGATGGCTGAGGTCTGAAGTCCTCTCTCCAGGAATGAATAAGGCCTGCCCCAGGTACATCTTGCTGATTGTGACTGAGTTTTGGCCTCTTTCAAATACAATAGGCAGTTATGTAAACATAGCAAGAAGATACGCAAAGCTATTCCAACGGAAGTAACAATCAGCAAAAAGCCTTCTGGGCCTGGGCATCACGCTTTCCGCAGCGGGACTTGGGACCTCAGCTGTCGCCAGCTTGCTGGCGGTAACAGCGTGGGACCAGTCCAGAGCGGAGGAAAGCGTGATGACCTGGCCCCTGCAAAAAGATCCTCCTGTAGATAGGAGGATCTTTTCTTTCCTTCAATACTTCTTGTCAGTCTTCTCCTTTCTGGGTACACTTTGTATAGGCATAGAAATGGAGGCTCGAAATGCTTTGACCAAGGAATGGCTAACTTATCACATTAAGCTGGAAGAAGACGGAAGGAAAATCGAGTCCATTATGCGTCACAGTCTAGGCCTCTCTCGCCGGATGCGGCAAAAGTCGGCTCGTAATGATGCTTTTACTTTAAATGGCAAGAAAGCCTATCTAGGTACGAGAGTCCGTGCTGGTGATACCTTAAAGATTCGGCTTCACTTAGAAGAAGAAGGTCATCTGGCGGCTGTGGCGATGGACTTAGAAATTGCTTATGAAGATGATGATGTCATCGTACTCAACAAACCACCAGGCCTTGAAGTACATCCGCCGGAGCAAAAAGCGGCTTTTCGACCTACGCTGGCCCATGGTGTAGCTTATTATTTTGAACAGATCGGTTTGCAGTCAAAAGTTCGACCCCTCCATCGTCTTGACAAAGATACATCAGGGCTTGTCCTGTTCACCAAAAGTGCCTATGCTCATCATGCCCTTGATCGTCAGTTGCAAGAAGGTCTTCTAAAGCGATCGTACCAAACCCTTGTATTAGGAGTCCCTTCCCCCTTAGAAGGCACTATCGATGAACCCATCGGCCGCCATCCTAGCCACCCTCTTCGTCGTCAAGTTACAGCAGATGGAGAAAAAGCGATTACCCATTATAAAGTTTTACAAGTCCTCGATTCCGATCTAAGCCTTGTGGCTGTAACTTTAGATACGGGTCGCACTCATCAAATTCGTGTTCACTTTAGTTACCTGGGCATGCCAGTTCTCGGAGATGCCCTCTACGGTGGACAAACCATGCGAATGAATCGCCAGGCTCTCCACGCCACCTCCTTACAATGGTTACAGCCTAGAACAAAAGAGCCCGTAGAAGTGCAAGTAGAATTACCAAATGATATACAAGCATTGCTTACAACAAGAACGTAAGAACAGAAAGGAACGGTCTCACAATGCGCCTACGACGCATCCCCGGAGTAAGAGAAAAACTACTTCAATTCCCCCAATGGCTTACGCTAGAGCCTGCACAATACAAAGGACGATGGCGAGAATATTTTGCGGAGAAGGCAGGTCTTCCAGCAACAGAAGAGAAAGAACTGCATCTAGAGCTCGGTGTTGGCAAAGGCAACTTTATTAACACAATGGCTCAGACCTGTCCTGATAAATACTGGTTGGGTGTAGAGTTGCGAGAAGAAGTGTTGTTACAAGCTCTTACCAAAGCAGAAGCATGGCAAGCCCCGAATCTCACCTTAATCTGGGCCAATATTGAAAGACTGGGTGAATTCTTTGCGCCAGGAGAGGTAAATCGGATCTATCTAAATTTCTCCGATCCTTGGCCGAAAGTAAGGCATAGCAAAAGAAGATTGACCTATCGAAAGTTTTTAGAAATCTATCGCCAGATTCTACAAGAAGGCAGTGAAATTCATCTCAAAACAGACAATCGTGGTCTTTTTGAATTTTCATTAGAAGAGTTTCAAGAGTGTGGCTTTCAGCTTCGAGAAGTAACTTTTGATCTTCATCAAGAAAAAGAGAAAGAGCAGTTTGATCTGTCGGCCCAGGTCATGACAGAGTATGAAAAACGTTTTGTTGGCTTGAATCAACCCATTCAGCGCGCTGTGGCGCAAGTATTGCCAAAAGGATAATATTTATATCAGGGTGACATAATCGTAACAGGGTTCTCTTTTTTTGATATTAATTATTCGTAAATCGATGAGATGTTCCATTTTCTGCAGGGTATAATGGTAAAGGTAAGAGACCTACTCGAGAGGATTGCAAATGCTATGATCGATGAAGAGCGAAAGCATACAATTGAAGAGTTTGTTCATAAGAAAAATTGGCAGGCATTGCGAGAAGAGCTTTCTGAGTGGCCTTTACCAGAAATTGCTGACTTATTGCTTGAACTAGATAAAGCTGACCGTGTGCTCGTTTTTCGCATGTTACCAAGACGAATTTCCGGTGACGTTTTTTCTTATATGGAGTCAGAACACCGGAAAGGTCTTTTGAAAGATTTGACGGACGAAGAGACGCGCCATCTTTTAGCTTCTCTTACGCCAGACGATCGAACCAATTTGTTTGAAGAATTGCCGGGGCAAGTGACACAACACTTGTTAAATTTTCTAAGCCCTGAAGATTTGCGAGAGTCAAGGCAGTTACTAGGCTATCCAGAAGAAAGCGTCGGTCGCTTGATGACACCGGACTATGTAGCTGTTCGTCCTGAGTGGACCGTCCATGAAGCGCTTGAGCATATTCGATTAAAAGGAAAACGCAGTGAGACTATCAACGTAATCTATGTCACCGATCAGTCTTGGAAACTGCTCGACGCCCTAGAACTACAAAAATTTATTCTGGCTCGACCGGACGATACAATCGATCAGATTATGGATGACAACTTTGTCAGTCTCAGCGCTTTTGAAGATCGGGAAAAAGCTGTTTTTGCCATGCAAAAATACGATCTTTTTGCCTTGCCTGTTGTCGATACCGATGGCGTACTTATTGGTATGGTAACGATTGATGATGTCTTCGATGTAGCGCAAAAAGAAGCTACAGAAGATTTTCATAAAGGTGCTGCTGTAGCGCCTTTAAAGACAAGTTATCGAGAAGCTTCGGTCTGGTCACTTTATCGCAAAAGAGTCGGTTGGCTCATGACCCTTGTTGTAGTCAACCTAGCTTCTTCTGGTGTCATTGCCGCCTATGAAGACATGCTCTCAGCCGCGATTGCCCTAGCTTTTTTTATTCCCTTGTTAATTGACAGTGGAGGAAACGCCGGTGCCCAATCAGCAACACTGATGGTACGAGCGCTTGCAACAGGAGATATTAAACTCAACCAATGGTACAAGACCATTTCCAAAGAAATGAAAGTAGGTATTGCCATTGGCTTAACCATGGCTTTAGGAAGCTTACTTCTCGGATACTTCCGTGGTGGCTTTGAAATTGGTCTTATCGTCGGAATTACCATGGTAACACTTGTGATTGTCGCCAATATCATTGGTACTATTTTACCATTTTTACTCGTCCGAATTCGTGTTGATCCAGCCGTTGCCAGTGGACCTCTGATTACCTCCATCATTGATGCTGTTGGTCTCCTTATCTACTTCTCCATCGCAGCCATGGTGCTAGGGCAAGTTGGATAAGCATAAAAAGAGAGCTACCTTTCGAACAAGAGGTAGCTCTTTTTTATTTGCTCTTCTCCAGAACCTTTTATCGTAAGCAATATCTATTGGGGATAGCGCAAGAACAAGGGCATGCAGGCACACTAAGGAATAACCAAATTAAGGAAAAAAACTATATTGAAGTAAGGACAGAAAAGGAGGTGTTTTTCTTGGAGCCAAAGGTACCAAAAAGAGCAGTGGGTAGAAAAAGAGCTAGAAAAAGAGCTGCTGTCAAAAGAACTCCAATCGGTCGAAAAAAAGTAGAAGATTTGCAAGGAAAAGTGGTTGTACTACAAACAAGATTTCGCACTTTCATCGGAACGATCGTAGAAGTACGGAGGGCTTGCGTTGTACTACGAGTATTTAGCCGAGCGGGTCGCGTCTTTATTACAATACGCATCCCCCTTCGAAGCATACGAAGATTGATACCCTTTCCTAGTTCCTAAGCAAGGCCTTGTGCAGTAAAGTAGAGGAAGCGCTGCAGAAATATAAAATCTGCAGCGCTTTTTCTTTACTTACTAACCGCCCCCATGCCCGGTCGGGCACAACCACTGATGAAAATAACTTTTCCTGATTACGTTGGGGTTACTTCATAGAGGGGCCAGGTCATCACGCTTTCCTCCGCTCTGGACTGGTCCCACGCTGTTACCGCCAGCAAGCTGGCGACAGCTGAGGTCCCAAGTCCCGCTGCGGAAAGCGTGATGCCCAGTCCCAGAAGGTTTTTGCTGATTGTTACTTCCGTTGGAATAGCTTGGAAGAACTTCCTTCTATACGCAACTACCTATTGTATGTGCATTTGCAATAGGCTCAAACCCAGTCACAACCAGCAAGATCTACCTGGGTCAGGCGTTATGACTTCCTGGAGAGAGGACTTCAGACCTCAGCCATCGGCAGCTTGCTGCCGCTTATGGCGTGGGATGAGTCCGTTCGGAAGGAATTCATAACGCCTGACCCCACCACAAAGTAGCTATTTTCGTGTTAAGGCCCCATACTATACTGCCTTCCAAACATCATGTCATACTGTAGCAACCAATACTGATCCAGCAAAGCTCGATCTTCCTCTGGCATTTCACGCAATAAATTGCCCTGGCTATCAATGAGCAAATTGCTGATCAGACCAGGATAGCGACGCTGAAAATGATCTAAAAAATGGTAATAAAGAGGCAATTCCATTCCACTCAAGCGAAAAAGATAGGGTGCGAGAAATGAGGTGCTCAAGCCATCAAGTCTCACATTTACTTGATCATAATTTGTCCAGATGAGAAAAGGCACTTTTCTCATGCGTGCATATTCATCAAGAGACCAGTCTTTCTCTTGTCGCTCGATGAAGCCAGCTTCCCGATAGATAGAGTGATTGGAACCTAGAAAAGGCAAATGATCACCAAAGAGTACGATTAAGGTCGGTTCAGGTGAATCCTTATAATAGTCTACTAAGATTTGCAAGGAACGATCGACGTCTACAACGCCTTGTGTAAAAGTCTCTACAGCAGCAATGGAAGGGGGAGAAAGTTCGCCGCCAACAGTAACTTCATTCTCTTCATAGCGATTTGCTTCGTAGGGTCCATGATTTTGCATGGTTACCGCATAGATGAAAAGAGGTTCTTCTTGCTTCTCCGTTTCTCGTATAATAAAGCGAGAAACTTCTTCATCGGCAATATAAGGTCCTCGATAGGCGTAACCCTCAAAATCTTCTATACTATGATAATGATCAAAGCCAAAATAATGATAAACTTCTTCGCGATTCCAAAACCATCTTGCATAAGGATGAACGGCAATGGTACGATAACCTTCTGCTTTTAATAGGGAAGCCATAGAAGGCGTGGGCCTTTTAATATGCTGCTGATAAGGTACAGAACCGGGGGGAAGATAGGACATCGAAAAGCCTGTAAGAACCTCAAACTCTACGTTGGATGTATTGCCGCCAAAAGTAGGCGAAAGCAAGGTTCCTGTACTATAATCCTTTTGAAGGGACCGGAAGAAAGGCATGGGATCAGCGCTAAAAGTTGCTTTATCCAGTAAAGTAGGATCCCAAAAAGCTTCATTCATAATGATAATGATATTGGGCTTTTGAGGCAGTTCCACAGGTGTTAGCCTTCGATCAAACGTTTTCTTCGAAGCAACTTTTGCTTCTAGCTCCGCCATAATACTTTCAATGGCTTGCTTATGATAGCCTGCAGGCGTTGCGATAACAGCACTTTCCACATTCATGACAAAAGCAAGCAAAGAGCCGTTAATCTCATAATTCATGCTTTGCAACCAGACATGCTCATGAATTTTCATATCTTCTCGTATCACGGACTCAGCGACCGGAGAAGACTTATAGAAAGCGATAGAATAGAGCAAAAAAAGAGAGACGATAAGGCCAAGTAAGCGAAGTGAAAAATGGACTTTTGCAGCTGGTAAAAATTTACGAGAAAAGAAGATGGCCAAGACGATAGCAAGAATCAGTAAGAGATCCCAAAATCCTGTCTCTTTGGCGAGAACAGGTGCCAAATTGATTACTTGCTGATACAACATGAGATCCCAGGGGAATAGAGGATCGCCTAAGAATTGCAACTTATAAAGGTTTACAAGAGCGAATAGAAGAAGCAAAAGCGTCGACAAAGCAAAGCTAAGATAAAAAGAACCAATAATTGCAATGATGAACGTAGAGATTGCAAGCGCAATCAGGTAGTTCAATAGTATGATACTTCGATTCCCCGACAGCCAGGCCTGTAACTCTCCATAAGAGCCTCTATGAATCAACTCAATCGCTAAAAGTAGTAAAAACGGTAAAACGACCCAAAGCGCAAGCATAAGAAGGATAGCCCCATAAGAACGTGGTGACTGTAATGAATAGCTTTTCATCATTTATTTACGGGAACACCTGCCTCCATAAAAGTACATGTAAAAGCATAGCTGAAGTGCTTCATTTTGCCAAGCGTTATAATATAGGAAACCAATCAAAAAAAGGAGTAAAGAACCATGTTAAAAAAACTAATTCTCGGCAACCGAAGTTATCGCCGTTTTCAAGAAAATCATCCCATTGACACGAAATACTTACAAGAATGGATTGATTTAGCTCGTTTGTCGCCTTCTGCAGCGAATCTACAACCACTGAAGTATATTTTATCCACAAAAAAGGAAAAAAACGAAATGATATTTCCCCATCTAGCCTGGGCAGGCTACATAAAAGAATGGTCCGGTCCTGTGGAAGGGGAGCGGCCTTCTGCTTACATTATAATGCTTCGTGACAAAGAGATCATGCCCAAGCCTTTTCAAGGACCTCTGGATTGTGATCATGGCATTGCAGCGCAATCCATTCTGTTAGGCGCTGTAGAAAAAGGCTATGGCGGCTGTATTATCGGTGCTTTGCAGCGAGATAAGATTGCCCAAGCCTTATCGATACCAGAACAATATGAAATATTGCTCATCCTCGCTCTGGGCAAGCCAGTAGAAGAAGTGGTTATTGAATCTTTGCAAGAAGATGTGAAATACTGGCGTGATGACCAAAAAGTTCATCACGTTCCCAAACGAAGCTTGGATGAGATTATTTTGACTTTTTAGATTAGATATTGCAGGTTTATGTCAAATGACGTAAAGTAGTATCATCATATGAAAGCTAAGGTAGGCGAGCAACCATGGAAGTAAAACCATTCAAAAAACTCAAATTGTACGGTTTTAATAACCTTACAAAGACATTAAGCTTCAACATGTACGACATCTGTTACGCAAAGACGCCAGAGCATCGCAAATCTTACATTGAATACATCGATGAAGAATATAATGCAGAGCGTTTGACAAGTATTCTTACGGAAGTCTCCAATATTATTGGCGCTAATATCTTAAATATTGCCAAGCAAGACTATGATCCCCAGGGAGCGAGTGTGACCATGCTGATATCAGAAGGTCTCATTCCTGATAATTGTTGTAACGAAGGAGAGACACCGGAAGAAGATCATTGCACATCCGATTCTGTGGTTTGCCATCTTGATAAAAGCCATATCACCGTACACACCTACCCGGAAAGTCATCCTGATAAAGGAATTAGCACTTTCCGAGCCGATATTGACGTGTCCACCTGTGGTCATATATCACCGCTCAAAGCATTAAACTATTTGCTCAACTCTTTCAACCCAGATATCGTCATTGCTGACTATCGAGTAAGAGGTTTTACGAGAGATGTAACGGGCAAAAAATGCTTTATCGATCACAAGATCAATTCCATCCAAAACTATATCGAAAGTGATATGCGCAATCTTTATCAAATGATTGATGTTAACGTGTATCAGGAAAATATCTTTCATACCAAAATGATCTTAAAAGAATTTGACTTGGACAATTATCTATTTGGTACAGCCAAAAAAGATCTAATGCCAGGTGAAAAGAAGAAGATTAAGCAACGTCTCAAAAAAGAGATGTATGAAATTTTCTACGGTCGTAATATTCCCAAAGTCTAATATCTTGTCCATCATAAAGAGCCCGATGACAGCATAACTCTAGAGGAGACCCTCAAAACAAGGGGGTAAAAGGTATGGGTAGACTTACTACGAAAGCCTTCCTCGGTGTTACCGTTATCGGTCTCTTTCTTTTCCTTTTTCTACTTTTATCAATGAAAGAGTTTTCCGGCTATAAAAGCTTTGAGGCAAAACAGTCCATCCATCTCTATGAGATCAAAAAAGTAGCAAAGCTCATTAGCCTAGAACATTCTGCCGTAGTAACAATTTCCATTAACGATCCCTTGCGCTGGCAGGACTTTGGGCTATCCGGCGCTTTGACCAGCTTCGGTCGAGAGCCTCTGCCGGGAACGGCTATCAAGTATGTGGCCGTTGGACAAGGAAGAGTCGTGGTAGGCATTGATGTAGAAAAAATAGATCTGATTGAGCAAAGCAACGGGGAAAAGCTTTTGCAATTGCCACAACCAGAAATAATGTATCGCTTTATAGATGTTGATTCTTGGGAAATCATTTACCAGGAAGAACCTTACGTTCGTAGATTTATTAAGCCATTGACACAAACAGAGATACGACAGTTAGAAACAGAAGCCCTCGAATCTTTAGTAAGGGAAGTACACGAAAAAGGATTGCTAGAAGAAGCGGCTCAAAAAGCAAAAGAACAAATCGAAAAGCTCCTCCAAGAAAAAGATATCGTTACGGTGCAAATTGTTCAAAATCAAAAGACCTAGGTCCTAGAAAAATAAAGACCAAGGTCTTATTTTATTTTGCCCTACAGTAACATATAATAAAGATAAATCATACAATTTATTAATATGAATTATTAGGAAATAGGAGGTGGGGACATGAGCACTTGCATACTTACTGAGCAACAATATAAAGAGATGGTATCGAAGACCCATCAACTGCTTTCAGCGCTTTATAACTACCACAGCCCCATCTACCACCATAGTTTGCAAGTAGGAAAAGTAACGCAAAGTTTCTTACGCTACTTAAACTGGTCCTCCCAAGATATTATCATCGGAACGACAGCGGCTCTTCTTCACGATATCGGAAAAATGCGTGTTGAAAAAGAATTGTGGTCAAAAGAACAGGGTATAACCATCTTAGAATATATTCAAATGGAAGTTCACGCTAGCCATAGTCAAAATATCCTTACAGAAGCAGCTGTCTTTCCTGCAATAATTATAGAGTCGGTAGCACAGCATCATGAAAGAGAGAATGGGGCTGGCTATCCCAACAAGATTAACAAGATGACGCCTCTCGCCTCTATCATTGCCATTGTTAATGATTATACAGCCCTTCAAGAGATTCGACCGGGCCATCCAGTAAGAAGTTCTTTTCAAGCATTGACGCACATGCTAGAGCAGGAAAACCATTATGATCGAGTTCTCTTTAGAGCCTGGCAAAACTATCTAGTACTACAAGGTATAACTTCACAACCCATTGAAACAAAGCCCATAACTTCCCTAACAGCATAACAACATCTTTTTCTTTGCAATGAATATCTTGCAGAGAAAAAGATGTTTTTTATTTGTGTACTCTCTATTCAAGCTTTGGATAAGATGATTTTTTTAAGAGCTTGGGAAGGAGATGGGCACTGTGTGACGAATCTTGTCGATAATGCACGATATTTAAGAAACAATTGGAGAAAAGAGGAAAAAATATGACCTTTAAGACGCGTTTATCTCTTGCTTTTGCGGTGCTGATCCTCTTTACTTGGGTTCTCGGTGCTTTTTCTTACATTACTTCTCAAAGCATAATAGAAAAAAACCATGAGTTTTACTATGATCGCTTTACTCCCATTGTTGATTTATCTCAAACGGAAGAGCATCTACTGGAAGTCCGAAGAAATATTTTAGAAATGATGCAAAATGCCGATCCATCTGAACGAACAAGATGGCTTGCCGATACAAGAAAGCATGTTATCGATATAGAGGCTTTGATCGAAAAGTTTGAGCAGACCTATTTACTTGAAGAGGAAGAGCGGGCACTTCAAGAATGGCACCTTGCCTGGAAGCCCTACAAAGAAAGGATGTTAAATAACTTAACGCTTATAGAAGCAGGCCAGATGGAAGAAGCAGTTATTGGTGTCGCCCTTGCTTCAGAGCCTTTTGAAAGAGCCCAAAATGCCTTATCAGTTCTGATTGATATCAACATAGAAAGAGGCAAAGAGCTTCACAGTGAAATTATGATCGATGGAGAGAGAAAGGTGACAATCGCCCTAACTCTATCGTTGCTTAGTATTGTCTTAGGAATTGCCATTGCGATTTATGTCATTCGCTCTGTCGTTGTCCCATTAAAACTTTTGCTTGATAAAATTGATGAAGTGGCTGAACAAGGTGGCGATCTTACTCAAAAAGTCACTGTTAATAGTAAAGATGAAGTAGGTCAACTCGCAGAAGCAGTTAATAAACTACTTGCTAAGTTACGAGGGATTGTCGCTGACGTCGCTAACACGGCCAACGATGTTTCGGAGAAAGCCGGGGAGCTCTCTATGACCAGTGACGAAAGCAGTAAAGCAACGGAACAGGTGGCCACTACGATTGGAGAAATCGCCAAAGGGAACCAGGAAGTGGCTACAGCTGTAAATAATTCAGCCACTGCATTAGGGATGATACAGCAGACGGCATCAAGCACTGAGTCGGTCGTAGAAAGAGTGTCAATAGAGGCCAAAAAAGTCGATCAAGCCATTGTTATGGGTCAGCAAAAAATGGAAAAGCAACGATCTATGATGGAAAGAAATCGTACGATTTCCGTAGAAGTAGCAAAAGCCATTGGCGACTTAGAAGATCGGTCTACGTCGATTCAAAAAATCGTGCAAACCATCTCTGGTATTGCCAATCAGACTACCTTGTTGGCTTTTAACGCAGCCATTGAAGCGGCCAGAGCCGGTGAAAGTGGAAGAGGCTTTGCTGTTGTGGCTGAAGAAGTGAGAAAATTGGCCGAAGAATCTTCTCGGGCAACAGAAGAAATTAGACTTTTAATTGAAACAATTACTTCCAGTATAGGGGAAGCTGTACACCAGGTTGGCGAAGTAGAGCATATTGTTCAAGAACAGTCTGTTTCTGTTGATGAGACGCAAGTGCTTTTCGATCAAATCAAAGTAGCCATGGTAGACATGGTTTCGGAGATTTCTCAGATGACGATTCGCTCCAAAGAGATTATGGATTCTGTGGAGCGATTGAATAAAGATATGCAAAATATCTCTGCGATTACAGAAGAAGCTTCTGCTGCAACAGAGGAAGTATCGGCTTCTTCGGAAGAATTAACAGCTGGTATTGAGCAGCTTTCGTCTATGGCTTCTTTGCTTTCTGACCAAGGGGATACGTTGAAGGCTATGATGGATCAGTTTACGTATAGGTAGGTTCGACCGGGCATGGTTGGTTAACTCGAAAATGCGTGTCGCGGGGACGTTTCGTTTGCCATGCAATTTTCATCGTTGGTTGTGCCAACCGGGCATGACTGGTTAGATAATTTGTGGTGGGGTCAGGCGTTATGATTTCCTTCCGAACGGACTCATCCCACGCCATAGGCGGCAGCAAGCTGCCGATGGCTGAGGTCTGAAGTCCTCTCTCCAGGAAGTCATAACGCCTGCCCCAGATACATTTTGCTGGTTGTGACTGAGTTTTGGCCTATTGCATTGCAAATACAATAGGTAGTTGATTAAACATAGCAGAAGTTACGCAAAGCAATGCCAATGGGAGTAACAATCAGCAAAAACCCTCTGGGACTGGGCATCACGCTTTCCGCAGCGGGACTTGGGACCTCAGCTGTCGCCAGCTTGCTGGCGGTAACAGCGTGGGACCAGTCCAGAGCGGAGGAAAGCGTGATGCCCTGGCCCCTGCACGAAGTAACTTCAACGTAACAGGAAACAAAAGAGACCATCTCTTAGTAACAAAGAGATGGTCTCTTTTTTATAGTTTTTGCAGAGGTTCTAAGGCTCTCTCATGAATGCCTGCAAAGTGAGCGAGTAAAACGCCGTAGTTAACAATGGGGATTTTTGCAAGTTGGGCTCTTTGAATTCTAGAGAGCATTTGCTTTCGGTTGATCATACAGGCACCGCAGTGCACAATCAATTGATAGGGTGATAGGTCTTCTGGAATGGTCTGGCCGGAAGCAAAGGTATAGTGCAAGGGGCCGCCTGCTCTCTTGTCTAATAGTCTGGGAATCTGGACAGTGCCAATATCCTTGTGCTGACGGCGGTGGGTACAGGCTTCAATTATTAAGACCGATTCTCCCGGTTGTAACTCTTTTACTTTTTGAAGCCCTGCGTTGAGGACTTCTAGGTCACCTTTGTAGCGAGCCATTAAAATGGAGAAGCTAGTCAGTGCTATTTGCGGTGGTAAAAGCTCTTTCACCTGGTTAAAAGCTTGTGAATCCGTGACGACCAATGCGGGCGGTCTCGTCATTGTAGAGAGGGTTTCTTGTAGCTTTTCTGGTTGGACGACCATTGTTACAGCCTGGTGATCGAGCAGTTCTCGTAAGGTTTGTACTTGCGGCAAAATAATGCGACCTTTTGGTGCTGAATCATCGATAGGCACGACAAGAATGACAACATCACCAGGTTGAATTAGATCAGCAATAATAAGAGGGCTTTCCTCTTTTTTTTCTGCCACTTTGATGAGTTGATCGACGAGCTTTGAAAGGCCTTGGCCTGTTATTGCGCTGACAATTTCAGAAGGGACTGGAGATTCTATGTTTTCATCCCTGCTATGTAGGGCAGGAAAAGACTCTTTGGCTTCTTCTGATAACAGATCTGCTTTATTCCAGATGATTACAAGCGGGATTGCTGTTTTTTGCAGCCTTTGCAACCACTGCTTATCGATTTCTGTCCAGCCTGTTGTGGCTTCTAAGACGAGCAAAGCGATGTCGGTTTTGGCAAATACCTCGTAAGTTTTCTTTATTCGAAGAGCACCAAGCTCTCCTTCATCATCGTAGCCCGGGGTATCAATCAAAACAACAGGACCAAGAGGAAGAATTTCCATGGCTCGATATACAGGGTCTGTTGTCGTTCCAGCTTGGGGCGATACGATGGCAGCCTCTTGGTTCGATAAGGCGTTGATCAAGCTAGATTTACCACTGTTGCGGCGTCCTAGCAAAGCAATATGAAGTCGTTCCCCACGAGGTGTTTCTTGAAGACTCATAGTATAAGCTCCTTTCCCTAACGCTCAGTATCTCTCCTCTTTCTGCGTCCAACGCAAGTAAGGCGGAATCTGCCGACCCGCATCAAGAATGGACTGACAGGCAAAGTCCAGATCAACCTTGGCTTTGTTTTGATAAAGATGATAATGAGCCCGCACTTCTTCCGGTGTGTGGGTGAGCATAATAGAGTTAGCGCCCCACTGTAACCCGAGCTTTTGTCCCTCCGGATGAAGGCTAGCTAGAGCCGTCGTGGAAGGAATAAAGGTACGACCACAAAGCAATCGGGTCACTGCGTAGACACGCAACGTTAGATCTAAATCACCTGGTTCAAGCTGTGAAAAAGGTGTATGAGCAGCTGGCAAAAAGGGTCCTATTCCAATCATATTGGCACCAAGCTTACGCCAGTAGAGAATATCTTGGGCTAGCGAAGAAATGCTTTGGCCGGGAAGTCCAACAAGACCACCCGTACCAAGTAAAAAACCTGCTTCGCGAAGCCAGATAAGGTGTTGCATCCGTTCTTCCAGATCATCATCAGGATGGACTCGACGAAAAAGTTCAGGATCGGTCGTTTCAATGCGCAGCAAATAGTTGTTGGCGCCAGCCTGACGAAAGGCATGATAATCGGCCAAAGACCGTTCGCCCAGACTCAATGTGATACGCAGCCCAAAGCGACTTTTGATAGTTCTGATCAAGTCGACAATGGAAGCGGTGGCCCTTTCATCTTCTTCACCCGATTGTAATATGATCGTACGAATGCCCATGTTGTAGAGATCTTCAATGGCTTGCATCGTTTGCTCTTCACTGAGGCGATAACGGGTAAGATGACGATTGCTTTTACGCAGGCCGCAGTAGAAGCAATCTTTACGACATTCATTGCCAAACTCTACAGCCCCTCGAACATCAACAACATCTCCAAGCGTTTCTTGCCGCGCCGCCTCGGCAGCGAGACGCAATGCAATCTTATCTTGCGCCGTCGGTGGTGATAGAAGAGTCGTTACATCATCAACAGCCCAATCTTCTCGTTCTCGACATTGCAAAAGCAGATCACCATAAGCAGGCGTCTCTATGGCCTGTAAAGCTTCTTCCCAAGCAGGACCTGGTGGGAGACGACGCCAAGGCTCTAGATAGGTTGGTTGAAGCTGATGCGTCTCTAAAAGCTCTTTTACTTCCGGTGCCAACAAACCGGAGAATACAATGGCTGTCGTACAGACGGGTCCAAATCCCTTGGGCGTAGGAATAAAGTCACCTTGAAGCCCTGAACGCTCCATAAGATGTTGTGCTTGCAAAGTTTGTTGCATAGAAGGAAAGATGAGCAACCACCGTTCCTCGGTAGAAACAGTGGTAAGAAATTGGTTCAGCAAAGACATGAAAGACCTCCTTTCGATAGGGCTGTTAACACTACACGTACAGATCCCGTTTTCCACTCCGTAGCTCTTGCAAGTGCTGCTTGATCCGAGTGGCCTGAGAAGGCGGTAGCTTTTCGATTTCTTCCGTAATGCGCTGACGACCCAACTTTTTCGTTTCTTCATCACCAAAATCGATTAGAAACTCTTCTAGCGTAAGCAATGCATTGGGATTACACATTTTATGAATGGCGCCTGATTTTGCCAAAGCCATAAAAGCTTCCCCTGTTCTCTCACTGCGATAACAGGCGGTGCAAAAGCTAGGGATAAAGCCTTCTTCCATAATGGAATGAACGACTTCCTGTAAAGGTCGGTGGTCTTCTAGGTAGAATTGACTTCCTATCGTTCCCAGCGTGTCTGTAGAAGCACCTGGCTCTTCTGTTTTTTCCTTGCCGTTGTGCTGTTCTACATGGTCACTGTATCCACCGGGATGAGTTGATGAACCTGCACTCATCTGAGAGACGCCGAGATGAAGTAGTTCTGTACGCAGTGTTACGGGTTCCCGTGTTGATAAGATAATGCCTGTATAGGGAAGGGCAAGACGTAGGATAGCGATGATTTTTTTGAAGCTTTCATCGTCTACTTCTGCAGGAATGGTTGTGAGGGCCATGCCGGGCGCTTTTTTTAATCGAGGTACTGAGATGGTATGAGGACCTAGATTATATTGCTCTTCTAGAAGACGGGCGTGCTCAAGAAGGGCTAGTGTTTCGAAGCGATAATCATAGAGCCCATAAAGAACACCGAGCCCTACATCGTCAAGCCCTCCTTCGATAGCTCTATGGATGGCAGTCACTCGATCCTGATAATCGCTTTTTGGTCCCGAAGGATGCATGGCTTTATATTGTTCTGGATGGTATGTTTCTTGAAAAAGTTGGTACGTTCCAATTTGCGCTTCTTTTAAGATTCGAAATCCTTCTATCGATAAGGGGGCACAATTAACATTAATACGACGAATGTCGACAGCTTGATAGATTGCTTCCACTGTAGCAGCAATGGTCGGTGCGGAAGAGTCTGAAGGCGCTTCTCCTGTAACGAGTAACAAGCGATGATGTCCTGCCGCTGCTAGAAAGCGCGCTTCTTGCTGCACTTCTTGTAGAGAAAGGCGACGACGTGGTAAGGCCTCGTTGGCCTGGCGAAAGCCGCAATAGAGGCAGTTATTAATACAATAATTGCTCGTATAGAGAGGCGCAAAAAGGACAATCCGTTTTCCATAGATTTCATCTTTTACGGCCGCTGCTGCTTGATAAAGCCCATCGAGCATAGCAGGATCCTTTAGGTTTAAAAGAAACGCTACTTCTTCCAAATGTAAGCCTTTTTTCTCGCGCCCCTTGGCGATAATTTCTTGAATCAGAACTGGATCGTCAGTCTGACTTTTGTTGAGGGCCTCTTCAATTTTTGTCAGAGCGATTTGCATGGCTGTGTCGCCCTCCTAGTTCGTGGTTATGCTTATTCAACGGTATTATGCTCTCAAGCTTTCTTTTGCTTTTACCAAAGTGGCAATCACTTCGTTTACCGGTGTTTGAATACCATGCTTTTTCCCTAAGCCCACTATAGCGCCGTTGAGGGCATCGATTTCTGTTCTTCGCCCTCGTTGAATATCCTGTAACATAGAAGGATGATGAGAGGCTGTAACAGGAACAAGCTGCTCATAGAAAACCTTGCGATAGGCTTCGGCGTTGGGCCATAGTACAGGTTGCCCCATTGCTTCTAAGAGTTGAAAGATTTCTGCGATCATCTTATTCATAATTTGACGACAAGGCTCTGATGCTGCTAAGGTCCCATAGTTAACTTCTAGAATGGCTCCCAATGAATTTAAAGCGCCATTATAAATAATTTTACTCCAGATATATTTCATCACTTCAGTAGAAGCTCTTGTGGGAATAGAGGCTTCACAAAACGTTTGAGCCATATCTTCAAGGATCTGCAAAGGAATCACGTGATCAGGTGAGCCAATAACGACGTCGTCAGCAATGACAGTTACTTTAGATTGACCAGGACCAATTGTTTCAGCACCAAAAATGACACGCCCGAGAATCAATTGTTCCGCTGGAATATAAGACAAGGCTGCTTCATAGTTACCATAACCATTTTGGGCTAGAAGCACGTAGCTGTTGTTAGAGAGAAGAGGAGCAATTCGTCGTGCCGTCTCTTCCGTATCAAAAGACTTGACCGTTACAATGACAAGATCTGGCTTTTCCGAAAGTGCGGTAAGATCTGTTATGATTGACTGAAGATATATCTTATGATCACCCCAAATTCCTGTGACTGTAAGGCCTTCTTGTCGTAATAATTCTGCGACAGTAGGACGTACCAAGGCTGTCACTTGATGACCTTTCTTTTGCAGTAAGGTAGCATAGACTGTTCCTAGTGCACCGAGGCCATATATCAATATGTTCATCGCTATATCGACTCCTCGTCTTTGATATCTTTTCAATTCATGTAGTTATGATGGTATCACCTGTTCATAACTCTGGCAACGAAGGAAAGAAGGAATTTGGAAAGAAGATTACGAATAGATTTTTGTAAATTAAGTAAACTTTGTGGAAAAAAATGATGAATTTTTAGTTTTTCCACTTAAAAAAATATAGAATGGAACTTGTAACCTCTTGGGAAGTAGCATAAGGAGTGTAACAGGTTATGTACAGTGGTAGACTTCAATCGATTGAAGTAGAAGAAAAAAAGAAAATAGAATTATGTGAGGAAACGGAGTCATTCTTATCTCCCGATTATTATATTAATCGGGAATTAAGTTGGCTTGAGTTTAACCATCGAGTATTGGAGGAAGCACTCAATCACAACAATCCTTTGTTGGAACGCTTTAAGTTTCTTGCTATTGTGAGCTCCAACCTCGATGAGTTTTTTATGGTGCGTGTAGCAGGCGTACAAGATCAAGTGGAAGCCGGTTTTCGCAAAAAAGATGCCGCTGGCTTGACACCGCTAGAGCAACTACAATTGATTTCTGAGCGAGTTCATCGTCTCGTAGGAGAACAATACGAAGAGCTAACAGAGCAGTTGTTGCCACAGTTGCATAAAGAGGGGATCCACATTCTTTCTTATGACCAACTGGATGCTACCCAACAAGCTTTTATAGAAGAGTACTTTGAACATATTGTATATCCCGTATTAACGCCTATGGCTGTTGATCAGAGCCGCCCTTTTCCTCTTCTTGCGAACAAAAGTCTTAACGTGGCTGTTCTGTTAGAGCCTCATCAACCGCTGATTTGCAAACGCCTTCTTTTTGGTGTTGTGCAAGTACCTCTGTTTTGCCTCGATTTATCTCCATTCCAGTAGAGCAAGGACACGCTTTTTTGGCTTTGGAAGAAGTGATTAAAAATCATTTGCCAGTGCTTTTTCGTGGTAACACCTTTGTTGATGCCGTTTCTTTTCGCATTACCAGAAATGCCGACTTATCTGTAGACGAAGAAGGTGCAGAAGACCTTTTGTTGGCCATTGAAAAAGAGTTGCAGAAGCGAAAGTGGGGCGCCGAGGTTCGTCTGGAAGTAGAAGCTTCTGTAAGTCCTATATTAAAGCAATATTTACAAGAAGAGCTCGAACTGGATGAGAAAGATATTTATCTCATAGCAGGACCCCTTGATCTGACAGCATTGATGACCTTATATGACCTAAAGGGCTACGATCATCTTCGCTACAAACCCATGAAACCACAAGTCCCGGAAGACTTACTTGGAGAAAAAGATATATTTGAAGCCATTGCGAAAAAAGATATTCTTGTTCATCATCCCTATGAGTCGTTCAATTGTGTCGTTGACTTTGTAACACGAGCGGCCCGAGATCCACAAGTGTTGGCGATTAAGCAGACGCTTTATCGAGTTAGTGGTGACTCACCGATTATTCGAGCCCTTGCTGAAGCCGTGCGCAATGGCAAACAAGTAACGGTACTGGTGGAATTGAAAGCACGTTTTGATGAAGAAAAAAACATTGCCTGGGCCAAGAAACTAGAAAAAGCAGGCTGTCACGTTATTTATGGACTGGTAAACTTAAAAACTCACTCCAAAATCACCTTAGTAGTGCGGCAAGAAGAGGGACGTATTCGTCGTTATGTTCACCTTGGAACAGGAAATTATAACGACATGACAGCCCGATTCTATACAGACTATGGTCTCTTTACGTCGGCCGAAGAATTTGGTGCTGATGCCACTGATTTTTACAATGAAGTGACGGGCTATTCCATTCCTGCGCGGTGGCGCCAATTGGCCGTCGCTCCTTTAGGTATGCGCAAGCGTTTTGAAGAGTTGATTGAACGGGAGATTTCTGTAAGTACATCAGAAAAGCCTGGGCGAATTATTGCCAAGATGAATTCACTTAATGATGAAAGAATGATTCAATGTCTCTACAAAGCTTCTTGTGCTGGTGTAAAAATTGATCTCATTGTACGGGGGATATGTTGCCTTCGTCCCGGCCTTCCAGGTGTTAGTGATAATATTCGAGTGATTAGCATTGTGGGTAGGTTCTTGGAGCATCATCGCATCTTTTACTTTCAAAACGGTGGAGAAGAAGAGGCCTATCTTTCAAGTGCTGACTGGATGCATCGCAATTTGGAACGACGAATTGAACTCCTTTTTCCTGTGAGAGATGAAAAACTGCGCCACCGGTTGAAAGAAGCTTTAGAGATTATGCTCAGAGACAATGTGAAAGCGCGCCGTATGAATCCGGACGGCACTTATGAAATCGCAACTTACGGAGAAGAGCCATTCGAAAGCCAAAACTATTTTATGAAAAGAGCATCTGAGAAAGTGATGCTCTTCGACAATTGTTCTATACGATAAGAAAAAGACCGGCTCATTTTTTGGGCCGGTCTTTCCATATTATAATCCTAGAGGTGGTTGAGCAGAAACGATCATTTTAAGACCAAAAACACGTTTGAAATCATCAGCCACTTTATGAGCATGACAGATTTCAAGGTCTGCAGGATAAGAAGTGATTGCTATAACGTGTACGGCGTCTACATAATGGTGACAGCGAAGATCCTGAATAATTGCTGATTCGCTACGTTCTAGAGCTTCCGCAATTCGTAGCAAGGTGGAAAGCTTCTTAACGATGTCCCAGTCTTTTTTTGATAAAATATCTTTGTAATCGAGCCAGGGTCCCCGTATGGCTTTGGCATGGGATGCTGCAGTCAAAGCGGTTAACAAAATTTCCCGATGGGTAAGACCATTGATTCTAGAGTTGGCAATGAGATAGAAGCTATGTTTGTAATGATCATAGAAATTAACAACAATGCCTACATCATGAAGAAGGGAAGCCACTTCTAAGATTTTTCGCTCCTCGGGCCCCATATCGTGCAGCGTAGCCAACTGATCGAACATAGCCAGGGTTAGCTTGGCCACGTGACGGCTGTGATGACTTTCTATATGATAGTATTTCATCAAATTTTCAACACTGTGAGCAAGTACGTTATCTACTAGCGGTTCTTCTTGATGACGTAATAAATGCTGATAAAGCAGTCCATCGCGAAGACCAGAACCACAAACAATTACGTCTGGGCCAGCAAGATAGTGCTCCAAGCTATCGATAATGGCTACACCGGCTACGATGATATCAGCGCGGTCTTTAGAAAGACCTACAATTTTTTTGCGTCGCTCCAAGTTCGTTGTTTTTAAGAAGCGATAAATCTCTTGTATATCTTTGCAAGTCATTCGATAGTTATGAGTTACGTCAAAACTGTAATGTTTTCGCTTTCGATCCATTTTGGATAAGTTACGTATGGTGCCGCCGAGGCCGATCAGTGGGATGGGTCTAGACTGACGCAACCACTCTACCTCGTCCAATTGTTGTCGCAGATAGCTTTCCATTTTCTTCAGCTCTTCTTCCGAAGGCTTGTTGGTATCAAGAAAGCTTTCTGTTAACGTGACAGCACCGAAAGGAAGGCTGAGTGCATGACGAATTCGGCGGTTCTCGATTAGGATGAGCTCTGTAGAACCACCACCAATGTCAACGATTAAACCTTCCGCGACGTCAACTGTGTTGATTACACCGTGATATACCGTTTTCGCTTCTTCGTAACCCGATAAAACGGTGAAATCAAGGCCTGTCCCCGTACGGACCGCCTGTAGAAACTCTTCTTGATTTACTGCTTGACGCACTGCTGCGGTAGCGACAGCAATGATTTTTGACACGCCATGGGCTCGACAAAGATGTTGAAAAAGGCGAAGCACATCGATGGTTCGTTGAATGGCAGGTCCTTTTAGTGTCTTTTCAGGGCCCATTCCCTGGCTTAGTCGTACACCTTCTTTGGCTTCATCAATTAGCTTGTAGGAACCATCTTCCAACAGCTGTGCGACCATTAAGCGGACTGAGTTAGAACCAAGGTCTATAATACCGATTCTTTCCATGAAAATATCTCATCCTCTTAGCCGATTGGCACTGATTCTTTCATGTTATTCGTACCTTTCCAATATAAAAAATTCTAACGCAGATATATTGAAAAAGCAATGTAAGGAGAAGCAGGATTCTCGTTCTTTTTATGGAAATATCGTACTTAAAGGAACAAGTGATAAAGGAACTTCGCAAAAAGTGAGCAGGGAAGGAGGCGCAATAGATGACTGATCTTAACGGTAGTGTGAGCAAAGCGATCGATGCACAACGAGCTATTCTAGCTCGTAAACTTTATGAGCGACAACTTTCTTTATCTAATGAATTAAGCAAAAAGTTTCGTCAATTGGATAAGGACAGGGCTATGCAGGATTTTGAAAGCCATCTGGCCTATCTATCTGAAGCGATCCGTGCTGGTCAACCGCTGCTCTTTCTTGATCATATCGCTTGGCTTAAAGTTTTGTTAGATGGAATCGGTGTTTCTCAAGAGGACTTGCGAGTTCACTTAGGCCAGACTTTAACGGTACTGAGAGACTATTTACCGGATAAAGCGGATGCCATTGTGACTCCCTATATAGAGATAGCCCAGCAGCAGTTGCCTACGATGCCCTTGCAGGTGGTACCTTTTGCTGATGGAAGTAACAGCCAGGACAGTCAGGTGTGGAACGACCTCGCCACTGCCTATTTACAAGCTTTATTAGAGGGGGAACGGGAAAAAGCAAAAGAGTTAATAGATAAAGCAGTTCATCAAGGCGCGGCGATTAAAGATATTTATATGCATGTATTTCAGCGAACGCAGTATGAGATAGGACGTCTCTGGCAGATCAATCGCATATCGGTGGCGCAAGAACATTACTGTACAGCGGCAACGCAATTAATCATGTCACAGCTCTATCCTCATATCTTCAGTGTTCCCAAAAATGGATATCGACTCGTTGCTACATCGGTAGGTGGTGATCTTCATGAAATGGGCATTCGGATGGTAGCTGACTTTTTTGAGATGGAAGGTTGGGATACTTATTATCTAGGGGCCAGTACGCCTACAGCTGGGATTATTTCAGCGATCAAAGAATGGAACGCCCATCTCTTAGCGTTGTCAGCTACGATGACCTATCACGTCACGAATATAACCAGGGTGATTGAAGCAGTGCGAGCTGAGAAAAGTTGTAACAATGTGAAGATTATTGTGGGCGGTTATCCTTTTAACATCGCGCCTGGTTTATGGAAAAATGTGGGAGCTGACGGTTATGCAAGAGATGCCAATGAAGCGGTTATAGTTGGAGAGAGGTTACAAAATCTTTTGTAGCCGTTTGCCTGCTCCACGTAAGCGTGGTGAGGGAAGGGAGGTTTCTCCTTGAATGATGCAAGAAGAAAGCGCTGGCATCTCTGTTCTTTGTGATTATGATGGAATCATATTACGTGTGATTCGTGATGAGTTGGGACTGAATGTAGAAGAAGGAATGCATTTTCGCTATCTTGTTTCTGAAGATAGTGTAGATAAGGCAGAAAATTTTTTAGCCATGCTTCGTTTACAAAGTGCTGTTTTTGACTGGGAGTTTTATATTAATGTAAACAACAGCCCTACGCTTGTCTACTTAGCTGGTGGTTCTACAGAAGGGCGTTTTTTGATTGTAGGAAGTCAATCACGATCAGGCATTATTCGCTTTTATGGCGAAATGATGAAAATCAACAATGAGCAGACAACAGCGCTGCGCAAAGCCTTAAAAAATCTTTCTTTACAAGCGACGGTGCAAGCTCTTCGAGATAAAGAGCTTTATGATGAATTAACAAGATTGAATAACGAATTGATCACTTTACAGCGTAGAATGGCCAAAAAGCTAGAAACGAGCGAAGAGCGATATCATTTATTGGCCGAGCATTCATCAGACCTTATTTCCCGACATTCTATAGAAGGCACCTTTCTTTATGCTTCACCTGCTGCCAAGCCTTTGTTAGGCTACGAGCCCAAGGAATTGCTAGGGCACTCGGTCTATGAGTTTTTTCACCCTTGTGATTTAGAAGAGCAGGGTCGTGAGCTTTTTTCCGTGGGAACGCCTGGAAGAGAAACGTATACACTGCAGTATCGAATCCGGAAAAAAGATGGTCAATATATCTGGTTCGAAACGACCAATCAGGCCATTTGCAATCCTGACACAAGGCAAATTCATGAAGTCATTTCTGTTTCTCGAGACATTACAGAGCGGAAAAATGCAGAAGTAGAGCTGCGAGAAGCGAAAGAGAAAGCAGAGTTAGCAAGCCAGGCCAAGAGTGCTTTTCTTGCTACGATGAGTCATGAAATTCGGACACCCTTGCACGGTATTATTGGTATGACTGAGCTACTAGGCGATATGATTGATGAGAAAGAAGAACGTAGCTATGTAAATATTATCCGCGATTCGGCCAACCTTCTTCTTTCGATCATGAATGACGTATTAGACTTTTCCAAGATTGAAGCAGAAAAAGTAGATCTAGAACAGTATACTTTTGATTTGCACAACTTAATTGAAGATATAAAAAAAATCATTGAACCCAAAGCGAAAATGAAAGGGCTTACCTTTGCCACTCATTTTGATCAAACAACGCCCCGTTTATTCCGAGGTGATGCGAGACGTCTCCATCAGATCTTAATGAATTTATTAAGCAATGCTATTAAGTTTACTGCACGAGGGTATGTGCAATTAGAAACAAAGCTACAAGAACAGGATAAACTGTATAGCACCATTCGCTTTGAAGTGAGCGATTCGGGAATTGGCATTTCTGAGGAGATGCAACAACGTCTTTTTAACCCTTTTACGCAAGCGGACAGTTCAACAACTCGAAAGTATGGTGGTACCGGTCTCGGTCTTGCTATTACGAAGCGTCTTGTGGAAATAATGGGTGGACAGATTGGCACTCAGAGTATACAAGGTGAAGGTGCTACCTTCTGGGTTTCTCTTCCTCTTCTGCATGAACAAGAAGAAGTTCTTTTGAAAACAACCCTAGATTCAGACCGAAAAGAGATGCCTTTTTGTGAGGAAGAAAGTTTGCAGGATCTTTTAGCAGGTAGATCTATATTGTTAGCCGAAGACAACAAAGTAAATCAAAAATTGGCTTTGATGCAGTTGAAAAAGTTAGGTGTTGTTACTCACATTGTAAACAATGGGAGAGAAGCGGTAGAGGCCCTGTCAAAGAATCAATATGCTGCTATTCTGATGGACTGTCAGATGCCTATGATGGATGGGTATGAGGCCACCGGGATTATTCGAGAAATGGAAGCGATCATGGGGCGCTATACGCCCATTATTGCTGTGACGGCAAGAGCCCTTGTTGGTGATCGGGAGCAATGCATTCGCTCTGGCATGGATGATTATCTGTGCAAGCCTGTGAAGCTCGAAGAGCTGCGTAAAGTGTTAACGCAATGGCTAAAGAAAAAGAAAGGAATATCAGAAAAAGCGATGGTAGAAAAGGAAGGTAACCAAGAAAAAAGTGCGATTACAGTGACGAAGGAGGACGAACTTGTGAATAATCTGGAGCTGAACAAAGACGAAATAGAGAAAAATTGGAAGATAGAAGAGATCCTAGACCTTCGTTCACTGAGAGATATTCATGAGCTTGCTATGGATAGTGAGCCTGAATTTTTACAACAAGTGATTGGAATGTATCTCGAAGACACACAACCACGAATTGAGGCGTTGCGTCAGGCTGTAACGCAAAAAGATTGTTATGTGCTGGAAAAAGTAGCCCATAGTATGAAATCAAGCAGTGCTAGCCTAGGTGCCCTGGCACTTTCTGAACAATGCGCTTATATGGAAAATCTAGGAAGAAAAAGGGTATCAGAAGGGCTTGAGGAATCTCTAGAAAAGTTACTCAAGGAATTTGAAAAGACGCAATGGGCTTTAGGCGAAATTGCAACCTATGGGTCCGATAAATTATAGCTTTACAATCGAAATCGCTAGGAGTATCTGTTCGCTCACACTCTTTTTTTCAAAGGTGTGGGTTTTTCTTTTGTCCATGATTGCGTATACATTAGCGAATCAAATTCTTTGGGATGAACCTTCGAAAGGAGGAATGGAGTGTATTGGTTTTTTGTACGACGAAAGATGCTACTCTTATTCAGCTTCTTCGTTTTGATACTGTTAGGCTTTATGACCTATTGGTTTCTTGGGTTGCCTTTATCTTCAGGGAAAAGAGAAGCGCCTCCTTCTGCCATATCACCATTACAAGGAAAAACCATACTGGTTGATGTTGGCCATGGTGGCGTTGATGGAGGGGCGAGCAAAGGTGACTCTTTTCTAGAAAAAGACATGAATCTTCAGATGGCACTGCAATTACAGAAAACACTTCAACAGCACGGCGCAATTACCTTTCTTTCAAGAGATAGTGATAGAGATCTAAGCGGTGTCAATCCCAATGACCGAAGAAGAAACACCCTCGATCTGACCAATCGAATTCGCTGGGCCAATCAGGTGGGTGGTGATATTTTTTTAAGTCTTCATATGAATTCTTCTCAAAGCAGTCGTGTTCGAGGTGCTTTGTTGCTTTACTATAAACATGTAAAAGAGAACTCCGATGCAGAACGTCTAGCGCGACACTTACAACGAGAGTTGAATTATTTTTACAGTGCCTATGCACATAAAGGTGAGATTTATAAACATGAGCCGATTAAAGGCAATTACTTTGTACTAAAACATACAAAAATGCCTGCTGTTATTGTGGAGATGGGCTTTGTGACCAATGCCGAAGATCGTAAAATATTTCAACAAGAATCCTTTCAGGAGGAATTTTGCGAAGCCATTGTAAAAGGGCTAATCAAATACTTCTCTCAAGTTCCCGATCAGTTTATACCCTCTGAAAGACCGGGTATGGAATAAAGATAGCCGGAAAAAGGGTACAAAAAAGCCAGAGCGAAAGTGCTCTGGCTAAAAGGAAAAAGAGGATAAAGGGGTTGCTTGGTTATTTCATAAATTTGTCAACTTCATCCCAGAAGCTTTGGTCTTCAAAGCCCAAACGCCAGATACCAATGCCACCGAGATCATGTTTGTTGACAAGCTCTAATTTATAAGCCATCGAACGTGGGTTTTCATACCATACTTCATGACGAAGGCCTCTTTCATCGGTGTAGAAGAAATAAGGAGATTTGGCTTTGTCATCCCAAGAAGGTGTAATGTTGTATTGGTCTAAAAGTTTTGGAACACTATGATAGTTAACCACTTTGGTATTGCTTCCATACCAGTCATAGCCGTAAGCGGCAATGCCAAGTAAAATCTTTTCTTTTGGAATCGTTGATAGGGCATAATTGAGAGCCCTTTCTACATAGCCAATTGAGGCAACAGGACCTGGTGTTCCTCCGAACCAGTGTTCGTCATAGGTCATAATCTGTACATAGTCAGCATGTTCTCCAAGAGCAGGAAAGTCAAAGACACCACCCCAGGGCGAGGTACGGTCGTCAAAAGTTTTACCTGTAACAGAAACGATTACAGTATAACCAAGAGGGCCTAACTCTTCTTTTAATTCTTTGATAAATTGTGTGTAATTCGGTCGCTCTGTTGCTCTTATGTACTCTAAGTCAACATTAACACCGGCGTATCCATGCGCTGGTAGAATTTGCTTTAATTGATTGATCAAGTTCTGGCGAGCACTAGGGCGGCTAAGCAAATTCGAAGCAATGTCTATATCAAAACCGGTTGGGTAGACATAGTTATGAATCAAAGCATAGGTCTCAATGCCTTTTGACTTGGCTAGGGTTAGACCATCTGTTGGGGCTGTTCCATGTAAGTTGCCATTTCCATCAACACGATAAGAGAAGGTTGACATGGCATTAAAATGATCACCGTAATTGGCTAGAGAATTATAGGAGACTTTGTCACCTGGATAATCAACGGTGTAATAGCCTAGAATCTTTCTCTCTGAAGAGGGTGTCGGTTGAGGCGTTGGTGCCGGTTCTGGTGTGGGTTCAGGTTGTGGTTCCGGCTCTGGTTGAGGAACTGGCTGAGGTTCTTCTGGCACTGGAATGGAGGGGGCACTTCCACTGTGAAGGAGCCATTGTTGTTGCACCGCAACTTGTGTTTGGATGTTAGCAAAGCCATTGTTAGGTCGTAAGTCGTGATCTCGCTGAAAATCTCTTACGGCATTGCGAGTACTGGCACTGTAGAAAGATGTGGGTGTGTGGGATAGATAGCTCAGATCGAAAAGATACTGTTGCAATTGGGCCACATCACTGCCACTGGAAGTTTGATTTAAAGTACGACTTCCATACTGGATATCAGCAGTGGCCATCATGGGTATCAACAATGAAACAAGAAAAAACAAGATTGTGATCAGGGTAATTTTTTTCTTCATCATCTTTCTCCTTTCTGGATGTACTATTCTTTTGTGAAAGACACCACTTGTGAATTTGTACAACCACTGTAACACAGGGTGAAAAAGGAGACATCGGTCTCAGGTCCTAAAATAGATAAACTATTAATGGTAATTAATAGTTCGAAACGAAGGATAAGGAACCCCCACCACAAATTATCTATTTTTGTACTAAATATCGCAGAAAAAAGCTATAAAATTACAAATTAAAAAAAGAATAAGCTGGATCTGCTTGCCAAAAGTGTTTTTTCGACGTAAAATAATTTTGCCAAATTGAAATATTCACTTTATTTGGACAAGGAGGTATTTTTTTGACGCAATCACTGGACAACCTTTTGCAGATGAACGAACTGTACCAGGCACCAGAGGAAGTTGCTAAAAGAGCCTTTTTGCAGAATTTTGACGAAGTTTATAAGCGCTCCATTGAAGATCCAGAAGGCTTTTGGGGGGAAGTGGCACAAGAACTATCTTGGTTCAAACCTTGGGAGAAAGTTCGAGACTGGCAATGTCCCAATCATCAATGGTTTGTAGGTGGTCAAGTTAACATTACCTACAACGCCTTGGATCGTCACGTAAAAGAAGGACGTAAAAACAAAGTCGCTTACATTTTCCTTGGTGAAGATGGCTCAGAGCGCCAAGTTACCTATGGACAGCTTTATAAGCTTGTTTGCCGGGCTGCCAATGGCTTAAAGTCTTTGGGTGTATCCAAAGGCGATCGAGTTATTATTTATCTACCATTGACGATTGAAGGCATTGTAACGATGCTCGCTTGCGCTCGCGTTGGTGCCATTCACAGTGTTGTATATGCTGGTCTGGGAGCAGGCGCTTTGCGAGAGCGGATCGAAGATTGTCAGGCGAAAGTTGTCTTTACTTCTGATGTGACCTATCGCCGTGGTAAAGTAGTATCCCTGAAAACAATCGTAGATCAAGCCGTCGTCGGTGCTGAAAGTGTACAACATGTCGTTGTATGGCAACGGCAAGAGAAAAACGAACTAGGTCCTTTGGAAGTTGACTTCGATGACTTTATGACAGTCGGCGGTAGTGATTGCCCTGCTGAAGTGATGGAATCAGAAGATCCACTCTTTATTCTCTATACATCAGGTACCACCGCCAAGCCGAAGGGCGTTCTTCATGTCCATGGCGGCTATATGGTGGGAACATATTTTCATGCCAAATCTTTTTATGATCTCAACGAAGATGATGTCTACTGGTGCACATCTGACATTGGCTGGATTGTAGGTCATTCTTACATTGTCTACGGCCCTCTTGTAGCAGGCGTTACGACCGTATTCCGCGAAGGGGCTCTGGATTATCCTTCAGCGGGTACGCCTTGGGAAATTATAGAGCAATACGGAGTAACTGTGCTATTTACAGCGCCAACAGCCCTTCGCTTGCTAATGAAATATGGTGAAGAGTGGCCGAAAAAATATGATCTGACAAGCCTTCGCTTGATTACTTGCGCCGGTGAACCTCTGAATCCAGAAGCTTGGCGCTGGGCTAACGACAATCTCGTAGCAGCCCATGGCGGTTATGTAATTGATAACTGGTGGCAAACAGAGTTATCAGCACCCACGCTAGGTACCTTGCCGAATATGGCGACCAAGCCTGGTAAAGTTGGCAAAGCAATGATGGGTGTAGAAGCAGCCATTGTAGACTCCGATGGCAATCCTGTAGAGCCTAACAAAGGCGGCCTTTTGGTATTGCGCTCACCCTTGCCTCATATGATGAGAACAATTTACGGAAACCCTGAGCGTTATGAACAGATTTGGTCACAAGTGCCCGGCAGCTACTTAACAGGAGATATGGCTGTCATGGATGAGGACGGTTATATTGCTGTGCTAGGTAGAGCCGATGATGTTCTCAACATTGCCGGTCATCGCATTGGTACCATGGAAGTAGAAAGTGCGCTCGTATCTCATGAAGCTGTTGCAGAAGCGGCTGCTATCGGTAAGCCTGATCCTGTAAAAGGTGAAGTCCTGAAAACCTTCGTAATTCTAAAGATTGGCTATGAAGGTTCGGAAGAGCTACGCCAAGATTTGGTCAAGCATGTGCGTAACGTCCTCGGTCCTATCGTTGTTATTTCCGAATTAGACTTTGTACCGAAGTTGCCTAAGACTCGATCTGGCAAAATCATTCGTCGGCTACTAAAAGCAGTGGAAATGGGAGCCGATCCTGGTGACTTAACAACTTTAGAAGAATAAGCCTGTTTGTGAGGATAAAAGCACCGGTTGTGACCAGACCGGTGCTTTTCTACTTGCCTTTGCTATCTTCATTTCTTTAAGGAATTGAGGGAGGTGATAGAAATTGCAACAGGAACTTCAAAAATTTATGATAGCCGGTCTTGTGCTTTTCTTAGGTCTATCGATTTTCTTTGGCTATCAATGGCGGCATCAAGTTAACAATCAGCAAGAAATCTTGCTATATGAAAGCAGTCGTGACGTATACCTATTCAAGCTATTGCTAGAAAGCTTTGAGCAATCGCTTGAAGGTTATTTGGAAAGAGATGAGGAAGAATCAAAAGCATATGCCCTGGCTGCTTCGAAAGCCTTTCCTGCCAAAGTAACTTCTTTTTTGCTACCTCACCTTGATGCTCAAAGTAATGATGATTTTTGTCAGATTCGACGTGACTTTGCTCAAACTATCGAAAGCTTCTGGATTCAGCTATACAAGGAAGACTCTGTCATTGAAAGAGCAATTATCGAAAACTGGGCCAAAGAAGCAAAACAGCATCGACAAGAGATAGAAAGGTACATATTCTCTCTAGACCAAGAAAGAGGCCCTTATCAAGATCGTGAACTTGTAAAAAGCACCATGAAAGCTTTACAAAAACAGCCTGCAAAATCAGTAACCATTACTGATTGACAAACTCTTTTCTTTAAGGCAAAATGAAATCTACAAGTAGCGATAAGACTACAAGCAATCTTCGCTACGCGAACAAGGAGGCAAAACAATGAAACCGGTACAAGTTAAAGAAGGTATTTATTGGGTTGGAGCAATAGATTGGGATTTGAGAGACTTCCATGGCTATCTTACACAACGAGGATCTACCTATAACGCCTACTTAATCATTGATGAAAAAATTACGCTCGTTGATACAGTAAAACACTATCTTTATGATGAGATGATAGAAAGAATTTCTCAGATTATCGATCCTGCCAAGATTGACTACATTATTTGCAACCACGTGGAGATGGATCACTCTGGCGGTATCCCCAAATTAATGGAGGTAGCGCCGAATGCTACAATCGTAACTTCTCCAAACGGTGAAAAAGGCCTAAAAAGCCATTATAAGAAAGACTGGGAATTCAAAATCGTCAAATCAGGCGATACCCTAAATATAGGAAAACGAAATCTTGCTTTCGTACTGACCCAAATGGTGCATTGGCCCGATAACATGGTGAGCTATCTTGTAGAAGACAAGGTTCTATTCTCCAATGATGCTTTTGGTCAACATCTAGCGACGACGGAGCGCTTTGATGATGAAGCACCCCTACACCTGGTAATGGAAGAAGCCAAAAAATATTATGCCAATATTGTCTTGCCTTATGGCGGTCAAGTACAAAAAGCTTTAGAAGCGGTAGCACCTTTGGAAATTGACGTCATTGCAACAAGCCATGGCATTATCTGGCGTTCTCATATTGCTGAAATCGTAGAGGCTTATAAGAAATGGTCAACAAACCAGACCGCGCCCAAAGCAATTATTGTCTATGATACCATGTGGGATTCTACAGAAAAAATTGCTTATGCTATTCAAAAAGCCTTTGCAAACAAAGGCATTCACTCCAAAATGTTGCCGCTCAAAGCCAATCATATTTCTGATGTTATGACGGAACTGATTGATGCTGAATACGTTTGTGTGGGTTCTCCGACCTTGAATAATAACTTGCTACCTTCTGTGGCTGCTTTTCTAACTTACTTGAAAGGCCTAGCACCGAAGGGAAGAAAAGGATTGGCCTTTGGCTCTTATGGTTGGGGCGGTCAAAGCATTGGGCAGGTAGAAGAATGGCTCAAAAGTTGTGGTTTTGAAATGATGGAGCAAGGCAAAGTGCAATATATTCCGAATCAAGAAGATCTTGACATGATTACAGCGAAAGTAGAAGCGGCTTTATCTTGATTTTTAGTAACAAATTGATTGAACCTCTTTTTTCTGCAAAGTTCGTGAAATTTCTTTCAGTGTAGAGAAGGGAATCGGTGGTTGATGACGAAGACATCTCTGATACAATAGTTTTCAATTCATCGATAAGGCAGGGATAAAATTGACGGGGGCTCGTTTGATTGCAACAAGGCTTTGTTCAGAATGTAAAAAGAACGCCAAAGTCAATCTTGCTCATTTCCTTGGCGACACCATGGAAGAGATCATAAAGCAAGCCAAAGAACAAGATCTTTATGTACCCTCTATTATTTGCTGTGGTCAAGAAGCCTTCGCTACCCATTACGAATTTTTTGTGGGGAAGCAGATTGTATTTTTAATCAAGATTTCTGATAAAGGCTTTAAGATTATTGATCAATCCATGGGCAGACTTAAATCTTCTGAACAAAGTCAAAAACAAGATTTTCCGAAGTTAATGCAGGAGCAAGATGCGTACTGGAAGAGACAATCGACTCTATTTTGGGATGGCTTTTTCCATTTTTGCAAAAAACAGTGGAATGGCATTCTGGAGGAGATGGTCAACCATGAAATTGCCATAGGTCTCGCTGCGGTTGGCTTTGATTTTGAAGAGTTAGAAGGACTTTCGAAATCGTCGATGGTACAGTATGTCAAAGAACTTCCCCATGACGAGCATCACGACTTTTTTGTTGCTGCCAATAAATTCTTGGTAAATACGTTGCAACACGACTTGTGCAAACATTGGAGCAACGCAAAACAGTATCAAAAAGACTATGGCGAAAAAAGAACAAATTATATTTTGCTGCACCTTCCTTTGGTCGAGGAATTTGAAGCAATGCGCTTACAAGCTGTAACCATGTTAATACCGGAGCAACCTCGGACAGGTTCTAAAGTGTTGTTTCGAAAGATTCAAAAGCTAGAGAGCGAACTGAGTGGCAAAAGGGTCGCTATCAACCATTTGCGGGATCAACTTGTCGTTGAGCGACAAGAAAAAGATCACTTGGAAGAAAAGTTAAACCGAGCCAATCAGGAAATTCATCGCTTACGTCAGAAACGAAACTAAGAAGACAAAGGTCAATGAAGAAGCCTTTTACGCTATGTCGTAAAGGGCTTTTTTTCTTTCCTGTAAGGAAAAATTTTAGAAAAAAGAATTGGAATTCCGGTAAAATTATGATAAAGTGAAGATGAACGCAAGTGCGAGCTTATAGGAAATGATGACTTTCAATGAGGTCATTACTATGTTGTTTTTTTCTTTTTGGATGGGGAAGTGGGGGCGAGAAGCATGGATAAAGAAAAAGTCGTCTCATTGGATTCCTATAAAAGAAAGCAACTTGATAAGATGCAGGAGAAAAGAATTGATAGAAGCAAGGAGCCAGAAACATTTGAGCAGCTCTTAGAAAAAGCCATTCGCAAAGAATTTGGCCCCATACTCTCCGATAGCATATACAAGTCAATTATTGGAGCTTATGAGTTCAGCGAAAAAGCCCATAATATTCTTTATGAGAGAGACGGCGATGATGCGCTGAAGATAAGAAGCTTAAAGATGTGTTTTGATGATTACAGTGATGATGACAAAGAGTTCAGTAACGATGAGAAATGGGAAGACTGAAATGATTTGCCGGGAACGATTCCAATGGAGTATATTAATAGGTACAAGCTAAGCCTGTTGGAGATAGATGACGTTGATGGCAAAAAACTATTCTTCTAAAGGCCAGACTTTTTCTTCCCGCTTAAAAACAGTTGCTCAAAAGATACCTTCGCAAGGACTGACATTAAGGCAACTAATCTACCAACTAGGAGAGCGAGGCATGCTATCAATTTGCATGGTTCTCACTCTCCCTTTTTTGTTACCTATGTCAATCCCAGGAAGCAGTACGCCCTTTGGCTTTCTTATTGCATTAATTGGTATCGCTCTTTTGGCAAACCGGCCGCTATTGTTGCCTCGTCGTTATGTGGATAAGCCCATCGCTGCTGATTGGTTACGAAAAGTGCTGCTACAAGGCGCGAGAATCTTTGAGAAAATTGAGAAGCTCGTGAGACCCCGTCTATACTTTCTATCACATGGACCTACTATGGTTTTCATTAATCGCTTTCTGGTTGTTTTTAGTGCCATAATGTTAATGGCGCCTCTACCGCTGCCCTTATCCAATACCTTTCCTGCTTATGCCATACTTTTTCTAGCGGCTGGTAGTTTAGAACGAGATGGTGGTTTCTTATTGGCTGGTTACGCTATGGTCTTACTGACAATCCTGTATTTTGGGGGCCTTGCTTTTCTGGGAGTGACAGGTTTGCACGCTTTATTTTCCTAGAAAGCATGGCAAAAATTGGTCACTTGCATATCCTGTAAGGAATCTTACAGGAGGTGTCTATTATGCCTTTTCGCTGTCCACCTGGAACAGTGCCTTACCGAATTCGCTCAGGAGATACCTATTATAAGTTGGCTAAGCAATTTAATACCACTATTGCTGCTCTCGTTTCAGCCAATCCAACCTATGATCCCAACAATTTGCCGGTAGGTCAACCACTTTGTATTCCCAGGCAGCCTGTCTTTCCTCCTTGTCCCGAACAAAATTATTATACGATTCGGCCCGGTGATAGGCTTTATCGCCTTGCTGACTTTTTTGGCATCTCATTAGATGATTTACTAGAAGCCAATCCAGCCATTGATCCACAGAATTTACGTCCCGGCCAAGTGATTTGTATTCCTTTGGCTACGCCCCCTGTTGTTTGTCCTCCTGGTACTCGTAGTTATACCGTACGCCCAGGCGATAGTTTTTACCGCATTGCTAGGCAGTTTAATACGACTGTTGATGCGATTATGGAGGCCAATCCTACGATTGATCCCTTTGCCTTGCTTATTGGGCAGAAGCTTTGTATTCCTTAACAATTAAGTAAAATGCTTTGGCCTGGTCATCTCGCTTTTCTGGAGTGGAAGAAAGCGAGATGACCAGGCCTTGCACGTATTTGCCCCATTTTATCGTAGGTATAAAAATAGAAAAAGGGAGCCATAACCTGCTCCCTTGCTAGGGCTCTCTACATTAATAACGAACGTAGCACGTCGCTGAGCCGAGAATAGCAATGATGATGATTAAGATGGCCAATGCAACGATGTCGTTGCTGTAAAAACCACCACAAGCACTCATAGAATCTCACCCTTTCCTTATCAATGCTGAATTAACATTTTCTGTAACCGAAAAGATCGGGGAAGAAAGCTCCGATTACGATTAGAGCAATTACTAACCCGGCCACATTGCGTAGGCCGCCGAAGAAACCATGACCTGCATAGCTCACGGAAAGCTCACTCCTTTCTGCTTCAACTTTCTATTTCTCTTTATAAAATAATATGGCAAAAAAATGAAATGGTGATAATATAAGGGTTTTGTGACGCTTTATTTTCTAGACTGGTACTGTTTATAAAAATAGGGTAGAATACAACAGAAAAGAAAGAATAGTCCTATGAAATGGAACCAGAGGAGGCGTCAGAACTTATGTCCGTCATCGTAATTGGTCATCGCAATCCTGATACAGATTCTATATGTTCGGCCATTGCCTATGCTTACTTAAAGCGCCAGGCTACGAATGAAGCATACATAGCCGGTCGCTGTGGTAAGGTGAAAGCAGAAACCAAATATGTACTGGATTATTTTCAAGTAGATGAGCCTAGGTACTTTGAAGATGTAAAAGCTCGAGTGACCGATATGCTCGGTCAGGAAAGCCCTTTTGCTGTGTTAGCCAGCGCTCCCATTCGCGATGTAGGTATTTTAGCAGCGAAAGAGAATACCAAGTCTTTGCCTGTCGTCGATACAGAGAATCATCTTGTTGGCATGATTACACTTGGCGATATTGCAGAGCGCTATCTTAACTTAGAAGAATTTAAAGATTTTGATAAAATGGGCATCACTTTAGGGGCCCTTGTTCATACAATGGGTGGTTGCTTCTTATCTCCTACCGATGAAGAAAGACCTCTCAAAGGAAAAGCTGTTATTGGTGGAATGAATCCCAATAGCATGGTGAAGCATATAGAACCGGGCGATTTTGTTATTATTGGAGATCGCGAAGAAGCCCAGCTTGCTGCTATTAAATCAGGCGCAGGTTGCTTGATTATTACAGGTGGTTTTTCTGTTACGGAGAAAGTAAAAGAAGCGGCTCTCGAGGCATCTGTTCCTGTACTTTCGGTACCCCACGATACCTATAGTGCGGCTCGCCTCTTGGGCATGTGTGCACCTGTTCGAACCATTATGCACCAAGATAACATCATTACTTTTCAAGAAGACGATTATGTAGATGATGTGCGCAAAGTCATGCTCGATACTCGTTACCGTTCTTATCCAGTTGTCGATAAGGACAAGCGTCTTGTTGGCGTCGTTTCTCGTTATCATCTGCTTACCTTACAGCGAAAGCAAGTTATTTTGGTAGACCATAACGAGAAAAGCCAGGCTGTTCTAGGGTTAGAACAAGCACAAATCTTAGAAGTCATCGATCATCATCGCATGGGAGATGTGCAAACGGGAGAACCCATCTTCTTCCGCGGGGAGCCGGTAGGTTGTACTTCTACGATTATTGCTTCCATGTATGATGAGCAAGATGTAGAAATTCCAAAAGATATGGCCGGCATTATGCTAGCGGCTATCTTGTCAGATACGGTTCTCTTTAAGAGCCCAACTTGCACCAAACGAGATAAGGTCATTGCTGAAAAGCTTGCCAAAATCGCCGGTGTTGATTTGATGGAATTTGGACGAGCTATGTTTGCAGCTGGCTCTTCTTTAGAAGGGCGCAGTCCAGAAGAGATTATCTTCCAAGACTTTAAAGAGTTTCACTTGGGCGAGAAGCAACTAGGCATTTGCCAAGTTGAGACGATGGATATGGAAGGTGCTCAGAAACGAAAAGGTAGCCTCTTAGATGCCATGGAAAGCATTCGCGTTGATAAAAAGCTAGATATGGTCTTATTGATGCTTACGGATATTATCAATGAAGGCACGCTCCTTTTAGTCGCCGGACAAGATCTAGAAACGATTGAAAAAGCTTTCAAAGTAACAGTAGAAGCACAAGAAGCCTATCTACCTGGTGTTCTTTCTAGAAAGAAACAAGTGATTCCACCTTTATCTTCTGTCTTAGGTGCTTAAAAGGCTCTCTATAAGGTATGAAATCAGAAAGATAGCACTTTTACCTTGATTTGAGGGCAAAGTGCTATCTTTCTTTTACCGATTGGAAAAGGCAAATATCTTCTTGTCTTTCAAAACATACTAATTGAATAGAGAAATCGAGTATAAGGGAAAGGAAAGTTGCCCATGTCTGAACAGAAAAAGGATCTGCCACAACGTGAGGCTATCGAAGAAAAATATCGTTGGCGCTTAGAAGATATTTATTCAACCGATGAAGCTTGGGAAAAAGAGTATCTATCTGTGTCTGAACAAGTAGAAAAACTGAAAAGCTTACAAGGTCAACTGGCTCAAAATAGCGCTACCTTACTGCAAGCACTTCAATGGCAAGATGAACTGGGTCAGAAGATGGAGAAACTTTTTACGTACGCTAGAATGCGTCGCGATGAGAACAATAGCAATACAGTGTACCAAGCTTTAACAGATCGAATTACCGCTTTAAGCAGTGATGTAAGCAGTCAAACGGCTTTTTTATTGCCAGAAATCTTAGCTATCCCTGATGGAACGTTGCAACAATTTCTACAGAAAGAGCAAGGCCTTGCCCTCTATCGCTTTGCTTTGGACGATCTGCGGCGACAAAAACCCCATGTGTTATCAGAAAAAGAAGAAGCTTTACTCGCTCAGACAAGTGAAGTAACGCAGGCAGCGAGTAAAATTTTTACCATGTTAAACAATGCCGATATAACTTTTCCAACGGTGAAGGATAGCCAGGGCCAGGAGATTCAGATTACCCATGGTCGTTATGGGCAGCTTATGGAAAGCCGCGATCGTGAACTACGTCGACAGACTTTTCAAGCTCTTTACCATACTTATCAAGGCTTAGAAAATACCATTGCCGCTACTTTAGGCACAGCAGTCAAGCGCGATGTTGTAATGGCTCGCATTCGCAACCATTCTTCAGCCTTAGAAAGAGCCCTTTTTAGTGATAATATTTCTGTTGAGGTCTATGACAACTTAATTAAGGCTGTTCGTCAGCATTTGCCAACCTTCTATCGTTATGTAGAACTGCGCAAAAAAGAACTTAAAGTCGAAGAGCTTCATATGTATGATCTTTATACGCCCATTGTGGAAGGTGTAGATTGGCAAATTCCTTATGAAGAAGCGATCTCAATGGTGCAAGAAAGCTTAAAACCTCTCGGTGAAGAGTACTGTACCATTTTGCAAAAAGCTTTTCAGAATCGCTGGATTGATGTTTATGAGAATCGTGGCAAAACGAGTGGCGCTTACGCTTGGGGTCCCTATGGGGTCCATCCTTATGTTCTTATGAACTACCAGGAGAAGCTTTCTGATGTCTTTACTTTGTCTCATGAAATGGGCCATGCTCTTCATTCCCATTACTCTTATCAAAAACAGCCTTATGTGTATGCTCATTATTCGATTTTTGTGGCCGAAGTGGCCTCAACAGTCAATGAGTCTTTGCTTATCCACCACTTGTTGAAAATCGAAAAAGATAAGACCAAAAGGCGTTATTTGCTCAATCACTATCTAGAGCAATTCCGCGGCACTGTTTTTCGTCAAACCATGTTTGCAGAGTTTGAAAAGTTGATTCATCATAAAGTGGAAAAGGGCGAGGCACTAACGCCTGAAGTTTTGAAAAGCAGCTACAGACAGTTAAATCATGATTACTATGGGCCCGCCATGGTTGTTGATGAAGAGATTGATGTGGAATGGGCTAGAATTCCTCACTTTTATAACAATTTCTATGTTTACAAGTATGCAACGGGCTTTGCGGCCGCGACAGCCTTGACCAAGAGGATCATAGAAGATGGAGAAAAGGCTGTAGGACCCTATCTGGAGTTTCTCGCTGGAGGTAGCTCTGACTATCCCCTAGAGTTACTGAAAAAGGCTGGTGTAGATATGAGTACGCCAGGACCTGTTGAAGAATCCCTTGCGCTTTTTGAGCAATTGCTAGAGGAGCTTGCTACGCTTTAAGGTGCTTATTCAGAAGGTTCTGTCTTACGAATCGGGTTCTTGAATAACGCTAAAATCAGTAGCACCGTTCAGGAAAATTTGATAGGATAGGATTAAAGCGGAGCAGGGCGTCTATGATTGTCATTGCTCCGATCTTCTTTATGATTGCTTTTTGATTGTCTATGAAAGGTTGAGGCGTTTTTGAAGGGGAGAACCTTTCCGGGCCCCTTGTGGGTTGTAACAAATCGTCACTTGGCTGGTGAGGCTTCTTTTTTGCAGGTGCTAGAGTCGGCTTTGCAAGGTAAGCCCGATGTGTTGGTTTTGCGTGAAAAGGACTTATCGCCGCGCCATCTCTTTGAGTTGGCTTCTCAGGTGAAAGCGTTGACAGCAAAGACAGGGACGGCTTTTTTTGTGAATGGCTCTGTGGAAGTGGCTCTGGCTGTGGAGGCTGATGGAGTTCACCTGGGAATGGGAGCTCTAGCGCCTTCGGTAGCACGACGTCTTTTAAGACCTCAGCAGTGGCTGGGTCTTTCTGTTCATTCTTGGAATGAAGTAGCTGCTTTGTCGAAGCAAGATCAAGCAGCTCTAGATTATCTAATGCTAGGCAATCTTTTTGAGACTGATTGCAAGGCTGGTAAGAAAGGTCTGGGGCTGGAATTGTTACGAGACTTTACGACTCTTTCTCCTTGGCCTGTTGTTGCCATTGGTGGTATATCTGCTGAGAATGGAACCATGGCGCTGCGACAGGGCGCTGCCTCAGTGGCTGTGATGAGTGCGGTGATGGCTTCTCCAGAGCCAGCTAGGACCGTTCAACAGCTTCGCAAGGCTTTTTCTAGTTAACCAGTCATGCCGTCTTGGCACGTACAGGTTGTATTATTAAAGGGAGTTACGCTCATGAAAAAAAGAATCACTGACGATTCACCTATTTTATATGGCATTTTAGGCCAAGGGCAAGCTTCATCAGATGAAGAGCTGGTAGATAAGGCAAAGGCAGCCTTCGCCGGAGGCTGTGATATCATTCAATTGCGGGAGAAAAATATTTCAACATCCGATTATTATCGTAGAGCTTCACTGCTTCGTACCATAACGGCTGAAGCTGGAAAATTGCTTTTTATTAATGATCGCCTTGATATTGCTATGGCTGTTGAAGCAGACGGCGTTCATCTAGGGCAAGAAGATCTCCCCCTTGTAAAAGCCCGAGCATTGTGGCCCCAGGGACTCATAGGCGTTACGGTACGCAATGCTACTACCGCTCGTCAGGCTGAAATAGATGGGGCCGATTATGTAGGAGCAGGTCCTGTTTTTACACCTTTTTCAAAAGAACTTGATGTGAAAACTTTGGGCTATGAGGGGTTACGAGAACTTTGCGCAATCGTGAATATTCCTGTCATTGCCATCGGTGGTTTGGATGAATCCAATCTAGAGGGGCTCCGAGGAACAGGCGCCCGTGGAGCAGCGATGATAGCGGCAATTTTTAAGCAAGAGAATCCACAGGAAGCGGCCCGTACTTTGAAAAGTCTTTTATATTAAGTAGAGAAGAAATTTCGTTACAGTTGTAGAGAGGAGCTAAAAACATTGTACTTTGGTGCTCATCTATCCATTTCGAAAGGCTTTGCCAGTGCTGTTCGTGAAGCTATATCTATAGAGGCGAGGACCTTTCAGTTTTTTACGAGAAACCCTCGTGGTGGCCAGGCGAAGGCCTTGAAGCAGGAAGATCTTGATCAGGCTATAGAATTGCGAGAAGCTCATCAATTTGGACCCATTGTGGCCCATGCGCCTTATACAATTAACATGGCCGCTCCTAAAGAGGAGACTTGGAATTTTGCTCGTCAAACCTTAGCAGCCGATATTGAGCGGATGAGACAAGCTAAAATTCCTTATATTGTCGTTCATCCTGGCAGTCATGTCGGTCAAGGACTAGAAGTAGGTATTGAAAAGATTGCGAAAGCGCTTAATGATATCTTAAAGCCAGATCAGGAAGTGATGATTCTGCTAGAAGGAATGGCAGGGGCTGGTTCGGAAGTCGGAGGGCGCTTTGAAGAGCTTGCTGCCATTATTGAGCGGTTGGATGTGCCAGAAGTCGTAGGTGTTTGCCTTGATACCTGCCATCTTTTCGGTGCCGGCTATGATGTACAAGAAAATTTTCAAGGCGTCTTACAGGAATTTGATGATGTTGTGGGCGTAGAGCGCCTGAAAGCGATGCATTTTAACGATAGTTTACAACCGTTGGGATCTCGTAAAGATCGCCACGCCATGATCGGCCAAGGTCTGATAGGTGCTGAAGCACTGGCGAAAGTATTGCAAGCACCGGCTTTACGGAATCTGCCGATTAACTTAGAAACACCTGGAGAAATAGATGACTATAGACGAGAAATCGCCTGGATGAAAGAAGTAACAGCAGAAGCAAAAATTTAAATACGAGGTGGTAAGGTTATGTTATTACGAAAAGCAAAAATGACCGATGTTGAGGCGATTCACAGCCTAATTAGCTACTATGCTGGAGAAGGATTAATGTTAGCCCGTCCTCGCTCTCGTCTCTATGAAGGCTTACGGGATATTATGGTCGTAGAGGAAGAAGGAAAAATTATTGGTACCGCTTCTTTGCATATTCTTTGGGAAGACTTAGCGGAGATTCGAGCTTTGGCCATTGTCAAAGATGCACAAAAAAAAGGCGTCGGTCGCGCCCTTGTAGAAGCTTTGTTGGATGAGGCCAAAAGCTTAAAAATTCCTCGTGTTTTTGCTCTTACTTATCAAGAAGGCTTTTTTGCTCGCTGCGGTTTTTATAAGGTTACGAAAGACGAATTGCCGCAAAAAGTGTGGAAAGAATGCATTGAATGCCCAAAGTTCCCCAATTGTGATGAGATTGCCATGCTTTATCATGTCACTTGTGTTGCTGATGAGGAAGAGAGCGAGTAACATGCTCTGATAAAAGTAAGATGGCTTTGTTAATGCGCTCTAGAGAAGCTTGAAAAGCTTCTTTCTGCTCGTAGACTGGCAGTTCCTGGCGATTTAAGAACTCACCTGTATCGATCAGTTTAAGATGCCCCTGGGGGGTTTTAATCAGGTTAAAAAGTTCTACATCCCAGGGCAAGTAGGACGTCGCAATCATAGAATGCCGTAGATCGAATTCTAGATGAAGAATGGCTTCGTCCGTTAACACAAGGGAATCACTTTCCCAAAGTTTGTCAAGGCGCTCTCCCTGAATAAAGCGCGTCGCAATCCAGTTTGAATCATGGGCTACATACTTTTCGTAGGACGACCAGGGTTTTAGGGTAAGCAGTCTTTCTTTATCTTTTTCTAAAGGATAGTCGCTTCTTTTAGGAATTTTAATAGCTAGATCTTGGTAGCGAAAAACAACCATGTAGTCGCCATGGCCTAGAAAGGTAAATTTTAATCCATGCCACTCCCCAGGGAAGCTTTGAGGACTTCTTAAATAGTAATTATATTCTTTTTGCATATGATCAGCGAAAGAGCGGAGGATTTCTTTAATGGTCATAGTTAGCCCCTCCTTTGCTTTCCTGTAATCTTAGACACCACTTGGGCTACTATAAGACTATGTTGAATCTTTTTTTTTGGTGATGAACAGATTTAGGCTAGTTAAGAATAGGAGAATCTTTGTTCGATGCGGTTTTTCAGGACGAAACCAGGTCCATTAATTTTAATGAGCTATCTTCTTGTCAATATGGTTGGTACACTGTTGCTCTTGCTGCCCTGGTCTTCGGCACAGCCAGGAAGAGCTACTTTGCTGGAAGCCTGGTTTACAGCCACGTCGGCACTGACTGTGACAGGTTTAATTGTGGTACCTACAGATACCTATTGGAGTATCTGGGGCCATACAGTGATTCTTTTCCTAATGCAAATTGGTGGGCTTGGCCTGATGGTGATAGCTACGCTTCTATTGACAGCCCTCGGCATGAAAATTCAACTAGGCCACCGTGCCTTGATTGCCCAAGAGCGGAATCACTTTAGCCTTACGGGCGTCGTTAAATTGGTGCAAAGTGTACTAATCCTTACTTTGCTCATTGAACTTATTGGCGTCATCGCCCTGGCTTTGTTATTACCGGGCCTCTGGGACAATGGTTGGTTTGAGGGCTTCTTCTTTACTCTATTTCACACTGTGAGCGCTTTTAATGGCGCTGGTTTTGACCTGACAGGAGAGAGCTTAGCGCCTTATAAAGACTATAGCGCTGTCGTTTTTGTCTTTACAGCCTTGATTCTTATTGGAAGTCTTGGCTTTGTTGTTTTACAAGAATTATTTGTGATGCGCAACTGGAGGCGCCTTAGTCTGCACAGCCGCCTAGTGCTCTGGGTTACTGCGGCAATTGCACTGGTGGGAGCTTTTCTGTACTTAATAACAGCCTATTCAAGGGGACTGGAAGAGTTTTCTTGGACACACCAAATGATCTATAGCCTTTTTCAATCGATTACTCGAACGGCCGGTTTTACAACGGAACCTGTAACTTTTTGGGCCGATCCCTATATTCTTTTAATGATTCTGATGATGTTTATTGGCGCTAGCCCTGGGTCCGTTGGTGGTGGTATTAAGACAACGACCTTCGGAACGATTATTCTTGCTGTGTGGGCATTTGTTCGAGGACGAAAAGAAGTTGTGATTTTTGAACGAGAAATTGCTGCAGATAGTGTAATGAAAGCCTTTACAGTTGCAGTTACAGCAGCTTTACTCGTTTTTATAAGTACCCTTTTGTTGATGCTCATAGAAGGGTTGCCTTTTAAGCCTGTACTTTTTGAAGTTGTCTCAGCACTGGCTACGGTCGGTTTGTCTATGGGAATTACAGCTGATCTATCTCCTTTTGGTCAAGTTGTGATTGGGTTGTTGATGTTAGTAGGACGTATAGGCGTCCTTTCACTGATTACCATTTTGGCGGGTAAAGAGATTCGTAGAGTTCGCTATATGAAAGAGTCCATTCTTATAGGCTAGGAGGCGTATCAGTGAAAAAAAAGTCAGTCCTTGTTATCGGCGTCGGTCGCTTTGGTCGTGGTGTTATTCAGGGGCTTTATGAGCGAGGGCAAGATATTTTTGCCATTGATCAAGATGAAGAAGCCCTCGATCATGTTCGGGATATGATCGTATCGGGGGCTATCTTAGATGTAGGAGAAGATGATGAAGAACTGATTCGCATTGTAGGGGAGAAAAATTTTGATGAAGCTGTGGTGGCTTTAGGATCGGACTTTGAAGGTGCTCTTGTATCTACCCATATACTTAAAGAAGCAGGCGTTCGCGTCTCTGTAAAAGCTTCGAATGAACGCAGAGGCAATGTCTTAGAGAAAATGGGCGCTGACAATGTGGTCTATCCAGAACGGGATATTGGCATGCGCTTGGCGCAGATGATATCGACAGAGTCACAAATTGATATTTTAGAGATGCCTCAAGGCTTTGTAGTTGAGCAAATGGAAGTGGGTAAAGGCTATGCCGGGAAGACGATTCGTGATATCAATACAACGAATCGTTTTGGCGTATCTTTTTTAATGATTTATCATAAAGATGAGCCTATCCAACCGAGAGCTGATACGGTCCTTTGTAGAGGCGACTTAATTATTGTTTTTGGACGGAAGACGAAAATGCACCTCTTCGAAACGGAGAACTTTGGGTAAGATATAGAATGATCAGAAAAAGATAGGTGGGAGGAATTGGCTTCCTTTTCTCGAATAAGTTTTTATAAGAACAAGAGTATGTAATTGTTAAAGAAAGGGTGGATAGCCATCTTGACTGCTCAGCCATTAAAAGTATTGTACCTGTCCACAGAAGTGGAGCCTTTTGCAAAAACCGGTGGTCTGGCCGATGTAGCAGGCTCTTTACCACGCGCTTTGGCCGCTGCTGGGGTGGAGATTGCCATTGCCATGCCTCGCTATAAGTTTATTGAGGAAGGTACCTACGTCACTGATTTTCCTGTTCCGATGAAAGATAGAATCGAGACAGCAATTGTGCGGCAAAGCAGCATCAAGGCAACTTCAAACCCTGACGATTCGTTGGAAGTGCCAGTTTTTTTCATTGACAATTATCATTATTTTTATCGGGACAATATTTACGGTTATGCTGATGATGGTGACCGCTGGGGATTCTTTAGTCGTGCTGTATTAGAGATGCTTGAACCTATCGATTTTATACCTGATATTATTCACTTTAATGATTGGCAGCTAGGACCAGCTGCTGTGATGTTAAAGGAACAGTATGGTCATCGCAAAGGTTATGATGCCATTGCGTCGGTTTTGACCATTCATAATTTGAAATACCAAGGTCTTTTTGGTCCTGCTATGCTTGACTTTCTCGGCCTTCCGGGAGAGATTTTCCACGTCGATAAAGCAGAGTTCTATGGGCAAGTTAATTTTCTTAAAGCGGGAATTGTTTATGCCGATTTGATTAATACTGTCAGCCCCACCTACGCAGAAGAGATTAAAACAGCCCAGTACGGCGAGCAATTAGAAGGTCTATTGAAAAGTCGAGAAGGCCAGCTTTTTGGAATTCTGAATGGGATTAACATTGATCAGTACAATGCTGGGACCGATCCTTATCTACCTCATCACTTTTCCCCCGATTATATAGAGGGAAAAAAGCAGGTTAAGAAAAGTTTGCAGCAAGAGCTAGGCCTTCCTGTCAGTGACGTTCCTTTACTAGGCGTAGTTTCGCGTCTTGTTGATCAAAAAGGATTTGATCTAATCGGTCAGATCGCCCATGCGCTGTTGCAAAAAGGTCTGCAGATTGTTGTAGTTGGAGAAGGCGATCCTTACTATGAGAATTTGTTCCGTCATCTAGAAGAAAGCTTCCCGGAGCAAGTCCGCGCTTATATTGGCTTTAACAAGCCTCTAGCCCAGCGCGTTTATGGTGGTAGCGATCTTTTCTTAATGCCTTCTCGCTATGAGCCCTGTGGCTTGGGACAGATGATTGCTTTTCGTTATGGCTCTGTCCCCATCGTGAGAGCAACTGGGGGGCTTGCTGATACCGTTTTTGACTATGATCAAAATCGAGAAAAGGGCAATGGATTTGTTTTTAAAGACTATGAGTCAAGTGCTTTGTTAGATGCGATTGAGCGGTCTTTACGTCTCTATGAGCAGAAGAATGACTGGAATAAGCTGGTGCGCCATTTGATGACCTTAGATTTTTCTTGGGCTCGTTCTGCTGGAGATTATATGGCTTTCTATCGTCGAGCTTTACAACGAGTCGGTCGGTTATAAAAGATGGGATGATTCTTGAAAAGAGGGAATGGGATGATCCATAGCCAGGGTATATTGGGCCTTTCCGTTATCAGTATCCATGATGGTAAAGAAATCGGTTATGTTCGCGATCTGGTTATCAATCCAGAGACTTGTAAGGTTCAATGCTTGTTGATCGAGCCAGAAGATTGGTATAACGGGGCCAAGACCCTTGCTTTTGATCAGATTCAAGGCATTGGGGAGTATGCGGTTATTATCGAAGGCTTCAAATCCTTGCAGTCTTTGACAGAGCGGCCTGATGTGGCCGCTCTGCTTGATAAAAAGTGTGAGCTGAAAGAATCGAAAGTTCTAACGGGCAATGGTGTTCTACTCGGTCAAGTACGTGAGTTCTTTATTGATGAGATAGAAGGCGCTATTATGGGTGCCTTGCTCGTACCACAGCAGATAGATGTGGGAGAACGGCTGATTGAAATGGATAAGATTCTATCTATTGGAACTCAGATTTTACTCGTAGAAAGAAATTTACGATTGGAAGATCTGCCTTTGTATGATCATCAGACGGTAGGTCTGCAGAAATCAGATTTCTTAGAACATACAGAATTACAAAGAAAAGATGAGATAGAGGTAGAGGTAGAAAACCCTGAGAAACCGCTTGCCCAGATCCACTCAAGAAATACTTCTACCCGAGCGATAGATAAGGAAGAGATGGCTCCTGATGTCTCTGCCTTATTGGCTATAGCAGAAAAGGCTTTGCCGAAGAAAGAACCTGCTAAGCCTATGAATATGAAAGTGGCGCAAGCCTACAAGAACAGAAATGATCAAGATCAGCGTGAGTTTTTACCACTTTTGCAAGTCTTAAAAGAAGAGAATCTTTCCGAAGAACGGGATAATTCTATGCAGGAAAGTGAAAAAATATCTCAGCAGAGAAGTCAGCCCTCTGCCAAGCCGCCAGGTGCTCTTTTTGGTGAGCTTCAACATAAATATTATATTGGCAAAACTTTGACCAAACGAATTGAAAGCCCCATCGGAGAAATCTTGGCAGAGCCTGGTGATGTTATTACAGAAACGTTATTAAACAGAGTAAAAAAAGCAGGGAAGTACTTAGAAATGATCATTCATGTCAAGGAATAAAAAAAGCCATTGGACTTCGAAAGAAGTATCCAATGGCTTTTAATTTTACCAAAAATTTTGCAATTATCTTTTCTTTTTGAGAAGAGAACCTTATAAAATAGTAGTAGTATAAATATGGAGGGGACGACATGACAGTTGGTTACGCAGAAGTATCCTTACATATCCATGGTGTTGACTCATTAAAAGGCAAGCGTCGCGTTGTAAAGAGCATTGTTGATCGTTTGCGAAGTCGCTTTAATGTTTCTGTGTCAGAAGTGGATAAGCATGATCTATGGCAAGCAGCGTGATTGGCTTGGCTGTCGTAAGCAACAATCGAAAGCATATTCGTCAAGTTCTCGATGAGGCGGTGCGGCAGATGGAGTATTCAGGTGAAGTAGAAGTGATCGAAGTGACGACAGAACTACTATAGACTTTTTATGCGTTCAGTCTGGTATAGTTGAGTAAGCCGCCTGCTTTGATGATAGCTACTTGGCGGGCTGTTAAGTCGGGACGGACAGTAAAGCTATCACCTGTGGTCAAGTTGCGAACTTCTAAAGTTTCTTCTTGACCCAGCTTTTCTGATAAGTTGACGATTTCTAGCTCGTCGCCTTGATTCACTTTGGCCAGTTCAGCTTCATTGGCAAAGGTAAGAGGTAAGATACCAAAGTTGATTAAGTTGGCACGATGAATGCGAGCAAAAGATTGCGTAATCACTGCTTTAACGCCTAAATACATGGGGGCCAAAGCAGCATGTTCTCGGGAAGAACCTTGTCCATAGTTTTGGCCGCCTACAATAATACCGCGACCGGCTTCTTTGGCTCGATCAGCAAAAGAAGCATCGACGCCAGAAAAGACGTATTGGGATATAGCCGGAATGTTAGAGCGAAGGGGCAGGATTTTAGAGCCTGCTGGCATGATGTGGTCTGTAGTAATGTTATCGCCAACTTTAAGGAGAACAGGTGCTTGTAACGTATTCGCCAATGCTTCGTTAATGGGCAAAGGCTTAATGTTAGGGCCTCGTAAAACGTCAACATCATTGCCTTCTGCAGCCGGTGCTAAGACCATGCTATCGTCAATAAGGAACTGCTCCGGCATGGCTACGTCAATGGCATTGCCTAACTCTCTAGGATCGGTAAGCAGACCTGTGATAGCGGCGGCTGCAGCTACCTCTGGGCTGGAAAGATAGATCTTAGCATCGGCTGTACCACTGCGACCTTCGAAGTTGCGATTGAAAGTACGCACAGAGACGGCGCCAGAATTCGGCGATTGACCCATGCCGATACAGGGACCACAAGCTGATTCTAGTATGCGAGCACCAGAAGCGATCAAGTCTGCCAAAGCGCCATTGCGAGCCAACATTTCGAAAACTTGACGACTGCCCGGTGCAATACCAAGGCTTACGGTAGGATGAACTGTTTTGCCTTTTAAGAGGCCCGCCACTTTCATTAAGTCAGAATAAGAGGAGTTGGTGCAGGAGCCAATTAAGACTTGATCAACTTTGATTGGACCTACTTCTTTCACCGTTTTGACAGCGTCAGGAGAGTGAGGACAAGCTACCATTGGTTCCAAGGCAGAAAGATCAATGGTAAGCTCTTCTTCGTAGGTCGCATCGTCGTCTGCTTGCAACTCTACCCACACATCTTCGCGTTTTTGTGCTTTCAAGAAAGCTTTGGTTACTTCATCAGAAGGGAAAATAGAGGTCGTTGCACCGAGTTCAGCACCCATGTTGGTGATGGTAGCTCGCTCAGGAACAGATAAAGTGGCTACGCCAGGTCCTTTATATTCAATGATCTTACCTACGCCGCCTTTAACACTGAGACGACGAAGTACTTCGAGAATAACGTCTTTGGCTGAAACCATAGGAGATAGTTGTCCTGTCAGTGTAATACCGACGACTTTAGGACAAGTTAAATAGAAAGGACCACCACCCATGGCTACTGCTACGTCGAGGCCGCCTGCCCCGATGGCAATCATGCCGATGCCACCACCTGTTGGTGTGTGTGAGTCTGAACCAAGCATGGTTTTGCCAGGAATACCGAATCGCTCAAGGTGTACCTGGTGACAGATACCGTTACCAGGACGAGAGAAGTGAATGCCGTGTTTGGAAGCTACAGTCTGTAAGAAACGATGATCGTCAGCGTTTTCAAAGCCGCTCTGTAATGTGTTGTGATCTACATAAGATACCGATATTTCAGTCTTGACTCGCGGCACGCCCATGGCTTCGAATTGAAGATAAGACATGGTACCGGTCGCGTCCTGCGTCAAGGTCTGATCAATACGAATGGCAATCTCTTGACCGGGAACTAATTCCCCATCTAATAGATGAGCGCCTAAAATCTTTTGCACGATATTTTTGCCCATGGTTGTCCCTCCTCAGTGTAATCACCTGTACAATGTAGCAGAAATTTGAAGTACCGTCAATTTGAATGGTTCTATATTTTTAATGTATACTGAAAAAAGAGTTAGGCAGGATTTTGCTGGAAAAAGGCGAACATTTATATGTCTATTGTTAAAGGAATTTAGCTACAGGAGTAGATGCAGTTTTGTTTCATATTGTATTGGTTGAACCAGAGATACCACCGAATACGGGCAATGTAGCTCGTCTTTGTGCAGGCACCCAGTCGGTCTTGCATCTGATCGAGCCTTTAGGCTTTTCGATTGATGATAAACAGTTAAAGAGAGCAGGCTTAGATTATTGGCACCTTCTCGATGTGCGAACTCATCGGAATTGGGAGGCCTTTCGAGAAGCCAACAGAGGGGCCCGGATGTTTTTTTTGAGCACCAAAGGGAAAAAGAGCTATCACCAAGTGGCCTATGAGCCAGGGGACTTTTTTGTTTTTGGTAAAGAAACGCAAGGGTTGCCTGATTGGATGTTGCAGGAACAGCCTGAACAGGTTGTTCGGATCCCTCTTGTTGCGAATGCTCGGTCACTGAATTTGTCGAATGCTGTTTCAGTGGTTTTATATGAAGCGTTGCGGCACCATGAGTATCCGGGGATGGTCTGATTCTTAATAACAACAGGCTCAGCCTTTACTGTTGCGAGATCTGGTGGGAAAGCTAAGGTCTGAAATCTTTCTCGAAGAGTATGTAAAGTAACTGATAAGTATAGAAGCAGATATTCAGAAAGGGGTTCGTTGCTGGATGAAACCTGTGAAACGTATAGCTGTTCTTACTGGCGGTGGCGATTGTCCTGGACTTAATGCGGTGATTCGAGCTGTTGTGAAGACGTCCATTCGTCGTTATAACGTGGAAGTCGTAGGAATCTTGAATGGCTTTCATGGTCTCGTCAACGATGTGATGATACCGCTGAACGAAGAAGCAGTGGCCGGTATCGTTCATCGTGGTGGAACGATTCTAGGAACGACCAATCGTGACAATCCTTTTCGTTATGCTGTAGAACAAAATGGTCAGTTGACTTTTGAAGATCGATCCGAGCAATGTATTGAGAATTTACGTAAGCATGCAATAGATGCTCTAGTCGTTATCGGCGGTGATGGCAGTCTTAACATTGCTCATCAGTTTCATGAAAAAGGGATTCCTGTTGTTGGTGTTCCTAAGACGATTGACAATGATCTATCGGCAACAGATTACACCTTTGGTTTTGATTCGGCTGTGACGACGGCCACAGAAGCGATTGATAAACTTCATACAACAGCAGAATCGCACCATCGCATTATGATCTTAGAAGTTATGGGTCGTTACGCGGGCTGGATTGCGCTCTATTCTGGTGTAGCCGGTGGCGCTGATGTGATTTTAGTTCCAGAGATTCCTTACGAGATAGAAAAAGTATGTAACCATATTCGAGCTCGCAATGAGCGAGGTCGTAAGTTTTCCATTGTTGTTGTTGCGGAAGGGGCCAAGGAAAAAGGTGGTCAAATGGTGGTGCAGCAACGAGTGGAACAAAGTCACGATCCCATTCGTTTAGGTGGCATTGGTCAGGATGTGGCGCGCAAGCTTGAGATGTGCACACAGATGGAGACGCGCGTTACGGTGCTCGGTCATGTACAGCGCGGTGGTTCGCCGACTTCTTTTGATCGGATCTTAAGCACACGCTATGGCTCGTCGGCTGTTGATGCAGTGATGGCTGGTTATTACGGCCATATGGTCGCTTTAAGGACGCCTAGAATTGAGCCAGTGCCGTTGACTGAAGCAATTGGCACCTTAAACAACGTTGATCCAGAAGGTCAGATGGTACAAGCTGCCAAGTCTGTGGGGATTTCTTTTGGCGATTAGAAGCAATGGTTTCTTCGTTTCGAAAATAGCTACTCTGTGGTGGGGTCAGGCGTTATGAATTCCTTCCGAACGGACTCATCCCACGCCATGAGCGGCAGCAAGCTGCCGATGGCTGAGGTCTGAAGTCCTCTCTCCAGGAAGTCATAACGCCTGACCCAGATACATCTTGCTGGTTGTGACTGAGTTTTGGCCTATTGCAAATACAAAAACAATAAGCAGTTGCGTATACATCGTAGAAAGTTGCGCAAAGCAATGTCAACGGAAAGTAACAATCAGCAAAAAGTCCTCTGGGTCTGGTCATCACGCTTTCCGTAGCGGGACTTGGGACCTCAGCGTATCAGTAGCTTGCTGGCGGTAACAGCGTGGGACCAGTCCAGAGCGGAGGAAAGCGTGATGACCAGGCCCCTCTATGAATTAACCCCAACGTAATCAGGAAAAGTTATTTTCATCAGTGGTTGTGCCCGACCGGGCATGGGGGGTTAGTATCAAACACCTAGTATATATCGGCTTGTTGGAACAATTAGAATTTGACGTAGTTCTTGCTACTGCATGATAAATTGTTTGTGAAAGAGGCGGTTTATTTTGTCTAAGACGGTTGTTCCGGCAGCGTCCTATGCGATTATCGGAGGATCGAGTACCAATTCGTTAAACTTTCCAGAAGAGATCACTTTTCCTGGTGTGAAGGTCTTAGAGTTTTACAAAAGTTTTCCGACACCTTTTGGTGACAGCCCTTCTTTTGTCCTTTTTGAATTGAATGGAAAAAGGACTTTGACTTGTGTGATGCATGGTTGGCGTCCCGGTGTCACGAGAGCTGATGCTTCGCGACAGATCTTCTGGGTTTTTCAGCAAGCGGGTGTACAGTCCATTCTTTCAGAAGGTGGCGTAGGTGCGATCAGTCATCTTTTGCGGCCTCGTGACTTGGTCATTCCTAATGATTATCTTGACTTTTCACTGCGTAAAGATGTTCATATAGGTTCAGGGTACTTATGTATTATGCGGCAACCTTTTTGCCCTATCTTACGTACTTTGCTTGTGAAGGCTTCAGAAGAATTGCCAGGCAAAGGACGAGTCTTTGATCGCTCCAATTATGTTGTTACCGATGGCCGACACTTTGAAAGTCCTGCTGAAGTACAGCATTATCGCATGGCCGGTGGTGACGTGATCGGACAAAGCGTAGCACCTGAAGTCTACCTGGCTCGAGAAATTGGTGCTTGTTATGCACGCTTAGAATTGGTAGTAAATTATGCAGAAGGTATTGTTACCGACTGGAGCCATGAGGAACTGAAAGATATCTTTTACGAAGAGTCAACACTAGCTGGAAAAAGACTGTTAATGGCTTTGGAGGCCCTTCCAGAAGAGCGTGACTGTGGTTGCGGTGAGCTGCGTAAGGCGACTTTGTTGCGGGAGCGGAAGTAGGTTGAAGCTAGTACGAAAATAGCTACCTTGTGGTGGGGTCAGGCGTTATGAATTCCTTCCGAACGGACTCATCCCACGCCATGAGCGGCAGCATAGCTGCCGATGGCTGAGGTCTGAAGTCCTCTCTCCAGGAATTCATAACGCCTGACCCAGGTACATTTTGCTGGTTGTGACTGAGTTTTGGTCTATTGCATTGCAAATACAATAGGTAGTTGCGGATAGAAGAAAGATTCGCCAAGCAAGCTATTCCAACGGAAGTAACAATCAGTAAAAAGCCTTCTGGGCCTGGGCATCACGCTTTCCGCAGCGGGACTTGGGACCTCAGCTGTCGCCAGCTTGCTGGCGGTAACAGCGTGGGACCAGTCCAGAGCGGAGGAAAGCGTGATGACCAGGCCCTTGCACGAAGTAACCCCAACGTAATCAGGAAAAGCTGATTTTCATCATTGGTTGTGCCCGGCCGGACATAGGGGATAGAGAGAAAAAAGACTGTCATTATTAAGGCAGTCTTTTTTCTTATGTAAAAATATAAAGCAACAGGGCTTATTTGCTATAATATTTTGTTATAACAAAAGAATATTGTGCTGAATTCCTTCAAGTGGTAATATAAAGTAAAGTGTGTATTCCAAAGAAAACCAAAATAGTGCAGACATTTCTAATTATGATTCTGTAAGGTAAAAAGCCTCCCTTGCCCTATAGAATCGACAGAGTGAGAAAAAAGGAGGTGTTTCTCCATTTGCAGGGAGAGCAGATTTACAGTATTTTCAAAAAGGACAAGGGTGGTGTATGAATGGGTGTTATAAACAGAGGTAAAAAAGCGGGAGCCCTTTTTCTCGTCTTCTTATTTTTTCTTTCTCTATTGGTACCTTCTAGTGCACTTGCACGTTCCTGCAGCCCTATGGATATGAACTTTTTTGGTTGGGCTACAGGGAAAATTGTTGTTGATCCCCATCGAGGAAAAACCTATGGTCTTTTTGAGCTGAATAAGAATTGGTATGAAGCCAAAGCGTTTGCAGAATCGCTAGGAGGACAACTGGTAACGGTTACTTCCAAGCAAGAACAAGATCAGATTAACTACCTGCTTTCTTTCGGTAAAAGAGATTATTACTGGATTGGTGCTTCTGATGAACTAGTGGAAGGCCAGTGGCGATGGGTAACTGGTGAGCCCTTTGTATATACCAACTGGGCACCCGGTGAACCGAATAATTATGGCGGCGAAAACTATATGGCTGTCGTAAGAACAAATGGTCTCTGGAACGATCTTTTTGGTAGAAGAAATGAACTTCAGATTAGTCCTATCACTTTTGGTGTACTTGTGGAATGGGATTTTTCTTATAATCCTTGCTTGCCTGTACCGACAATTTATGATAGAACAACAGGTCATTACTATGCTCTCTACGATAGAGGCTCCATCTGGAGCGATGCAAAGCGTTTTGCTGAAAGTCAGGGTGGTCATTTAGCTACAATTACCAGTTTTCGTGAGCAGAATATCTTAAAATTCCTTTTAGCAACTGGCAACAGAACCTTCTACTGGCTTGGTGGCACCGATGAAGTGGTAGAAGGAGAATGGCGATGGATCACCGGAGAGCCTTGGACATATAGCAATTGGGCACAAAACCATCCCAACAATTATGGTGGCCAAGATTACTTGAAAGTGATCAATTACGGTAGAGAAATTGGTAGATGGGTAGATAGTTATGGTGCTTGGATTGGAAATCCTGAAAGTCATGGTTTTATTGTAGAGTGGAAGTAAGCATATCCCAGAGAAAGCCTAACACAAAATTGTTCTTGTGTTAGGCTTTCTCTTTCAAAGCTCTCTTGTTTTGTTACCTTTTCGTCTATGAAGGAGCATGAAGTGAGAACTCCTTAGCGTTACAATGTTGCTGTTCTTTAAATCATTATAGAGGTGATCAGATGAGACGCTTGACAGCTTTGGTAACATCGGTTTCTCTATTGCTATTTTCTCTTTTGCCTGTAGCAGAAGCAAGGTGGAAAGAAGGCGACCTTTTGCCGGAAAGAGTTTTCGCATCGGCGCAATCTTTAAGCGCTGGGCAAGTGCTCGAGATAGAGGGTGGCAAGAATCTCTTTTTCAGTAACGCGCCTGAGATGCCAACGATGCCAGGTATTTTGGCTAGAGCTGATAATGTGATTTCAAAAAGTGGAGAAGTTCGGATCTTATACTCTCATTTTAACATGTTAATTGATTACAGCACGTCGAAGCCAGTCAATGTGCCTGCTCAGATCGGAGTGTATTTCGTCAATGATACATCTCGCTCTCTTGATATTTACTACAAACGTCTAGGTAAAGGCGTTAGCAAAACCGTGGATGGAAAAATGCTTTATATAGAAGATCGGGCTCCCCAAAGGCCTGGTATTGATACAGCTTTATATTACGGCACCGAACTGGGGAACAAGGTAGTCGCGGACTTCTTTGCTTCTTATAGACAGCAAGAACGGTTGTTTGCTACTGTCGCACCAGGCCAGATTGCTTGGCTTTCTGATCAAGTTGGCCCTCTTGGTTGGGCCATTGGCATGGGTGATTTTGTTTTTCGAGACAGTCACACCAAAGAAGTTATTACATTACAGAGCTTGCGTCCTGGTGAAGCTGTAGGAGTACGTTCCTTTATTGCTCGTCACTCTTTTGATTTGAGGGATTTTTTCCGAGATAAAAATAACCCAGCATCGGTCCTTACGTTAGGTGCAGGAGAACATTTACATATGCGTGGCCTTTTTGCCGACTCTATCAGCGCCAATGGTGTCCACGTAGAAGGTGTGAGTCGTCGAAAAACCTTTACCTACGATAGTTATGATGATGGTCCACAAAGCATTACTGTTGGAGCTCATTATCGTATGCAGCATCTTGAGCCAGCTCGAGAACATTACGTACCTACAATTTTTGCAAATGATATTTTGAGAAATGGTGTGGACTCTTACGGTTATGTACAAAATGGCCAAGCTGTTGCTGTAAAAGCCATGAACAATGGTTCCTATGGAACTGACTATGACTTTACTTTTCAAATAACGGGACCGACTGTCATTGCTTTACAAGAAGCCAAGCCCTTGCATGCTGATGGGAGTAAGCCTTTTGTAGATATGTATAATCAATTTCTAACAGTCATGCTTGACGATGATCCGTCGCAGATTCGAACGTTACATTTTAAAGATCCCAATTATCATCTCTATTATTCAAACTTTGAACGCTTGCAACCTTTAGGCAAGGTCAAAGTAGCTTATGTATTAGATGATGTTGGGACAAGAAATCATCGTTTACGAGTTATGTTGCCACCAAACAGTTATGGGCCCTTTCAAATACTCTTGCTTCCTCTAGAAGAAAATCAGAAGCGACCCGTTACTGTAAGTAGCCTTACCATAGAACCCAAGGAAGTAAGGATACTGCTCGATGATCAAGGAAAAAGCGATCCTATTACAATAGCAGTAAAAATCACACCAGAAAATGCCATAAGTAAGTTGAACTGGTCTTCCAGTCGACCTGATATCGTTACTATCAATAAGGATGGAATGGTGCAAGCTCATGCTGTTGGTGAAGCCATTATCACAGCTACAACAGAAGATGGCAAGCACCAAAGTTCCTCACGTATTTCTGTAGAAAGTAAAGTCCTTCCTGCAGAATCAATTCAACTGGATAGAGAGCAAATCAATCTTGCCGTCGGTGGAGTAGCACAAAAAATAAGAGCTATCATTTTGCCGCAAGAAGCTCCTCAAAATGTATCCTGGTCTTCTAGCAATGAAAAAATTGCTACGGTCGATCAAGAAGGTACGATAACAGGCCATTCTATCGGTGTAGCAACGATTACCGCAACTACGGCTGATAAAGCCTTACAAGCGACAGCACAAGTGACCGTTCATACGCCTGTACGAGATAGTGATTTCTTAAGGGCCTTAGAAAGAGGATCTTACGAGGAATTTGTAACTCTACTCGAAAAAGGGGCCAATGTGAATGCCCGAGACAGCCAAGGCAATAGTGCTTTAATTAAAGCAGTTCTTCAAAAAGATCTGCGAAAAGCAAAAGCATTGCTTGCATCCGGTGCTGATCCAGCACAGAAAAACAGTGAAGCGATGACAGCGCTGATGTTGGCGGCTCAACTAAACCAAAGCGAGATGGTAAAAGCTCTGTTAACCGCTCAGGCTGATGTAAACCAAAAGAATGAAAAAATGGGTGAATGGACAGCTTTGTTCTCTGCTGTTTGGGCAGGCAATTTAGATATCACTAAGATACTCTTAGAAGCAGGTGCGAATCCCAACGTACGATACTATGAAGCAGGCAAAAGAAAAGAAGATGGATGGACACCTCTGAACTGGGCCGTGAGTCAAAACAATCTTGAGATGACGCAGCTTCTTCTCAGTAGGGGCGCAGATCCCTCTCAGCGGACCGATGGCTGGACAGCGTTGATGAACGCCAGTTGGTATGGTCGTATGGATCTGGCCACAGTACTATTACAAGCTGGAGCAAGGGAGTAAGTAATTTCACCTGCCGTTTTCTTTAAGTAAAAGCAAAATAAAATATACACCGCAACACCCCCACTCAAAACAAAAAAACGTCCCCCAGTTTTTAGCGTGATAAAAATCACGCTTTTTTTACTCTAATGCGCCTACCTATGCTATAATTTTTATACTATTCTTATAAATACTAAGAAAACTGAAAGGTATGGCAAAGAGAATGAAGATAAAGCAGAAAATGATTCTATTTACATTACTACTACTAATTACAAGCCTATCTCTAGTTGGAGCCACTTCCATTTGGTTTATGAAAAGTGAAGGAGAAGTTGCCTTTTTAGAAAAAGCAAAGTCAGACCTTTCTTTAGGTTATGCTTTTTTAGATGAGAGGTGGCCGGGGCCTTGGACCGTTAGAGAAGAAAACTTATATAAAGGAGATATACTCGTTAATGGCAATGAAGAAATGGTAGATGCCATTGCCGAGTTAAGCGGCGGTACTGTTACGATTTTTCTAGGAGATCAACGAGTTACGACCAATGTGGTCCGTGATGGCGCTCGCGCTGTAGGCACAAGGGCTTCTCAGGAAGTTATTGATACAGTGCTGGTGCAAGAACAAATTTATTTGAATAAGGCCAATGTAGTGGGTGTAAATTATCAGACAGCCTACCAACCCATTTTTGATGCGAACAATCAAGCAATTGGGATGTTTTATGTTGGGGTGAATCAAGAAGCCATTGACAAAATGGTGAGCAACTTTAGCCAAGCTTTGCTTCTTTTTCTAGTAGGAATCCTAGCGATCGCAGCCCTGTTGGCCTATGCCTTTGCAGCGTATATTGCCAAGCCGATTGTTGCGACAGCCAAACATCTTGATCAGATGGCCAATCACGATTTTTCCATGGATGTAGATGAGCGCTATAGGCAAGGAAAAGATGAAGTGGCTGCAATGTCTCGTTCTCTTCATAGTATGAATCAAAAAATGAGGCAAGTTTTTGGGGAAATATCGTCCATGGCGACGACTATGGCTGCTTCAACAGAAGAAATGGCAGCAAATACGCAAAACATTTCTTCGAATATGGAAGAGACTTCTGCATCAACAGAAGAAATCTCTGCAAGTATGGATTCCCTATCGGCAACGGCTATAGCCATTGATAAAGCCAGTGATGAGATGACTCGTTATCTGAGACAATTACATGATGAAGCTTTTTCAGGAAAAGATAGAGCCAGAGAGATTGAAGAAAGGGCGGTACGTCTGGAAGAAAAAGCGATTCAATCGGTTGACTGTACGCAGCAGATGTATCATAACATAGATCAAGAAATGCAAGAGGCTATGAAGGGCGCCAAAGTAGTCCATCAGATTGTCACCCTGGCTGATGAAATTTCCAAAATCGCGAGTCAGAGTAACTTATTAGCGCTTAATGCAGCCATTGAGGCGTCGCGCGCCGGAGAACAAGGCCGCGGCTTTGCGATTGTTGCCGATGAAGTTCGCAATCTTTCTGCTCATTCAGCAGAAATGGCTCGTAATATTCAAGCTGTGACCAAAGAAGTAGAAGCAGCAATTGAGCGATTGTTACAACGTTCTACTGAACTAATGTCGTTTTTAAATGGAGAAGTTGCAAGAGACTATGAAGATTTTGTATCCGTAGGCAAGCAGTATCGCGCTGATGCAGAAGCGATGCAAGATCTAACAGAAAAGACGAGCCTGATGAGTACGGAGGTACTACGCTCTGTCGAAGAAGTGTCAAAATCGATGGCTTCTGTAGCGACCATGATTGAGCAAGTTTCTTATGGTACGACGGAAATCGCCAAAGGGACTGACTTCACAACGCAGTCAAGTATACAGATCAGTGAAGCTGCAACAGAACAAGCCCTAATCGCCGAGAAGTTAAATGAGATTACAAACCGTTTTCGTTTTTAAGTGACTGCACAATTTTTCGAAAAGCAGAAGGAATTGTGATCTCAGAAAGTTCTTCCACCGTGAACCAGTGCCATCTTTCGGTCAGAGGAGATAGTGGTTCTACCTTTTGCGCTTTATAAAGGGTCATATCCCAGATAAGATGGGTAAACTCGTGACGCACCGTCATAGAGGGAGCCCCCCAGAGAATCTTAAAGCCATGTTCCTGAAAGAAACGATCGCTGTCTGAATCGCCATCGATGCCAGGAAATTCCCAAAGACCACCGAGTAAACCTTCTAAAGGACGCTGATGAAGCAATACCTTATTCTCTTCTTGAATCAAAGCAAGAGAACGAGCGATTGCTTTTTTCTTCGCTCCTTTTTTCTTTATGGGCAAATCACTTTGCATCTTTTTTTTCTGAGCTATACAAAATGGCGTAATCGGGCAGCTATGACAGCGTGGCGATGTTGCTATACAGACAAGAGCACCAAGCTCCATCAAGGCTTGGGTAAAATTAGATGATTCTCCGGCGGGATAAAGACTTTTTAAGATCTGATACATTTTCTTTTTTACAGCTAGGCTGCTAATTTCTTCGTTAATACAATAAACTCTAGAAAGTACTCGTAGTACATTGCCGTCAATGGCTGGATAGGGCTGGTTAAAAGCAATGCTAAGCAGAGCGCCTACGGTATAATCTCCTACACCAGGGAGCCTACGCAATGCCTCATAACTCTGCGGAAAGTCGCCTTTATAATCCTGAACAATTTGCTGCGCTGCTTTGTGTAAATTTTTAGCTCTGCTGTAATAACCAAGTCCTTCCCACGCTTTTAAGACCTGATCGAGGGGACTCTGCGCCAGATCATGAACGGTGGGAAAAGTATGCAAAAAGCGTTCATAATAAGGGATGACTGTCTCAACACGAGTTTGTTGCAGCATGATTTCAGAGACCCAAATTCGATAGGGATCTTTGGTTTGTCGCCAAGGCAAATCGCGCTTTGTATGTTCATACCAATGTAGCAATGGTAGGACCCAGTTGTTTGTGTTCAATACTGTCAGCTCACTTATGCAAAATTTGTTGTATTTCCTGATTATACTGTGTCTTTGCTTTTCGGCTCAAGATAGTACGAAAATAGTCAATTGTTACTTTGTGGTGGGGTCAGGCGTTATGAATTCCTTCCGAACGGACTCATCCCACGCCATGAGCGGCAGCAAGCTGCCGATGGCTGAGGTCTGAAGTCCTCTCTCCAGGAAGTCATAACGCCTGACCCAGGTACATTTTGCTGGTTGTGACTGGGTTTTGGCCTATTGCAAATTCAATAGGGATTCCGCTGCAAAACCCTCTTTGCAGCAGAAACATTAGGAAGTTACGCAAAGCAATGCCAATGGGAGTAACAATCAGCAAAAACCTTCTGGGCTTGGGCATCACGCTTTCCGGAGCGGGACTTGGGACCTCAGCTGTCGCCAGCTTGCTGGCGGTAACAGCGTGGGACCAGTCCAGAGCGGAGGAAAGCGTGATGACCTGGCCCCTCTATGAAGTAACCCCAACGTAATCGGACATAGCAGGGATGGCACAGGGACATTCCTTTTGGTAGCTATTTTCATCAAAGGGTTGTGCCAACCAAGCATGGGGGCGGTTTAACTCGAAAAAAAGGCCCCTAGAAAGGGTGCCTTTTTTTATAGAGGTCTTGGCCCGATTTCATCATCGAAACCATCCATGTCTTGATAGAAGGTGCCATCTTTGTCTTTTTCTACAGGAATCATCTCGATGGCTTCAGAGCCACCGATTCTTTCACCATGATCTGGATAGATGTTGGGGTATTCCGGTGTAAATTCGATATCACTGGGAGAGTCTGAAGAACCGTAGGCAGCCACCTCTTGCCAGGTATCTTCGCCATCGTACATAACTGGATCCTTTCCATCGTGATCCGCACCATGTTCACCAATGGAATAGAGGTGATCAGACTGAATAAAGATAGAAGGCCCTTCTTCTTCTACCTCATCATAAGCATTATCTTTGCTTCTATCACTTTGATTTTGTGCATGGGCTTCATTGGGCAAGTTAATGACTCTTTCATTAGAATAAAAACGACTTCCTTGCAAAAGCATGCCGACCACAAGGGCGATTACAATTGCACCAGCAATGTAATAGATCCTTTTTTTGTTTTCCACCAAAAATTCCTCCTGCGACCATTGTTTTCCTTAATTTCAATTCTTTCGACATATCTCTATTTATTCCTTCTTCTGTGATTCGGAATTTGTTAGGAAAAATCATTTTTCTTGTACAGTTTGAAAGCACTGAAAAAGTCTCTACTTTAGTTAACACGAAAGAAAATAGCTACTAAGCAGTTGCATATACATCGCAGAAAATTGCGCAAAGCAATGTCAACGGAAAGTAACAATCAGCAAAAATTCTCTGGGCCTGGGCATCACGCTTTCCGCAGCGGGACTTGGGACCTCAGCTGTCGCCAGCTTGCTGGCGGTAACAGCGTGGGACCAGTCCAGAGCGGAGGAAAGCGTGATGACCTGGCCGCTCTATGAAGTAACCCCAATGTAATCAGGAAATATTGATTTTCATCGTTGGTTGCGCCCGACTGGGCATGGGGGGTTAAAATGAAAAAAGCCGAGGATCTTTTTTGTTGATCCTTGGCTTTTTTTGGTTCTCTGCGGTTATACCCTAGTTATCCCCCGTTCCCATTCGTTCTCTCGATTCTGGCGCCGGCTTGTTGGAGTTTGCCGACGATGTTGTCGTAGCCGCGGTCGATGTGTTCGAGGGCGCCGATTTCGGTGGAGGCTTCGGTGCTGAGGGCGGCGATGATGAGGGCGGCGCCGGCGCGGAGGTCTGTGGCTTTGACGGGGGCGCCGGAGAGGTTTTTGACGCCTTCTATGATGGCGCTGCGGCTTTCGACTTTGATTTTGGCTCCCATCCGCTTGAGTTCGTCGACGTGCATGAAGCGGTTTTCAAAGACTGTTTCGGTAATGACGCCGGTGCCTTTGCAGATGCAGTTGAGGGCCATCATCTGGGCTTGCATGTCTGTGGGAAAACCGGGGTATGGGAGGGTTTTAATATCGACGGCTTTGATCTCTTCTTGGTAGGGACGGATGCGGATGGAGCTTTCTCCTTCTTCTATGGGGATGCCCATTTCTTTGAGCTTGGCGATGACGGGCTTGAGGTGTTCGGCGATGACGTTGTCGATGGTCAGGTCGCTGCGTGTGGCGGCAGCGGCTACCATGTAAGAGCCCGCTTCGATGCGGTCAGGGATGGGGGTGTGGGTCGTGCCTTGTAGTTCTTTGACGCCTTCGATTTTGATAACTGTTGTGCCGGCGCCTTTGACTTTGGCACCCATGGCGTTGAGGTAGTTGGCAAGGTCAACGATTTCCGGTTCTTCGGCGGCATTTTCGATGATGGTTTGGCCTTTGGCTAAGGCAGCGGCCATGATCAGGTTTTCGGTGGCGCCGACGGAGGGAAAGTCTAGGTAGATGCGGGCGCCCTGCAGTCTTTGACAGTGGGCTTCTACGTGGCCATGTTCGAGATTGACTTTCGCTCCCATGGCTTCGAGTCCTTTGAGATGTAGGTTAATCGGTCTTGAGCCGATGGCACAGCCGCCAGGCAGGGGGATTTTGGCTTGTCCATAACGGGTGAGCAAAGGTCCGATGAGCAAGAAGGAGGCTCTCATGCGCCTGACATACTGGTAAGGTGCTTCAAAACTGGTTGGTTTGGCGCTGCGTATGATAATATTGCCGTTTTCACGGGCTACTTCTTGTCCTAGATGTTGTAAAACTGCACAGGTGGTGTCAACATCGGTTAGGTGTGGGACTTCTAGGATTTTTGATTCACCTTCACCGAGAAGAGAGGCGATGAGGATGGGAAGGACCGCGTTTTTGGCGTTACTGACTTTGATCCGGCCTTGTAGAGGCTTTCCTCCGGTGACGATAATTTTTTCTTCCATATATATCTCTTTTGCCGCTCTCATCTCGTTGGTATCAACAGGAGAAGCCGGCCTGACCCCCCTTTTTTCTTTGTTAAGTGATGCCTATCATGATAGGTATGTATTGTATGTGGATGCGAACCCTACGTAGCATGTGGTTCTTTTCGCCTATAAATAACTTATCTTTCTTATGCTGGTATTGTTTCGACGTTGCTTTTTTTTGTTCCTGCTTGTACTTACTTTTTCCTTGTGGTAATGCTGCTAGTCAAGGTTTGTCTTGCGAAATAATAGTGCTAGTGGAGATTTTTTACCTTGCTTTGTAGAGTGGCAAATGCTTTCTTCTATTGCTTTCTGCGAGACCTGCACGTGGGGGGTAGAGGCGCCCCCCACAACTTTAGGTCTCTTGCATGACTAAGGGGTAGGATAGAAAGAAGTGGGTTTTATTGTCGATGCCGTGGTAACGAGCGAGGGCTTGGAGGTTGATTTCTTGCCCACCAATGAATAGGCCTGGGGGGAGTATGGGTGATTGGGCACTGAGGAGATTTCTCTGGCCTGGCGTTTCGACTTTTGTTGCGTGAAGATGGTCGAAAAGTTGTAGGATTGTTTTTTCTTGTTCTTCTGCTGTGAGTTTTCCTGTCCGCTGACCTTGTAAGGTAATGGTGTATTCGATGCGGTCGCTCCGTTCGACCAGTTTGTTCAGTTGTTGAAACCAGTTGTTGTTGGCGAATTCTGGCATGGGCTGTCGAATGTACAGGGAAAGGTGGCCCTGGTTGCCTTGCATTTGCAAGGTTAGTTCGACGTAGGATCCGTCCAATTGCTGATCTCGTATCTGTCCATATAGATGTTCTTCTTGGATTTTGACTTCTGGTGCTTGCGCACTGAGTCGGCCTGTGAGCTCGTGGTAGAGTTGATACAGGTAGGCTTCTGCGGCCATAGAGCGTTCACTGGCGCTGTTAAGTTGTCGATCAAAGGGTCCTCCGTTAAGAGGCAGCCAGAGACTGAGCTGGCCTTCGGTGGCTAGGATGGCTGATTTTTCCATAGCAGTATGCATTTTCTCGACAATCATGGGGTCGATGCGACTCTTTTCTGTGGTTGCAGCGGTGGGGTTGGGTATATCGAAGGCATTGTAAAAAAAGTCGCTGCCTTGGTCGAGAGCACCGCTGGGATCTTGTAGGAGGCTGGGTTGTGCGTCGCCTTCTACGATTTCAAAAGGATCGAGATGGCGACTGTATATTTTTCCGGTTAGGTTTCCAGGAATTTCCTTCATGTGGTCTACGTAGAGACCGATAGTTTGTTTGGCTTGTGGGACCTGGTGCAGTAACCAGCGTACGCTTTCGCCATCATTTCTAAAAAGGAGAAAAAAGACGAGTAGCAGTAGAAATAGTGTCTGCAGGGTCATGATGGTTATAATTCGAAGCATAAAAACACCCTCTTTGGCACTCTTCTACACAATTATTGCCATTAAGGGTGAGGGATATACACTATTTGGTACCGATGGCAAGGATTACAGAGTTTACTTTTCCTTCCATGGTGTTGGATTTGTCTCTGCGGTCGTCGATGCGTATGGTTGTGGAGACTCGTTGGGCACCTTCGTCAAAGGGAACTTGGTGCATTTTCTGGACGATTTCTAGGATTCGAGGAAGTTCGCCTTCTATAATGGTGGACATGGGTGTGAGTTGATAGCGTATGTCCGTTGCTTCTTGCAGTATACGATGGCAGGCAGCTACGTAGGGGCTTAGGCTTGGGCTTTTTGTGCCTAGGGGAACGATGGTGACTTCTGCGATCACGGGCAAGGTTCAATTCCTCCTCTTTTAGGTTAAGCCAAGTTTCATCAGTGCTTTGCGACTGGCGCGGCGCATAAGATTCCAACCGTTGGCGGAGGTGCGAAGGATGTTCATGAGTTCTGGCTTTCTTTTGAATAGGTCTTTTTGGAAAAGGGGCATCATGCGAGATGTCCAGCCAAATTGGGTGAGGTAGATCATGATTTTCCAGTAGGCTCTTTCGCGGTCTTCGTGGGAGCCTGTGTGGGTCCACCAGAGGAAGGATCGGTATTGTTCTTCGATGGGTCTGTTTTGTTGATCTTTGAGTTCTTCCCAGGTGAGGACGCCTTTTTTTACGGCTACTTTTTCGATATCGGTGCCGGGTAGGAAGTGGAGGCCGTGCATTTGTAGTTTGAAAGGTTTGTGTAGCTTCATGCAGAGGTGGTAGGTCATTTCGAGGTCTTCTACGGATTCAAAAGGGCTGTCGAGGATGAGGTCGAAGATGACTTCTGGCACTTTGGCTTCTGAGAGGACGCGACTCATCTCGATGATTTGTTCGTCTGTTTCGGGTCGGAAGTAGATTTCTTTGCGGATGCGTGGCGAACCATGCTGTAAACCGACGACGATCTGGTGTAGTCCGGCATCTACGAGCATGTCCATGATTTTTTTCTTGATTTTTAAGGGGTGACCCCATATGTTAAAGGGCAAATTAATTTCTTTTTTGTAGGCTGTGACGAATTCTTGAACCCATTCTTCGTCGTCGGCAAAGATTTCGTCCCAGAACCAGACCATGCGCAGGTTTTTCATTTTGCTGCGAGCCATGCGCAGTTCTGCCATGGTGTTTTCTACGGAACGCTGTCGAACGAAGGGGCCTTTGCCTTTGTAGAGGCGCTTCATGTTCAGGCTGCTACAGTAGGAGCAGACGTAGGGGCAGCCTCGCGAGGCGCTGAGTTCGTAGGAGATGCTGTTGATTAGGGGATCTCCGCAGTGAACTTTGTCGCCGGTGATGTGTGCCATGTTGTTGCCGCCCATGTCGGGAAAAGGAATGGTGTCGAGATGGACGTGCAAAGGTTGTAGTTCGTTAATGATGATGGGTTCGTCTTTTTGACTTTTGTCTCGATAGGTAAGGTTGGCAACGCTGGTAAGGGGACGTTTCCCTTGAAAAGCTTCGACGAGTTCAATGATGGCTTCTTCGCATTCACCGCGCATGAGATAATCGCAGTGGTTGAGGCTTTCGTCCGGGATTAAGGTGGCGTAGACGCCGCCCCAGACAAAAGGTGTGTCGGGGAAAGCCTGGCGCATGCGCTTGGACATTTCTTTGGCTACTTCTATATAAAAGGAAGACATGACGCTAAGTCCAATCATGTCTGGCGATGATTTTTTGATTTGTTCGAGGAGCAGGTGATACTCTCGTTCGGTGGGGCTAGAGGCGTTGAGACTGTTGAAGTCTTTGAAGTAGATGATGTCGACTTCGTAGCCTTTTTGCTGAAGGACCGAGGAGAGGTAGCGAACGCCGAGGGCTTTGTTGTTGTAGAGACCGATAAGGAGGATTTTGTAGCTTTTCACTGTTTATGCACCATACCCTTGAAATGTTTTTTTGGTACTTCTTGTTGGGACTTGTGAAGTTACATCTTCCGTTGGTGTTGCTTGATTTGCTTGCATTTATTGTAAGGTTACTTGTAAAGTTCTTTTTTGTTCTTTTTTATTATCGCACAATATGGCGAAAAGTACCACAGTTATGTAAGATTCTCGGGATTTGTCTAGAGTCTCCTTTTGTGTGGTTTATGGATGCTCCCTTGGGTTTATAGAAAAAAGCGCCTTGCTTCCATTGTATGGATTGCAAGGCGCTTTTTGAAGCGGGCCTTTTGGGCTTTTGCTTTGTGTTTTGCTTTAGGCGTCGTAGTTTTTGTCTTTGGCTACTTCGAGTCGAAGGATGGCTCTTTTTAGGGCCAGTTCGGCGCGGGCTAGGTCGAGGTCTTCGTTGCTCATCGGTGCGCTTTCCATGCGTTGCTCGGCGCGGCGGCGAGCGGCTTCGGCACGTGTGATGTCGATCTCGACGGACCTTTCAGCGGCGTTGGCTAGAATGGTCACTTTGTCACCGGATACTTCCATGAAGCCACCGGTGAGGGTGAGCTTTTCTTTTTTGGAGCCTGCTTCGTATTCGAGTAAGCCTATGGTAAGTGCCGTAAGCATAGGGGCATGGTCGGCCAGTATGCCGAGGCTGCCCTCGATGCCGGGAGCAGAGGTGAATTCCACTTCCTCGGTGACAACAACCCGCTCGGGTGTGACAACCTCGAGTTGGTAGGTCTTATTGGCCATAACTTGTCACTCCCCTCTTAGGCTTCCATCTTCTTGGCTTTTTCGAAGGCTTCTTCAATGGTACCAACCATGTAGAAAGCACCTTCTGGTAAATCATCATGCTTACCTTCGATGATTTCTTTGAAGCCTTTGATGGAGTCTTTAAGAGGTACAAATTTACCAGGTGATCCGGTAAATACTTCTGCAACGTGGAATGGCTGAGATAAGAAGCGCTGTACTTTCCGGGCTCTAGCAACAACGAGTTTATCTTCGTCGGAGAGCTCGTCCATACCGAGGATGGCGATGATGTCTTGCAGTTCTTTGTAGCGCTGCAAGAGCTTCTGTACGCCACGAGCAACGTTATAGTGCTCTTCCCCAATGATGTTGGGGTCTAGAAGACGAGATGTGGAGTCGAGTGGATCCACCGCTGGGTAGATACCAAGCTCGGCGATGGAACGAGACAGAACGGTGGTCGCATCCAAGTGAGCAAAGGTGTTCGCTGGAGCGGGGTCTGTCAAGTCATCGGCAGGTACGTATACAGCCTGAACGGAGGTAATCGATCCGTTCTTCGTGGTTGTAATCCGTTCCTGGAGCTGACCCATCTCTGTAGCAAGTGTAGGCTGGTAACCAACGGCAGAGGGCATACGACCTAAGAGAGCCGAAACCTCAGAACCGGCCTGGGTGAAACGGAAGATGTTATCGACGAAGAGAAGAACGTCTTGGCCTTCGCGATCACGGAAGTATTCAGCCATGACAAGGCCCGTTAGAGCAACCCGCTGACGAGCACCGGGTGGTTCGTTCATCTGACCGAAGACCATGGCGACGTTGTCTAATACGCCGGAGTCTTTCATTTCATGATAGAGGTCATTACCTTCCCGTGTACGCTCACCAACACCGGCGAAGACGGAGAATCCGGAGTGGGCTTTGGCGACGTTGTTGATCAATTCCATGATCAAAACGGTCTTACCAACACCGGCACCACCGAAGAGACCGATCTTACCACCTTTGGCGTAAGGCGCGAGCAAGTCAACGACTTTAATACCTGTTTCCAAAACCGTGGTAGATGGCTCGAGGTCTTCGAAGCTTGGAGCAGGACGGTGAATGGGCCAGTTTTCTTCAGCCTTGGGCGCTGGCTTTTCGTCAATGGGGTTACCCAATACGTTAAACATACGACCCAAGGTTGGGCGACCAACGGGAACGGAGATGGCAGCGCCAGTATCTAATGCTTTCATGCCTCTGACTAGACCGTCAGTGGAGGACATGGCGACACAACGAACGGTGTTGTTCCCTAAGTGTTGTGCGGCTTCTAAAGTCAAATTGATCTCAATGCCTTCCCAGTTGTCCTGATCGGCAGAGGAGATTTTGATGGCGTTATAGATTTCAGGCAATTGACCAGGGAGGAACTGCACGTCCACAACCGGTCCAATGACCTGAACCACTTTACCGAAGTTCATCGAGGGTACATACCTCCTCCAACTAGGGAGTCGAAAATTTTTGCTTTTGCTAGAGCAGCTATTTAATAATTGTGTTTAACCGAGTGCGGCGGCACCGCCAACAACTTCGGAGATCTCCTTGGTGATGGCTGCCTGACGAGCGCGGTTGTAAGACAAGGTAAGCTTGTCGATCATTTCTTTGGCATTGTCAGTCGCAGAGCCCATGGCTGTCATCCGTGCACCTTGTTCGGAAGCTTTCGCTTCTAAGAGGGCTCGGTAGATCTGGTTCTCTACGTATTTGGGAAGAAGTTCGTTCAGGACAGCTTCCATTCCTGGCTCAAACTCATAAAGCGGTGCTGGTTCAGCTTTATCCTGTTCTACTTTCGCAGCACTTTCTTCGTTTTTCTCTGCTGGAATGGGCAGAAGTTGCATCTGCGTAGGACGCTGGGTTAAAGCGGAGATGAATTCGTTAAAGACGAGGTGTACTTCGTCATAAACGCCTTCTTCATAAAGCTTCATGACTTCGCCAGCAATCTCTTTGGCTATCCCATAATGAATATCTTCACCAAGACCAATGTATTCTTGTTCAATCTTCTGACCTGTACGACGGAAAAAGTCTCGACCTTTCCGTCCAATGCAGACCAGTGAGATATCGTCGCGACCTTTGACTTGACCGTTCACTTTCCTGATCACGTTGGCGTTATAACCGCCACAGAGTCCTCTGTCTGCTGTGATGACAACATAGCCAATATGTTTGACTTCACGAGTCTCCAGGAGCGGATGGTTCACGTCTTGTGCCGCTTCGACGAGGCGAGAAAGCACGCCCTGAATGCGGTTCGCATAGGGTCGCGCCTGGCTCACCTTGTCCTGGGCACGACGGAGCTTGGCGGCCGCAACCATTTTCATGGCCTTGGTAATTTGTTGCGTATTTTTGATAGACCGAATGCGGCGCTTAATATCGCGCATACCGGACATATACTTTCACCTCGCTCTCGCAATTCTCAGAAAAGGGCCTTTGGCGGGTCCTCGACCGTTCAGGGGCCATGAAGCGTAGGCTTATGCTACGAAAGTTTTCTTAAACTCTTCAATGGCTTGTTTGATCTTGCCGATGAGTTCGTCGTTCAAGGCCTTTTTCGTGCGAATTTCTTCGAGAATGGAGGCTTTGGCTGTTTTCATAAAGTTGATGAAGCCTTCTTCAAACTTGAGCACATCGCCAACTTCGATATCATCTAAGAAGCCATTAACGGCAGCATAGATAACAACGACTTGTTCTTCAACAACGAAAGGCTGGTACTGTGCTTGCTTGAGAATCTCGACCATGCGCTGACCACGGTTAAGTCGAGCTTGTGTTGCCTTGTCCAAATCGGATCCGAACTGGGCAAAGGCCGCAAGTTCGCGATACTGGGCCAAGTCAAGACGCAACTGTCCTGCAACTTGCTTCATTGCTTTAATCTGGGCGGAACCACCAACCCGAGATACGGAGAGACCGACGTTAACAGCAGGACGAATACCGGAGTAGAAAAGATCTGACTCCAAGAAGATCTGTCCGTCTGTAATCGAGATAACGTTCGTCGGAATATAGGCCGAGACGTCACCTGCCTGGGTCTCAATAATGGGTAGGGCTGTTAAGGAACCAGCACCTAGTTCGTCGTTCAACTTCGCAGCACGCTCTAAGAGACGGGAGTGCAAGTAGAAGACGTCACCAGGATAGGCTTCACGACCAGGAGGACGACGAAGCAAGAGGGACAATTCACGGTATGCAACGGCCTGCTTAGACAGGTCGTCATAGATGACCAAGGCGTGACGTCCGTTGTAGAGGAAGTATTCACCCATGGAGCATCCAGAGTAAGGCGCAATATAGAGAAGTGGTGCTGGCTCAGAAGCCGTTGCACTAACGACGATGGTATAGTCCATGGCGCCGTTTTCTTCTAATGTCTTAACGACACCGGCCACGGTAGATGCTTTCTGACCAATGGCAACGTAGATACAAATAACGTCTTGACCTTTTTGGTTCAAGATGGTGTCGATGGCTACAGCTGTTTTACCAGTCTGACGGTCACCGATAATCAATTCCCGCTGGCCCCGTCCAATGGGAACCATGGAGTCAATGGCTTTTAAGCCTGTCTGCAGTGGTTCATGAACGGACTTCCTAGCGATAACACCCGGCGCAGGTGATTCAATGGGGCGGAATTGCTTGGCATTGATCGGACCTTTGCCATCGAGAGGGTGTCCTAGTGGGTTAACGACGCGGCCGATCAGTTCATCACCGACAGGCACTTCCACGATGCGGCCTGTTCTTTTTACGGTTTGGCCTTCTTTAATCTCGGTGTAGGGACCGAGAATAACGCATCCGATGTTGTCTTCTTCGAGGTTCAGGACCATACCATAGACCTGACCGGGAAACTCGAGAAGCTCACCAGCCATGGCTTTTTCCAAGCCATAGATGCGGGCGATACCGTCACCGACCTGGATCACCGTACCGGTGTCGGCAGCCTCCAGGGGTTTTTCATAACGCTCGATCTGCTGCTTGATAATGGCACTGATCTCTTCTGGACGTAGACTCATGGACGGTTGATTCACCCCTATCCTCGAAACGAGTTTAGTTTTTTATTGAAATATCTTGAGATGGTTCTGATTCGTTGTGCTTTACTCTCCGCTACTTATTCTATACAGTCAAAGGTGCCTTGAGCAGAGATTCTCGGAGTCCTTGTAGTTTGCCCACGACAGAGGCGTCAATGACGCGATCGCCAATGGTGATGACGACGCCACCGATAAGAGCAGGGTCGACTTTTTGTCTCAAGATGATTGTCTTGCCCGTTAGGCGGGCGATCTCTTGCGTCATCTTGTCGGCTTGCTCTTTTGTCAGTTTGATAGCACTGGTGACGTGAGCTTCTAAGAGGTTGCGGGCCTGGTTAGCCAGGCGCACAAATTCTCTGTAAATACTAATGAAGTAATTTTCGCGACGCCGCTCGATGACGAGCAAGATAAAAGCACGGGCTGCTTCTGAATAGCCGCCTTTTTCTAAGATAGCGTCTGCGAGTTCTTTTTTGGCTTCTACCACGATGGAAGGGTGGTAGAGGTGCTGCTGTAATTCACGATTGTTATCGAGAAGGACAACAAAGGTACCGAGTTCTTTTTCCAGTTGATCGAGGGAGTTCGTCTGCTCTCCTATCTCCAACAAAGCCTGGGCATAGCGACGGGCCACTGCTCCGACTAACATGGCAGTCTCCCCACCTCTTTGATCGCATCGTCAACCAGCTTTTTCTGGGTGGCGGGATCGATGTTTTGCTGAATCGCTTTCTGGGCTGCTAAGATGGAGATATTGACGGTGTATGTGCGTAATTCGTCAAGGGCCTTTTGCTTTTCCCGTTCGATCTCGGCACGAGCCCGGTCACGCAGGTTGTCCGCTTCTTGCCGGGCGGCGGCGACGATTTCTTGGGCTTTTTCTTCAGCCACTTTGGTTGCATTGGTCATGATGTCATGGGCTTCTTTGCGAACACGGGTCTGCTCTTTTACGTAGTCTTCACGCAGTTTACTTGCTTCAACAAGTTCTCTTTCGGCTTTGTCAAAATCAGACTGGATCTTAGCTCGTCTGTCGTCGATAGCTTTGATCAGGGGACCAAAAGCAAATTTGTGAAGCAGGCCAACGAGCAGCAAGAAGCTGATGACCATGGCTAAGATGGAACCTAATTTAATGCCTAATGCCTCTAGCAACGCGTAACCTCCTTTATGGAGCCGTTATGGGTTCGCTCCTGCTTCGCTACGCTCATGATTTTAGTGAAATAAAATAAATCTTAGACGGTACTTGGAGCTGTCGATTAGGCAGAGCCTACGCCATAGAGCAAGAAGGCGATAACGACGGCAATAATGGGAAGGGCTTCAACCAGACCAACGCTGATGAACATGGTTGTTTGTAGAGGACCGCGAGCTTGTGGCTGGCGAGCAATTCCTTCAACCGTTTTGGATGTGACCATTCCAACCCCGAGCGCCGCACCTAGAGCAGCAAATCCTGTGGCGAGGCCAGCACCTAAAAGAGCATAAGCTTGAACGTCCACTGATAGATTCTCCTTTCACTTTTCCCCTGTAAGTTTTTTAGATTTTTATGGTTCAAGACTTCTGATGTTTTAGTGTTCAGAAGCATTGACGGCTTGGGAAACATACACGATGGTTAAGATGGTAAATACGAAGGCCTGGATGGCTCCAATAAAGAGTGAGAAGCCTAGCCAGATTACGTGGGGGATAAATCCACCCAAGATGAAGATCAACCCAAATGGGATGAACTTGAGGAGTACGCCCATGAGCACCGATTTCGCGTAAATGTTCCCGTATAGACGGAAAGCAAGTGTCACCGGCTTGGTGATTAATTCGATGAGGTGCAAGGGCAGGAAGAGCCAGTGTGGCGTAAGGAAGTGGCTGAAGTAGTGCATGCCGTTGTACCGTATGCCCCAGATCTGGACGAGGATAATCGTCAACAAGGCCAGAGCTAAGGTCGCGTTCAGGTCACCAGTTGGTGATACCATGTTCTCCTTCGTGATGATGCCACCTAGGCCGAATGTAAAGTTGGGGAACAGACCTATCGTGTTGCTGAACAAGATAAACAGAAGCAAGGTAAGGATGTAGGTTAGGAGCGCTCCCATCTTCTTGTAGTCGGCATTTTCTGCGATAAGGTTCTTGATAAATTCGAGAACCATCTCGAAGGCTACGGTTAGACGTCCAGGTACGCCTGCTGTAGCTCCTCGGCCGACCATAATGCCGACGACGAGGAGGATGGCCATGGTGATCCAGGTTGCAACGAGAGTATCGGCCCAGAACTCCAAGCCCATGAAATGCCATACTTCTCTTTCGTATGTCATTGTTGTTCCATTGTCCCCCCTTTCGCTTCGTTATTGTCGATGGTCGAATCTTTTGCCTGTATGACTCCCACAATGACGGTTGTTACAGTGGGCATGAGCAGGCCAAGACCCGTAGCCAAAACGTGGAACTTTTCGGGGGCTCTGGCAGCAATCAGAAGGGCCACAATGGCTAGTACAAAGCGCACGATAAAGCCGGACAGGATGTTCTGGACGGTCTTTTCGGCCGCTTGTCCATCGGCTCTTCGTTCTCGTACATAGGTGAACCAGGTGGCTATGCTACTGAGAAACCATCCTAAGGCAAATCCTGCTGGAATGGCAGGATTATCTATGAAGGGCACGAATACCAGGCAAACCCCCACCCCCAGGAGGTTCAGGTAAACGAGCCGTGCCAGCATTTGACGAAGTTCCATTTTCTATCCCTTTCCAGCGTCTTCCTCATCTGTTATTCCTTCTCTGTAGAAGTTCTTAATCAGGTAATAGACACCGAAAAACCCGATGACTATGCCTAGGAGTACTCCTATGAGCATAAGCCACGGGTCCGTACCCAATCTGCTGTCACCGTAACGGCCTGCAGCAAAACCTAGATAGACGGCCACGGCTAGTTCTACTCCAATGCTGGAGCCAATGCCTATGGCTTTTAGGACCTGACGCGGTCTGTGCTTGGGACTTTCGTTGTCCCACAAGAGCCATTCCCCCTAAAATGGATGGCCTGCGTAGTTGGCTTTTTTGGAAGTATTCCCTATATTGATGAGGGACATTCCCGTCATTGAACAATTCTACCATTATTTCGCCTTGTACGCAAAGAAAAATATGCAAGAGTTATGTGTAATTTCTATGCAGCTATGGTAGAAATGTGTCAAAAATCTTGCTTTTGCTGTTTTCTTGAACTCAGAATGCCAACATAAGCTATTCGAGGTTACCTTTAAAAATCCTTTTAGAATTTGCAAAAAAATCGTTATTTGCCAAAAAGTCAATGATCGTTATGGCATTGTTGTGACTTTTTATAAAGAAAATTTCTTTTTTTCGGGCTTTTTTACGCGTATTCTTCTGGTAGTTGGTCGCTTTTACGGAAGTGGTATAGGATGGCCTGGGCGATTCGTTGGGAGGCTTTGCCGTCTCCGTAGGGGTTTACGGCGTTGGCCATGTTTTTGTACGCTTCCGGGTTTGTGAGCAGTTCTAGTGTTTCTCTGGCAATGGTTTCTGCTGAGGTGCCGACAAGCTTAACGGTGCCTGCTCGTACAGCTTCTGGTCTTTCGGTGGTGTCTCGCAAGACGAGGACGGGCTTACCAAGAGAGGGGGCTTCTTCTTGCATGCCGCCGGAGTCTGTGAGGATGATATTGGCTTTGTTCATGAGGTTGACGAAGGGCTCGTAATCCATTGGTTCGATCAGCTGAACTCGTGGGTGTTGGCCCAGTTCTTCTTCGACGACGCGGCGGACGGCGGGGTTTTTGTGGACGGGAAAGATGATGGAGGCTTGGCTTCTTTGTTCTAAGACTTGGCGCAGGGCTTTGTAAACTTGACGCATGGGCTCTCCGAGGTTTTCCCGACGATGGGTTGTTACGAGGAGAATCTCTTTTTCTGCAAAATTGACTTTGTTGAGGCTGTCATTATGGAAGCTGTAGTCATGGCGCACTGTTGTTAAAAGGGCGTCGATGACGGTGTTGCCGGTGACGTAAATGCTTTCTGGATCGATGCCTTCGTCTATAAGGTTTTCTCTTGATGTGGCGGTGGGTGAGAAATGGATGTCGGCGATGGAACCCGTAAGCTTGCGGTTCATTTCTTCGGGGTAGGGTGAGTATTTGTTGTGGGTGCGCAATCCTGCTTCGACGTGGCCCACGGGAATTTGTTGATAGTAGGCGCCTAAGGAGGCGATAAAGGTGGTTGTGGTGTCACCGTGGACTAAGACGAGGTCGGGCCGCTCTTGTTCAAAAATGGGCTTGAGGCCGAGGAGGGCTTTGGCGGTGATGTCATAGAGGGTTTGTTCCGGGGCCATGATGTTGAGGTCATGATCTGGTGTAATCTGAAAAAGCTGGAGGACTTGGTCAAGCATTTCTCGGTGTTGGGCCGTGACGGCAACTTTGGAGATAAAATTTTCTGGGTACTTTTCCAGTTCTTTGACGACAGGGGCCATTTTGATGGCTTCGGGGCGGGTGCCGAAGATCGAAAGTACTTTGATCTTTTGGGGCACTTTTTGGAACCTCCCTTATGCTGGGACCTGCCAGGCCCAGATACATTGTTCTTTTTCTATGACTGGTGTTGGTTTTTCTTTGTTCTTCTTTATGGCTCTTGGGGGTTGGTCTTGCTTTCCTCTTGCTTCTCTTCCCAGCGAATGAGTTCTATGCCTGCTTCTTCTAACATGGTAAGGGCCAAGGTGTCGGGGTAACTACCTTGGTAGATGATGCGAGTAAGCTGGGCGTTGATGATCATGCGGGCGCAGAGGACGCAGGGTTGGGTGGTGCTGTAGAGGGTGCCGCCCTGGATGGGGACACCGTAGGCTGCTGCTTGAAGAAGGGCGTTCTGTTCGGCGTGGACAGCTCGACAGAGTTCGTGGCGTTCTCCAGAGGGGATGTTCTGTTGGTTGCGCAGGCAGCCGATGTCCTGGCAGTGAGGGAGTTTTCTCGGTGCGCCGTTGTAGCCGGTGGCGAGGATGCGTTGATCTTTGGTGATGATGGCGCCTACTTTGCGACGGACGCAGGTAGAGCGCTGGGCTACGAGGTGGGCTATTTCCATGAAGTATTGATCCCAACTGGGGCGATCTTCTTGTGTGATTTGATGACTATCTTGCTTTGCCTTTTGATTGGGTAAGGGGGATTTTTTGTTTTTTTCTGGCACCATATCTCTTTTCCCTACTATATGGATTGCTGTTGTCGATTCAGTACTTTATTTTGTTCCGAAAAAGCGGTCCCCGGCGTCGCCGAGACCTGGGACGATGTAGGCGTGGTCGTTCAGTCCCTGGTCTAAGGCGGCGGTGTAGATTTCTATGTCGGGGTGGTCTTTTTGAATGCGTTCTACGCCTTCGGGGGCGGCTACGAGGACGACGAGCTTGATGAGGCGGGCGCCTTTGTTTTTGAGCAGGCTGATGGCGGCGGAGGCGGAACCACCGGTGGCTAGCATGGGGTCGATGAGAATGATTTCTCGCTCTGGGACGTCTTGGGGTAGTTTGCTGAAGTATTCAACAGGTTCTAAGGTATCGGGGTCTCTGTATAGGCCGATGTGGCCGACTCTGGCGGCAGGGATAAGCTTTACGAAGCCGTTGACCATGCCTAGGCCGGCGCGCAAGATGGCAACGACGGCTAGCTTTTTGCCTTCTAGCATTTTGGTGGTGGCTGTGGTGACAGGTGTTTCGATTTCTACTTCTTTGAGGGGGAGGTGGCGCGTTACTTCATAAGCCATGAGCATGGCGATTTCTTCTACGAGTTCTCGAAATTCTTTGGCGCCTTTGTCTTTTTGTCGGATGAGACTTAGTTTGTGTTGGATTAGGGGGTGGTCTAGGATTTGTAGCTTCGCCATCTTTTTTTGCACCTGCCCTTTTGGGTTTTTTCGGGGGCCTCTTGGCGTTGCTTTGGGCTTTATGGATGCTTTAGATTGTTTCGTAGAGGGGGAATTTTTGGCATAGTTCGTTGACGATGTCTTGGGCTTTTTGTTGGGAGGCTTCGTTGCTGTCGCTGAGGCAATGGTCAATGGCTTCGGCGATTTTGACCATGGCTTCTTCGTTCATGCCGCGGCTGGTGGCGGCGGGGGTTCCGATGCGGATGCCGCTGGTGACAAAGGGGCTTTGGGGGTCGAAGGGGATGGCGTTTTTGTTGACGGTGATGCCGACGCTGTCGAGGCGGTGTTCGGCTTCTTTGCCGGTGAGGTCTTTGTTACGTAGGTCAAGGAGCATGAGGTGGTTGTCGGTGCCGCCGGAGACGAGGTTGAAGCCTCTTTCGGTAAGGCTGTTGGCGAGTGTGCTGGCGTTTTTGATGATTTGTTGTTGGTATTCTCGGAAGGATGGATCCATGGCTTCGAGGAAGGCGACGGCTTTGGCGGCGATGATGTGCATGAGGGGACCGCCTTGAAGGCCTGGGAAGATGGCTTTGTCGATTTTGGCTTTCCATTCTTCTTTGCAGAGAATGAGGCCACCTCTGGGTCCGCGAAGGGTTTTGTGGGTGGTGGTGGTGACGAAGTCTGCGTAGGGGATGGGACTGGGGTGCTGTCCTGTGGCGACAAGGCCGGCGATGTGGGCCATGTCAACCATGAAGAGGGCGTCTACTTCGTCGGCGATGGCTTTGAAGCGTTCAAAGTCAAGGGTTCTTGGGTAGGCGCTGGCGCCGGCGACGATGAGTTTGGGGCGGCTTTCGCGGGCAAGGCGGGCTACTTCTTCGTAGTTGATCATGCCGTTATGTTCTTCTACGCCGTAGGAGACGAAGTTGTAATATTTTCCTGATAGGTTAACAGGGGAGCCATGGGTGAGGTGACCGCCGTGGGCGAGGTTCATGCCGAGGACAGTGTCGCCGGGGTTAAGACAGGCAAAGTAGACGCCTAGGTTGGCGTTGGCGCCGGAGTGGGGTTGGACGTTGGCATGGTCGGCACCAAAGAGGGTTTTGGCTCTTTCGATGGCTATGGATTCGATGACGTCGACGTGTTCACAGCCGCCGTAGTAGCGTTTGCCTGGGTAGCCTTCGGCGTATTTGTTGGTGAGTACGGTGCCTGTTGCTTCCATGACGGCTGGGCTGACGAAGTTTTCTGAGGCGATGAGTTCGATGTTCTTTTTCTGTCTAGTTTCTTCTCGTTCGATGGCTTCTGCCAGTTGAGGGTCGATTTGATGTAGGTGTTGCCATTGGTTCATGGGGTTGCACCGTTCCTTTCGTTCTTTCGTGCTCAATGCGTTCCTTTGATTTTAGGCTTTAGTCATAGCAGGCGCGGGGGCCGCCGATGAGTTTGGGGCGGGTGCGGGCGGCTGTGACTCGGGCGTTGCCGATGTGGCGGATGGAGAGGCGGACGGGGACGGCGACGGCTTTGAGGTGCATGCCGATGAGGGTTTCGCCGATGTCGAGGGCGGCGTGGGCTTGGATGGTTTCGATGACGGTGGGGTCGCTGTATTGTTCTATGGCTCGGGCGGCGAGGGCACCTCCGGCGTGGGCGATGGGCTTTACGGTTACTTCTTCAAATTGAGGGTAGCTGTGGAGAAGGGCTCGTTCTACGACGAGGGCCCGGTTGAGGTGTTCACAGCATTGGATGGCAAGGTAGATCTGGTTGTTAAAGGCTGTTTCTTGGAGGGGTTGGAGGATGTTTTTTGCGATTTCTTGGGAGCCTGCTGTGCCGATGGTGGCGCCGGCTACTTCGGAGGTGCTACAACCTACGACAAGGATTTGACCTGGTCTTAGGTTGGAGAGGTGAAGGAGTTCTTCGGCGGCCCATCTTACTTGTGATGCTATGGTCTGTTCCACAAGGTTTCGCATCCTTTTCTTTGCTGTTAGTAGAGTAGTCTATGTCTGGGTGGGGTTATTTGCAACTGCAGCCGTTTTTCTCTATGGCTCTGATTTTCTCGATTCTTCGGGCGTGGCGGTCGCCGGCAAAGGGGGTTTGGAAAAAGGCGGCGACGATTTCGCGGGCAAGGCCCGGTCCGGTGACTCTTTCGCCAAGGGCTAGGATGTTGGCGTCGTTGTGTTCACGGGCCATGCGAGCAGAGAAGGGTTCGGTACAGAGGGCGGCGCGGATGCCGTGGACTTTGTTGGCTGCGATGGAGATGCCGATGCCGGTGCCGCAGACGAGGATGCCATATTGGTATTGTCCCTGGGCGACGCTACGGGCGACGGCTTCGCCAAAGTCAGGGTAGTCTACCGATTCTTCGCTATAGGTTCCTAGGTCGGTGAGCTGCGCTTTTCCGAGTTCGGTGCCGGCTTTTTGTTCGGCTGCGAAGAAGGCGAGGATTTCTTTTTTGAGCTGGAAGCCACCATGGTCACTTCCGATGGCAATTTTCACTGTTTTTCACGCTCCATAAATGCTTGTGCTGTCCAAAGAATGCCTAAATATGATTTTATTCTACAGAGTTTAGCGTTTCCCTTTTCTATTTTTCACATTAACAAATATGAAAAAAACATCGCTTTCACTTGCGCGAAAGCGATGTTTTTAATTTTTTTACATTTGGATTCGATTGATTGCGTTGGCAATGGATGCTTGAAGTTCTTTATAGCACTGGTAGTAGACAGTTTCATCTTGACCGAAGGGGTCGGCAATGTCGCCACTGTCTCCGGTAAATTCTCGGAGTGTGAAGATTTTGGCTCTTGTTGTATCGTCGGTAGCCATTTCGAGGAGCAGTTCTTTTTGGTTCTGGGTCATGGTGAGGATAATGTCTGCTTGTTGGAGTTGTGCTTCTGTGATGGTCGTTGCTCTGTGGTCTTCTAGGTTCAGTCCTTGGGCTAGCATGACCTGACGGGCTTGCAAAGAGGCGGGGCTTTCCTTCCAGGCAAAGGTTCCCGCAGAGAGGACTTGTATGCCTTTTCTCCCCTGTTCTTCTAATAGGGTTCGGGCGATGGTCTGCGCCATAGGACTTCGGCAGGTATTGCCGGTGCAGACGAATAAAAGGGTGAGTTGACGTTTTGTTTGGTCCACGCAAATCCCCTCCTAGTAATACGGTTCTGTGGTCGCTTTCCAGTAACTTTTGACAAACCATAACTCTACCATAATAAAAGCTTAATACCTATACCGATTAAAATCAAGCCTCCAACGACTTGTGCATGGACGCCGAGGGTCGATCCGACTCGTCGTCCGATGAAGCAGCCTAGTACGGTCATGGCGGCGGCGACGATGCCGAAGGTTACGATGGTTTGGATGAGGTCGGCTCCTACGGTTCCAAGGGTGAAACCGACGGTGAGGGCGTCCATGCTGACGCCTGCGGCGAGGACGACGAGTGTGTAGAGGTTGGCGCTAAAGTGGGTTGTGATGGGTTCTGGTTGTATGCCCCCCACTGTGACTCGTCGGTTTCCTCCGATGCCATAGGTGGGACCTTGATCTTTGAACCAGGCTTCGTAAAGAATTTTTCCTCCTAGAAAAAAGAGAATAATGGCTCCAATGATGACGGCCAGTTGCCCTAGAACGGCGCCTAAAGCACCTCCGGCGAGCAGTCCTATCCAAGGCATGATGATGTGAAAGAGGCCAATGATAGCTCCTAGGACGTAGATGTCACGGCGCCGAATCCCTTCTATGCCTATGCCGATGGCGACGGAGAAGGCATCGGCGCCGAGACCGATTGCCAGGATCATGAGGGTCCCTATGTCCATGAGCAACCTCCTGGTTTGTTACGACTTTGGTTCAATTTATTGAGCCACTCTTTTGCTTTACATAGTACGCCTTTTTCAAAAAACTATGGCACGCCACCCTGCTAGTTGTCTTCGTTCCAAATGCGGTCTCCTGCCGCTTTGGTAAGTCGATTCATGAGAGCTAGGCCGATGCCATGGGTGGGGTAGGTTTCGGCGATGATCAGGTTGGCTTCGGTTTCGTCAAAGGCGCGTAAGGCATCGAAGAGGCCGGCTGCGATGTCTTTTAAGTTTTCCCTTGAACCAGCCCGTTGAATCACAGGGATTGCTCCCTTTTCTATCCTATGGTTGCTTTTTTTTGATATGATGCGAAAGCTTTCTTCGGAAATGAAGAGGCCAATTTTTTCTTTGCTTTTTTCGATTCTTTCTTGGATTTTTTCCAGCTTTTTCACTTGTTCTTCCCATGTGCCTGTGAGCAGGTAGAGCGGTGCCTGGGGTGCGTAGTGGGTATATTTCATGCCGGGGGAGCGAGGTGTTTCATCGGTTTCTAGGTTGGCTCTAGTGCCGTGAAGGCCTGGGGCTATTGTTGTGAGCCTTTCCGAGGTGGTGGCTTCGAGCATTTCGAAGGTAATGCCGCCAGGGCGTAGGATGATGGGTTCTGGGCCTGTGGCATCGACGACCGTTGATTCGATGCCGACGCTACAAGGGCCGCCGTCGATGATGGCTGCGATTTTGTTTTCTAGGTCTTTGCTGACGTGATGCGCTCGGGTAGGGCTTGGTTTTCCGGAACGATTGGCGGAAGGGGCCGCTACTGGCAGGCCTGCTGTTTTGATCAGTTCTAGGGCGATGGGATGGTTGGGCATGCGGACGGCTACGGTGTTAAGGCCTGCGGTAACTTCCCGGGGAACGGTTGGGGCGGCTGGCAGGACGAGCGTTAGCGGGCCTGGCCAGAACTTTTCGGCCAGTCTCTGGGCTAGGGGTGGAACGTCGGTGGTGAGTTGGGCTAGGTCTTCGATTTGGGCTATGTGAATGATCAATGGGTTGTCAGAGGGGCGACCTTTGGCTTGAAAGATTTTGTTGACGGCTTGACTGTCGAGGGCGTTGGCACCAAGGCCATAGACGGTTTCTGTGGGAAAGGCGACGAGCTGTCCTTGCTTGAGGAGTTGGGCTGCTTCTGCTATCTGATGGGGCTGTAAGTGTTTTGTTTTCATTTTTTCTGTACCACCGTTTTGGGTATTTTTTTCGAGATTCCTTTATTTGGTTGCGGTGACGATGCGGTCGTGGTTTTGATAGTCTTGGTGAATTTGGATGTTTTGGAAGTTTGCTTGTTGGAGCAGTTCTTTTACGGCTTGGCCTTGGTTGTAGCCGATTTCTAGGGCGATGAGACCTTGGGGGTGGAGTTTTTGGGCGGCTTGGGGGATGAGGCGGCGGTAGAGGTCGAGGCCGTCAGGTCCGCCGTCGAGGGCGCGGTGGGGTTCGTGTTGGCGTACTTCTTTTTGTAGGCTTTTGATGGTGTTGCTTTCGATGTAAGGTGGGTTGGAGACGATGATATGGACTTTTTCTTCTCCCCTGCCCTGTTTTGCTGGTGCTGCGAGAAGATCTCCTTGTTGGAATTGGATAAGGTGGTCGACTTGGTTGCTATTGGCGTTTTCTTGGGCGATGGCAAGGGCTTCTGGGGAGATGTCGATGGCTATGATTTGAAGACTTTTTTTGTCGCTTGTCTTTGTATGGATGTTACTTTTTGTCATAAAGGTATGGGCGATGGAGACAGCGATGACGCCGGAGCCTGTGCCGACGTCGATGATTGTTACTGCTTGTGGGTTTTGGTTTTGTGGCGGTTTCATTTTTTCTAGATGGTGCAAGACGATGGTAACAAGTTCTTCTGTTTCTGGTCGTGGGATAAGAACGGCGGGGGTAACTCGAAAGGGTAGGTTGTAGAATTCTTCTTCTTCTGTGATGTATTGGTGGGGCCAGTTTTGGAGGCGCTTTTGGATGTAGTCTTGCCAGGGTTGCTCTTTTTCTTCTGGAAAGTTGTCGCGAAGGCGCGCGAAGAGGCCTGCGCGGTTTGTCTTTAGCAGGTGGGCCAGGAGGATTTCTGCTTCGAGGCGAGGGCTTTCTATGCCTTTTTGGGCGAAAGAAAAAGCCGCCGTCTGCAGTTTTTCTCCTACAGTCGCCGACTGATTTGTTTTCATCTTTGTTATCCACGGCTTTCGTTTTGTTTTGTAGGAAGTTCACCGAACTGGCGAGGTGGTCATGGAAAGATTTTTCTGACTTTTGTCTTTAATTTTCCATGGCTTTCATTTTTTCGGCTTGTTCTGTGGTGATAAGTCCGTCGATGATTTCTTCTAAGTCTCCTTCTAGAATTGCTTCTAGGCGATGGAGGGTTAGACCGATGCGGTGGTCCGTAACGCGACCTTGGGGGAAGTTGTAGGTTCGAATTCGTTCGGAGCGGTCGCCTGATCCGACCATGGATTTGCGAGCGCTGGCTACTTCGCCGTGCGCTTCTTCTTGTGCTTTTTCTAGGAGGCGAGCTCGGAGGACACGCATGGCTTTGTCGCGGTTTTTGTGCTGTGATTTTTCGTCCTGACAGCTGACGACGACGCCACTCGGTAAGTGGGTGATACGTACGGCTGATTCGGTTCGGTTGACGTGCTGTCCCCCGGCGCCGGAGGCACAGAAGACGTCGATGCGCAGATCGTTCGGGTTAATGTCGATTTCTACGTCTTCGGCTTCAGGTAGTACGGCGACGGTCGCGGCGGAGGTGTGGATGCGTCCGCTTGATTCGGTGCTTGGTACGCGCTGTACGCGATGTACGCCTGATTCAAACTTCATCTTGGAGTAGGCGCCTTGGCCTTCGATGAGGAAGACGACTTCTTTGAAGCCACCAATATCGGTGTAGTTGGCCGAGAGGACTTCTGTTTTCCAACGTTGTGCGTCGGCGAAGCGGCTGTACATGCGATAGAGGTCGCCAGCAAAAAGGGCTGCTTCTTCTCCACCAGTACCGGCTCTGACTTCCATGATGACGTTTTTTTCGTCGTTGGGGTCTTTGGGCAGGAGTAGGATTTTGAGTTCTTTTTCTAAGGCTTCTCTTTTTTCTGTGAGTTCATTGAGTTCGAGGCGTGCCATTTCCTGAATCTCAGCGTCATCTTCTTCAAGCATGGATTTGGCGTCTTCGATGCCTTGGAGGACGCTTTTGTAGGTTCGATAGGTTTCTACGATTTCTGTCATTCCCGATTGGGTTCTGGCGTGGCGTTGCCAGGTCGCTTGGTCGCTGATGATTTCGGGGTCGCTGAGAAGTTGGGTGAGCTCTTCGTATCTTTGTTCTATGGCATCTAGTTTGCTGAGCATTTTTATTTCACCTGTATTCGCAAGTCTAGGGTTGGTGGTTAACACGCAGTAATTTGTGGTGGGGTCAGGCGTTATGATTTCCTTCCGAACGGACTCATCCCACGCCATAGGCGGCAGCAAGCTGCCGATGGCTGAGGTCTGAAGTCCTCTCTCCAGGAAGTCATAACGCCTGACCCAGGTACATTTTACTGGTTGTGACTGGGTTTGGGCCTATTGCATTGCAAATACAATAGGTAGTTGCGTAAACATAGCAGGACGTGTTACACAAAGGTATGTCAATGGGAGTAACAATCAGTAAAAGCCTTCTGGGCCTGGGCATCACGCTTTCCGCAGCGGGACTTGGGACCTCAGCTGTCGCCAGCTTGCTGGCGGTAACAGCGTGGGACCAGTCCAGAGCGGAGGAAAGCGTGATGACCGGGCCCCTGCAAGCAGTAACCCCTAGGAGGGTTACAAGGTGCGTTGAGGCTCTTGGGTTGTATGGGGTAGATGTAGACGAATAGAAAAAGAGCAGAGCTCGTTATTGGCTCTGCTAGTTGGTTTAGAGTCCGTATTTTTTCTTAAACTTGTCAACCCGTCCACCGGCCTCGATAGCACGGGTTTGACCGGTGTAAAAAGGATGGCACTTGGAGCAAATCTCTACTTTGATTTCTTTGCGGGTTGATCCGAGTTCGAAGTTCTCTCCGCAGGCACAGCTTACTTTACTCCGTTGGAAATTAGGATGGATGCCTTCCTTCACTGGCGTCACCTCTTTCATGTATGACCGAGCCCGTTGTCCAGGCTGTCAGTTTATAGTTAAGATTCACAACGGGCATTATATCATAGTTTTGAAGGATGTGGCAAGAGAATTTTTTTCTGGTTTTAGCGCCCTAGACTGCGAATATGGGCAAGTGGGTTCACGGCTTTTTCATCTATGTGTATTTCTAGGTGAAGGTGAGGGCCTGTGGAGACGCCGGTGGCGCCGACGAGGGCGACGGTTTGTCCTCTTTCCACTTCTTGTCCTACTCGTACGAGGATTCTTGAGGCGTGGGCATAGAGGGTTTTGACGTTGTGGGGATGTTCAATGATGACGGTTTGTCCATAGATGGGTTTCCAGCCTGCGAAGGCGACTTGACCGGCCTGGACGGCACGGATGGGATCGCCTGTATCTCCTGCAATGTCTACGCCATGGTGAAAGGCATTGTTTCTAGGGCCAAAGGGCGATGTGATTCTACCTTGGAGAGGTGGTTGCATTGTGGAGAGGACGGCACCCCGGGAAACGAGTTGATTCCGGTTGTTTGTGCTTTTGCTGGTGCTTTCTGCTCCTGTTTTGACCATGATGAGTTGACCTGGTTGGATAAAAGTTCGAGGGTTGAGGCTGTTCAGGGTAATTAGCTCATCGAGGGTCATGTCGTATTGTCTGGCAATGTGGGTAAGGGTGTCACCTCGGACGACTTTATGTGCTTGGGTTGCTCTGCTTGTGCTTGCTGCCGCGCTTGTTATAGGGTTGCTATTGGTAGTGCTAGGGCTGCTTTTCGAGCTCTCATTGTCAGACAAGGTGTAGATGTTGAAGGTGCGTGTTATTGCTGCTACATTTTCTTTTTGTTGAAGGGGCAAGCTTTCTATAATTGGTTCGCCTTTGAGTAAGCGGAGCAAGGTATCATTGTTAACATAGCTTTCTCCTGCTACGGGGTATAGGAGTTGAATCACCAGGAGGGAAGCTACGAAAAGACCAAAAAGGCTATGTGCCCCTTTTGAGTCTTTTTTTGTCGGTTCCATAAAAAAAATCACCTCGGAATAATCTAGGGTTCCATGGATAGGCTAACCAGATGTTCCATGGCTTATTCCGGGTGAAAGCGTTTTTTGTGGAATTTTTTTCTATTTGGCTGTTTTTGCTTTTTTTATTCTTCTTCGCAGTCGCAGCGGCCTCTGCCGAAGTAGGGTTTCTTCTCGAGTCGGTGGAGGGCGTTGATAAAGCGTACCGTTCCGGTGCGGCCTCGGATGACGACGGTGTGGGTTAGGGCACCTTGTGAGGTGATTTTTACGCCTTTGAGTAAGCTGCCGTCGGTGATGCCGGTGGCGGCAAAAATGACGCCTTCACCGCTTACGAGGTCGTCAAGGAGGAGGATTTTTCTAGGGTCTTCTAGACCCATTTTGCGACAGCGTGCTTCTTCTTCCGGGGAGTCTGGGCATAGACGTGCTTGCATGTCTCCTCCAAGGCAGCGTATGGCGGCGGCGGCGATTACACCTTCGGGAGCGCCACCAATTCCCATCATCATGTCGATACCAGAGTCAGGGAAGGCTGTGGCGACGGCGGGTGCGACATCTCCATCCTGGATGAGTTGGATGCGTGTGCCGACAGAACGGCAGCGACGGATGATTTCTTCGTGCCGTGGGCGATCGAGGATGACGACGGTGAGGTCTTCTACGTCTTTACGCAGGGCTTCTGCGACATTGCGTAGGTTCTGCTCAACGGGTGCATCAAGGTGAACTTTGCCAGCGGCCGCTGGGCCTACGGCGATTTTGTTCATGTACATGTCTGGTGCATGAAGAAGACAACCACGGCGAGCGGCAGCTAAAACGGCAATGGAGCCGTTAAGACCTTTAGCAACGACGCTGGTGCCTTCGACAGGGTCGACGGCAATGTCAAAGTCGAGGTCGCCTGATTCGCAGGTGCCGAGCTTTTCTCCTATGTAAAGCATGGGAGCTTCGTCCATTTCACCTTCGCCGATGACGACGCGTCCATCCATGCGTATGGTGTCAAAGACGGCGCGCATGGCTTCGGTGGCAGCATCGTCGGCGGCGTTTTTGTCGCCTCGACCCATCCAACGAGCTGAGGCCAAGGCGGCGGCTTCGGTGACTCTGGCAAATTCTAGAGCGAGTTCTCTATCCATGGGTGGCTCCTTTCTTAACTGGCGCGGTTTAGTTTGTTGGGGTTACTTCTTGCAAGGGGGGACCTGGTCATCACGCTTTCCTCCGCTCTGGACTGGTCCCACGCTGCTATCGCCAGCAAGCTGGCGATAGCTGAGGTCCCAAGTCCCGCTGCGGAAAGCGTGATGCCCAGACCCAGAGAGTTTTTGCTGATTGTTACTCCCATTGGAGTAGCTCTGCGTGGCAAACGAAACGTCCTTGTGGCAACTACTTGTCTTTCACAGTCTCCCAGTCTTTTAGAAACCGTTCGATGCCGAGGTCTGTGAGAGGGTGCTTGGTCATTTGCTGCAGGATCTTGTAAGGGACGGTAGCGATGTGGGCGCCGGCACGGGCTGATTCGGTAACGTGGATGGGGTGACGAATGCTGGCGGAGATGATTTCTGTGTTGAATTGGTGGATTTCGATGATTTCGGCAAGCTGCTTAATGAGGATCATGCCGTCTTGTCCGATATCGTCAAGTCTGCCGACAAAGGGGCTGATATAGGTGGCGCCGGCTAGGCTGGCGAGAAGGCCTTGGTTGGCCGAGAAGACGAGGGTTACGTTGGTGCGAATGTGCTCTTTGTGCAGTTGGGCTGTTGCTTTGAGGCCTTCGGCGGTCATGGGAATTTTGATGACGATGTTCTGGTGGATGGCGGCAAGCTCTCTCGCTTCGTGGATCATGCCTTCGGCTTTGAGGCTGATGACTTCCGCGGAGATAGGACCATCTACAATATCAGCAATTTCTTCTACGACCTGGCGAAAATTTCGCCCTTCTTTGGCGATAAGGGATGGGTTGGTGGTGACGCCGCTGATTACACCGAGGGCGTTGGCTTCTCGGATCTCGTCGATATTGGCACTGTCTAAAAAGAGTTTCATGTTCTGTTGTCATCGTAGTAGGTCTCGCTTCGGAATCGTTACGTTGTTCGCGCAGCGTTCTTTACGAGGATACGATGACCTGCCCTCCTTTTGAACTTTTCCGTTCCTTCATATCGTTTTCTTGTCCGTTTTCTAAGCCTTACTTTATTCCGCCTTTTTTCGTGCTTTATATTGGGCGTCGATCTTTGAGTTTTATGGAGGTCTGTATTAAAAAGGGTTCCTAGTGACGGAATTGTTGAGCCGTTGGGTGATTGGGTTTGCTTTTTTTATTGCTTTAGGCTTTGTTCGAAGAGCCGAAAAGGCGGATTTTTTCCCGAATGATTTCGCTCATTCTTTCTTTGGCTGGGCCTAGGATTTTGCGGGGGTCGATTTCATTTGGTTTTTGGCTGATGACTTCTCGAACGCCTTCGGTGAAGGCTTCGCGAAGGTTGGTGTCAATGTTGACTTTGCGGACACCGATTTCGATGGCACGGCGTATATCTTCGTCAGGGACGCCGGAGGAGCCGTGGAGTACGAGAGGGACATCGACAAGTTGTTCGATCTTGGCCAGGCGATCGAAGTCGAGTTCGGGTCTTCCTTTGTATTGTCCATGGGCCGTACCGATGGCTACAGCGAGGGCGTCAACACCTGTTTTGTCTACGAAGTAGCGAGCTTCTTCGGGATCTGTAAAGAGGGCGTCCTTTTCGTCGACATGAATGTCATCTTCGGTACCGCCGATTTTACCGAGTTCTGCTTCAACGGAGACACCGACGGCGCGGGCAACGGAGAGAACGCGGTTGGTGAGGGCAATGTTGTCTTCTAAAGCGTGCTTAGATCCGTCGATCATGACAGAGGTAAAGCCGCTGCTGATGCATTGGACGCATTGTTCAAAGCTGGTGCCGTGGTCGAGATGTAGGGCGACGGGAACGGATGTTTTGTCGCCTGCTAAGCGGGCGAGGGCTACGATATAGTCAAGTCCGGCATACTTGATGGCTCCCTGAGAGGCTTGTATGACGACGGGTGCTCTTTCGGCTTCGGCAGCCATGATAATGGCTTGTACAATCTCCATGTTGTTGCAATTAAAAGCACCCACTGCGTATTTTCCTTCTTCTGCTTTCGCCATAAGTTCGGCCAGTGTTACCATTGGCATAGTTCTATTCCTCCTTGGTATTTATTGTGCCCCTGTTAGGGATGTTTCTTTGTGAGTTACTATTTTCCTTTTATGGTTATTTTGATGATTTTATGCCATCTTATTCCTTTGTTCTGGGTCATAATAAAACCACGGGCACTTACTTACTATTGTCTTCACCCGCGGTTTTCTTGTGCTGTTATGGGGATTTTTTGCTTCTGCGGCCTCTGGCTCTTCGATTGCGGGAATGTGGTGCGGAAGGGTCTTCTATTTGCATTTCTTTTACCCTTTTGATCATTTGAAGGTCATGATCTGATTCGGCATAGCAAACTTGGTTGTTACTGCAGGCTTCACAGCGTAGCTCGACGCGATCGGGGTAGATGTCGACGCTGATCTGCTGGCTTTCACAACTGCAGGTGAGTCTCCCATTCTCGGTGAGACTGTGTAGTGAATCGAGTACGCCGTACATGACTTCAGGGTTCTCAAAATATTCTACGACACCAAGATTTTCTGCCATTTCACGAAGTGATTTATCTTGCTTCATGATGGCCGCTTTGACTTTGTCACGGGGACCGATAAAGCCTATTTCGACAAGATTTTCTTCACATTGTAGAACAAGTAGTTGTTGAGACCACAGTTGGTCTCGTAAGTACCAGAAGAGGTGCTGGCTTTCGCACATGATGCAGTGAGCTTGTATATAGAAGCGTTTGCGGTCCTTCGTTCCCACCGTCAGCAACCTAGCTCCGCAAGAGCAGTTGATCTGCTGGGTTTTCTGTTGGGAAAATGTAAAGAGTGAGAGTCCGTGAAAATCTATGGCTCCACAGGCCTGGCAGCGCAAGGCGACGATGGTCATGGTGGACACTATCATGTGTATTTCCCCCCTTCCTTATCCCTTTATTTCAACGTTACGGTGCAAAATCCTCCTTCTGTAAGTAAGATGATATTAGCTTTTTATGGAGATGATGGGAAATGAAAAAAGAGACTTGTTCTATGCAAGGCGCATGACAAGTCTCTTTTTTTGGTCTTCTTATTTTGATTTTTATTGAATGCCAGGTAGGCTTCCGATGGCAGGAATGGTTAGGAGGATAAAGACAATCAAGCTGATTGTGGCAATGAGTAGGAGTAGTAGGGGGGCAAAATAAGTTATGGCCGCGCGGATGGTACTGAGTTGGACTGATTGCTTAATGGCAAAGACTTGTAAAATGATAGTCCAGACGGTTAAGGCTAAGATGCCAAGCCACTCTAAGGTTGCGCCTCCTGGCAGGACTTCGCCGAGAAGTCGCAGCGGCGAGGTGAATATGCTCGGCAAAGATGCCAAGCCTAGTGTTACGAGCAAGCCTTTGGCATTGCCTTTTCCGCCGAGGAGTTCGCCGATAAGGTTATAGATACCGGCCATGATAAACCACATGATAAGGCCAAAAAAGGCGCCAACGATGGCAAAGATGGTGGTAAAAACACCGATGAGACCGATTGGCAGGCCTTGTTGTTCTAGTTGCGTCATGTCGCCAGGCCCCATGCTCAGATTGACAATCAGTGAAATTAAAGTACTGATGACGATGACGGCAAAAGCGAGACCGAGGGGCTTTGCTTGCGATGCTCTGGCAAAGGCTTTGTTCGGTTCTGCCAGGACGTTATATATGTAGTCCCAGCTGGTCCAATGGGGTTCTTGCTGTGGTTGGTCTGTCTTGTGTTCTGGTGATTCTAGGGGTGGCGAGGCTGCTGGTGGTGCCGGTGGTGATTCTGGTGCTGTTGTGTCTCTATGGTCTGTTGTTCTATTTTCGAAGGAGGGGTTCTTTTCTACGGGGTTATTGGGTTCCTCCGCTGTGGGAGGTTTTTTTTCTTCCATTTGTTCCTCCTTTACTTTAGCGAATGATAGGCTCCTGTGCTTCGAGCGTTCGCAAGTACTGGGCGAGGTCATTCATGGAGAAGCTGCCACTGCCAAAGTTGCCAAGGGCTGATTGAAAGAACATACCCCAAGGGCTTGTGCGTCCGTATTCTCGAATGTTCGGTTTCCCTTCAATGCCGGCTAGTTGAGCTGCAATTTCTACGGCGTCGTAGAAGTTGCCGAGATCGTCAACGAGTCCGACTTCTTGCGCTTGTCGGCCTGTGAAGATGCGTCCGTCAGCCAGTTGCCGTACTTGTTCTTCTGGGAGGTTACGACCTTCTGCGACAATGTGGACGAATTGTTCGTAGATGTCATCGACCATGGCTTGCAGGAGCTCTTTTTCTGCTTCCGTTCTTTCGCGATTCGGCGAGGTGATGTCTTTGTGGGGGCCGCTTTTGAAGGTTTCGGAGCGGTAGCCGATTTTATCATATAGTTCTTCTAAGTTGACGAGATCGATGATGACACCAATCGATCCTGTGGTGGTGGCAGGGTTGGCTACGATGCGATCGGTTCTTGCAGCGATCCAATAGCCTCCTGAGGCGGCTGTGTCTCCCATGGAGGTGACGACGACTTTGCCGGCCTGGCGTAGGCGATCGACTTCCATGGCGATTTCTTGAGAGGCGGCCGCTGTTCCTCCGGGCGAGTTGATTCGTAATACAACGGCGCGAACGGTTCGGTCTTCGCTTATTTGTCGCAATGTGTCCATGATGCGAGGACCACCTGGTGTGCTCAACAGTCCACCTGATCCGCCTGAAGCGGTGATAAGACCTTCAATGCGCACCACCACAACATCGTTGCTGCCTCCTAGGCCTGTGCGATTTGCGGCTTCCGGACGAGCGCCTCGATCGGTGCCCACGCCTAAGGCGAGTGCTATGATCGAGAAGAGTACGATGGAGATGATGGCGATGACGATGGGCTTTTTGTTAGTCACTCCGATGGGTACCTCCTTCCCTGAATTCTATCCTAGTGCTAGTTCTTGTTTTTCTTGGCTTTCTTGTTCTTTATATACTCTCGGTAGGTTGCTGTTGATGACGGTTCGTCGGGCAGGCAGTTCTACGGTATCGCCGATTTTTATGTCTTTGACAGAGGTTACGTCGATCATGGTGAACTGCATGGCGACTTTGCCTAGGACGGGGACGGTTTTGCCTTTAATGCGCACGTTGCGAGCGAGGCTGCCGATTCCAAAGTAGGCGGCTGTTGTTTTTAATAGGATTTTGGTGAGATCCCAGAGGTTAACGGGAACAGAGATGGGTTCGAGTTGATAGCCATCAATGTAGCCTACAGGGAGTACCGCTATTTTGGTAGGTCTACCTGTAATATGAGCTCTTCCATAGCCTACGCCGTGACCTGATGGAAGGTCTGCGAGGTGGGCAATTTTTGTTTTGAATGACCATGCTTCTTGAAGCGTTGGCGTTTTGTCTGTTGTGACGCCAGGGTTTTGTCCGTAAAGCAGGGTGCCTACGCGGACTGCGTCAAAGTGATATTGGGGGTACGCCAGCGTTGCGGCGGAGTTGGCCACGTGCTTGATTGGTATGGTGGCACCTGCTGCTTCCATGGTATGAATGGCTTCTGAAAAAGCTGCCACTTGCTGGTGAACATAGTTTCCTTTTCCTGTTGTTGCTGTGGCGAGGTGCGTAAAGGCTCCTTCTAAATATAACTCAGGATGGTCTAAAATAGCCTTGGTTATATTGGTGACTTGGAAGGGAAAAAGGCCTGTTCTTCCCAGTCCTGTTTCGATTTTGACGTGGATGGGATAGTTTTGAAGGCCTTTTTGTTGTACTTTTTCGGCGATATTTTCGAGGGATTCTAGGGTGGAGATGGCTGGTGTTAGCTTGTGCTTGATGAGGTTGTCAACGTCTTCTGAGGCCGTCGGGCCCATGACCAGGATGGGGACTTCGATGCCGCTTTGACGAAGTTCGATGCCTTCTTGAACGTGGGTGACGGCGAGGCGGTCGATGCCGTTTTGGATGAGGCAGTGGGAGACTTCTATGCTGCCGCAGCCGTAGGCGTTGGCTTTGACGACGCCGTAGATGATTTTGTTGTTGCCTACGAGTTGGCGCGTTTTTTGGGCGTTGTGGGCTAGAGCGGTGAGGTTTATTTCTATCCAGGTCTGGGGCATCGTTGTATCACGGTCCTTTAGTCGGGATGCTTACTTTCTAACGACGGAGAGGATTTTCCGGATTGTGTTTTGATAGAGCGGTTCTGCCATGTTCCAGAAGTGGTAGTAGAAGGGTTGGTAGATGCGATCGTATTCGCCGATGAAGCCGACGTGGTCGCCGCTGAAGCCTTTCTTGAAGCGGACTAGACCGTAGAGAGGGTGACTTTGGTCTACTTCGTGGCCGGGGACGCCGCGGAAGTCGTAGAGGGTGCAGCCTTGGTTTTTGGCCCAGGTGATCATCTTCCACTGAATGAGGTAGTTGGGCATGACGTTGCGGTGTTCGTTGGAGGAGGCGCCGTAGATGTACCAAGCTTTGTCACCTAGGATGAAGGCGAGGGTGCCGGCGATGACTTGGTCCTGGTAGCGGGCGATGAATAGTTTGGCTTGTCCGGCGGGGACGAGGTTGTCCCAGATTTCTTCGAAGTATTCGTAGGAGCGGATGAGAAATTTATCTCTTGTGGCTGTTACTTTGAGGATGTCGTAGAAAGTGGGTAGCATTTCTCTGCCACAGTTTTCTTCGATGGTGACGCCTTTTCGTTCTGCCAGTCTTATGTTGTAGCGGGTCTTGGAGTGGAAGCGGGCGAAGATTGTGTCGAGGTCATCTGTTATGTCAAGGCGAAAGACGTAGCGAGGTTGTACGCCTTCGAAGCCTTCGCCCGTGTCTAAGGGGCGAAATTGGCGGCTGATGAGGTAGTTTTTCCAGTCTTCGTTCGCGTCGGGGATGTCGGGATCTATTTTTAAAAATATGGCATTTTCTCGCTTAGCCAAGTCTTCTACAGCTTGGAGGAGGCAGTCGGCTGCTTCTGCTTGGGCTGGGTCGATGACGGGGCCTCGGGGGGCGTAGAAGATGTGTTTGCCTAGGGCCGGGATGCGTCGTTTGAGGACGGAGATGGCGGCGACAGGCTTGCCTTGATCTTCTACGAGAAGGCGATGGGGCTGCCAGCCTGTTTTGGCTTTGACGTTGCCCCATTCCCAGGATTGCAGGACGTGGCCTTTGGGGTGGGTGGCCAGGAATTGGTTGAATTTTTCTTTATCTTGAATGGTCAGTTCGTAGGCCTTCAAGGGCTTTACTCCTGCCTTTCTACCTCTTTATTCTTTTCCATTATTTTACGGTAACCATAAAAGGCCTTTTCGAAACCTTTTTATGTCAGGCTGTCGAAGAAGGCCTCTTCAGTGTCTTTTTATTGGGGCTATTTTTTGAGTTGTTCTACGGTGGCGCCGATGAAGTCGCGGAAGAGGGGGTGGGGTCTGTTGGGGCGGGATTTGAATTCGGGGTGGAATTGGGAGGCGACGAACCAGGGATGGTCTTTGAGTTCGATGATTTCTACGAGGCGGCCGTCGGGGGAGGTGCCGGAGATGATGAGACCTGCTTCTTCCATGGCTTCTCGGTAGGTGTTGTTGAATTCGTAGCGATGACGGTGTCTTTCGTAGATGACTTCGTCTTGATAGGCTTCGTAGGTTTTGTTATTTTTGCTGATGCGGCAAGCCCAGAGGCCGAGGCGCATGGTGCCGCCTTTTTCTTCTACGTCTTTTTGTTCTGGGAGAAGGTCGATGACGGGGTGTTCTGTTGTTTCGCAGAATTCACTGGAGTGGGCGTCTTCCCAGCCGAGGACGTTGCGGGCATATTCTATGACGGAGAGTTGCATGCCTAGGCAAATGCCGAGGAGGGGAATTTTGTTTTCTCTGGCGTAGCGGATGGCGTTGATTTTGCCTTCGATGCCGCGATCGCCAAAACCGCCGGGGATTAAGATGGCGTCTACGTCGGCGAGGAAGTCTTCAGCCGGTGCGCCTTCTAGATCGGCGGAGTAGATCCATTTGATTTTTACGGCGGCGTTATGGTAGATGCCGGCGTGGCGCAGTGATTCAGCAACACTCATGTAGGCATCAGGCAGGGAGACGTATTTACCGACGAGGCCGATGGTGATCTGGTGTTTTGGGTTTTTGATTTTGTGGACGAGTTCTTCCCAGTCTTGGAGGTCTGGTTCTTTGCATTCTAGGTTCAGTCTTTCAATGACGATGTCGTCGAGTCCTTCGGCTTTCAGATGTAAGGGCACTTCATAGATGGAGTCAGCGTCAACAAGTTGTATGACGGCATCTGGCTCTATGTCGCAAAAGAGGGCGAGCTTTTCTTCTACTTCCCGAGGGAAAGATTTTTCGGTGCGACAGACGATGACATCGGGCTGGATGCCGATGCTGCGCAATTCTTTAACGGAGTGCTGCGTTGGCTTTGTCTTCAGTTCGCCGGCGGCACTGATGTAGGGCACGAGTGTGACGTGAATGTAGATAACTCTGTTTCTACCGATGTCGGACTTGATTTGTCGAATCGCTTCTAGAAATGGTAGAGATTCGATGTCGCCGACGGTACCGCCAACTTCGGTGATGACGACGTCGGGGTTGTTTTCCCGAGCCATGCGAAAGACCCGCTCTTTAATCTCATTGGTGATGTGGGGGATGACTTGCACTGTTCCGCCGAGGTATTCGCCTTTCCGCTCTTTAGAGATGACGGACCAGTAGATTTTGCCGGTCGTGACGTTGGCTGCTTTGGAGAGGTTGATGTCAACAAAGCGCTCATAGTGGCCTAGGTCGAGGTCTGTTTCAGCGCCGTCGTCGGTGACGAAGACTTCTCCGTGCTGATAGGGGCTCATGGTGCCGGGATCAATGTTGATGTAGGGATCGAACTTTTGGATGGCTACTTTGAGGCCGCGGCTTTTTAACAATCTTCCCAGGGAGGCCGCGGTGATACCTTTGCCCAGAGATGATACGACGCCGCCTGTGATGAAGATAAATTTCGTTTGCTGCATTCCTTATGCCTGCTTTCTTTTAATTCTGCATTTATTCTACCGAAAGTCTATGAAAGGATCAAGAAAAAGCGAGCCTATTCGGCCCGCTCTAGTCTTCATCGCGATTTCTCGAATAATGATTCTCTCTTTCTTGATAGTCTTCGTCATCTCCGCTGTCATTGTCGTCATCGTAATCTTTGTTCAGCAGAGAGAGGCCTACGCCTTTTTCAGACCAGTTCCTCAGTCCCCAAAGGCCATCGCCTAGGAAGACAAAGCGCATATCCAGATTCATCTGGGTGTACAGTCTGGCTACGGCTCTCACATCGTTGCTGGGATCTTCATGTCCCTTCTTCTTAAGCACTTCTGCAATCAGTTCACGAAAGTGAAGGGCTTCGCCTTTTTCTCGTAGCACTTGCACGAGTTGTTCTGCTTCGGAAAATCTCCGACCTAATTCTTGATGATCCATCAATGGGGCCACCAATCCACACTCCCTCATTGTTCATGAAACAGACTATACTACATTCTCTCGGGCGCTGTCAAACCCATCCAGTGTAGTACATTGCGCAAAACGATTCGAGAGTCGTCAACGAGGAGTAGCCTTGCTTGCCGCAGTTCTTTTTCATCGGTGAGGACACGGCAATGGGTGTAAAAACTGTGGAATAGGGATGCAAGCTCTTGGGCGTAGCGAGCCATCCGGTGGGGCTCCATGGTGGTAGCGGCTCGGGCTACTTCATCGGGTAAGTCAGCAATTTTGCGCAACAGTGCTAGCTCGGCGGGATGGGTTAGCAAGGGGTAGTTGATTTCTTCTGATTTGGCTTGCGGTACTGTAAAGCCTGCTTCTTGGGCTGTCCGCAAGATGGAGCAAATGCGTGCATGAGCATATTGTACGTAATAGACGGGGTTCTCGGCCGACTGGCTTTTGGCAAGATCGAGGTCAAAGTCTAGGTGAGAGTCGGCACTGCGCATGACGAAGAAGAATCGGGCTGCGTCTTTGCCTACTTCTTCGACGAGTTCATCGAGAGTAATATATTGGCCTGTACGCTTGGACATGCGCACAATTTCGCCGCCTTTTAGAAGTCGTACAAGCTGCATTAAGATAATGTCCAGTTTGTCGCTGTTGTACCCAAGGGCTTTGACAGCGTTTTTCATGCGCGATACGTGTCCGTGGTGGTCGGCACCCCAGATGTTGATAACCCAATCAAATTGTCGGTCGAATTTATCTTTGTGATAGGTAATGTCAGCGGCAAAGTAGGTGGGAATGCCGTTGGAGCGAACAAGGACTTCGTCTTTTTCTTCACCGAGCGCGGTGGCTTTGAACCAAAGTGCGCCTTCACTTTCATAGATATAGCCGTTTTGTCGCAGTTGTTCCAACGTTTTCTCGATGGCGCCACTGTCATGAAGGCTTTGCTCTGAGAACCAGACGTCATAGGATACGCCAAAGTTTCCGAGGCTTGCTCGGATGCCTTGCAGCTTCTCTTCTAGGGCATGCTTAACGAGAAGTTCACGGCGCAGTTCTCGCTCCATGGGTACGTATTTGTCGCCTTCTTTTTCGATGAGGCGGCTCATGGTATCAATGACGTCTTGACCATGGTAGCCTTCTTCAGGAAAGACGACTTCCTGACCGAGCAGTTCTAAGTAACGCGCCTCTAGTGATTTGGCAAAGTTCTCAATCTGGTTGCCCGCGTCGTTGATGTAGAATTCTTTGGTTACTTCAAAGCCTGCCATTTTGAGCAGATTGGCCAAGGTGTCACCTAAGGCAGCACCGCGGGCGTTGCCCATGTGGAGCAGCCCCGTGGGGTTGGCGCTGACAAATTCAACTTGTACTTTCTTGCCTGCTCCAACGGTTGAGGCGCCGTAGTTTTCGTTTTGCTCTTGTACAGCCGATAGGACATCGTAGAGCCAGTTGTGTTCAAGGGTAAAGTTGATAAATCCTGGGCCGGCTACTTGCAAGTCTTGAACGAGAGTTCCTTTATCATAATGTTGAACGATTTTTTCGGCGATCTGCCGTGGATTCATGCGAGCTTCTTTGGCCATGGTCATGGCGATGTTGGTAGCAAAGTGTCCATGTTGTTTTTCTCTTGGTACTTCTAGAGCGATATCAGGTATGTTCTGGAAGTTAATTTCGCCTGCTTGCTGCGCTTTTTGCAGCGCTTCTTGAAGGCCCTCTCGAATCTGTTGTCTTATCTTTTCAACGAAGTTCACGACGGCTTCGCGCCTCCTTTACGATAATTTGTAAGGTGTTATCGCTTAATTTTTTCTTGTCTACTTGTAGTTCGTAGGCTAAGTCGATGGTTCCACCTTCTTGATGCATGGATACTTCGACTTTAGATGGGATTACTGTGAGGTTCAAGGTTCCGTAGGGTGTTGCATAGATGCTATGATTGGCTTTGTTTTTCTCAAAGGTTTGCTTCAGCTCTTGTGCCCCCATGCGATTGAGGGTGATTTTCTGTGGCTCTACTTTTACCGTTGTCGTTGTGCCTTCCATGCCGGTGATTTCTGTTTCTTGGTAGATGATGTAGTAGGATTGATCTCGTAAAAAAAAGGTTCCCGGCGTGACGAGTTCGATCTTATCTACTTCTCCTACGTCGTTTTTTTGTGTGCCTAGCACGGAGACGAGCACTGATTTTTTCATGGGGTCTCCTCTTTCTGTGGTTCTGTTACCATTCGTTAGAAGAACTGTTTTTCCTGCCTCCGCTGGCTCGTTCTCGTAGTTCTTCTATGTCTAAGACGGTGATCTGATGACGGTCTACTTGCAAGATACCCATTCTTTCAAATTCAGCAAGAACTCGTGATACGGTTTCACGGGAGGTGCCAATAAATTGGGCCATTTCTTGCCTCGTTACATTGAAGTTGATGCGTATGCCTTCTTTTTCTTGAACACCATAGTCTCTTGTCATTTTAAAAAGGTGGGCAGCCATGCGTCCATAGGTGTCGAGCAAGGCCAGGTTTTTCATATGGCGGTAGGCTTTACGTAGTCGCAAGGCACTTTGTTGTAAACAGGCCATGGCAACGGGGCTGTAGTTGTTGAGCATTTCTTTGAAGTCTTTGATCGTGAGAAAGGCGGCTCTTACTTCTTCCATTGTTTCGGCCGTATAGGGACAGGCGCCACCGTCAAAAGCGACGATCTCGCCGATGATTTCGCCTTCGCTTACGACAGCGACGACTTTTTCTTGGCCGTCAGGGTTCATTTTGGTGAGCTTTACTTTGCCTTTGAGAATGAAGTAGATGCCATCTTGGCGTTCTCCTTCGTGCATGAGTTGGTTTCTTTTTTTATAGGTTCTTTCGCCGAATTTAGGCGCAATGGCTTGGATTTGGTCTTCGGTGAGTTCTTCTAGGATGGTGATTTTTCTTAGTTGAAGCCAGTTTTCCATGTTCACCAGTCCTTTCTCTCGTTGGCTCGTTTTGTAGTATGCCACGATCTTTGTGGGGGCAAGCTTTTTTACTAGGCTTTCTTAATGAAATTAGGAGCTTCCTAGCTTGATAGAGGCACTGGAAAACAGTTTTTTAGAGCCAGCGAAGTCCTTTGGGGTAGTGGTTCTTGAGTTGGCCTTGCACGGCTTTTCCCCAGCCAAGGGGATGGTGTTCAAGGGTGATTAGGTGCCAGCCCTGGTGGTTTGCAGGGATGGTGAGGCTTTCCCCTTTTAAGTAGCGATAGACTTCCTGGCTTGCTGAGGATAGGTTGATGGTTTTTTGACATTCTTCTGCTTGTAGGGCTAAGGCGAGGGCGTGAGAAGGTTCAAAGCGGTCTCTTTTGATCGTGCCGAGGTGCCAGCCTGGGCGGAGGATTTTGAGGCTTTCGGTGATATTTCGAGGGAGCTTGGCAGGCCACGCGTATAGGTGATCGCCTTGTAGAAGGGGATCTATTTCTGGCACGTACCCGAGGGTGTTTTGACAAAATTCGATGAAGTGGTGCTGTGCTTGCGCTGTTTCTTTTGTGGTTGCTTTCTCTTGTTTTTTTTCTTTGTTGATGACTTGTTTTCCTGTTCTTTTTGTTTTTTTTCTGCTTTTTTACCTTTTGTGCTGATGGATTTTTCTTCTGAAGGATGCTGTTCTATGGTGATGCAGTTTTCAAGGTCTTTCGTGGGGTTTTCTTTTTTTCGTAGTAAGGCGATGTAGTGGCCTTCTCCTTCTATTTGATGGGGCCAGAGGCGGAGATTGTTGTTCTCTCTTTGAAAGTACGCTGGTGTTGTGATGTTCAGGGCCTCAAATTGGGGCTGTTGGTCGAGAAAGTGATTGATTTGTTCTTCGTTTTCTGCTGGTGAAAAGGTGCAGGTGGAGTAAACGATGGTTCCGCCGGGGCGTAGCATGGTGGCGGCTTGTACTAGTATGTCTTTTTGCATAAGGGAGCATTGTTCGACTTTGTTTTCGGTCCAGTCGCTTAGGGCTTCCGGCAGTTTGCGAAACATGCCTTCGCCGGAACAAGGCGCATCGATGACAATTTTGTCGAAGAATTCGGGGAACTTTTGTGCCAAACGGTCGGGGTTTTCGTTGGTGATTAGGACATTTTTCGCACCCCATCGTTCGAGGTTTTCGGCTAGGATTCGTGCTCTTTTGTAGTTGATTTCGTTGGCGATGAGCAGGCCTTCGTTGGCAAGGTAGCCGGCGATTTGGGTTGATTTTCCTCCGGGGGCGGCGCAAAGGTCGAGAATGCGCTCGCCTTCTTGGGGGTTGAGGACTTCGACAACGGCCATGGCGCTAGGCTCTTGTATGTAGTAGAGGCCGGCGGCGTGGTAGGGGTGTTTGCCTGGGCGGTCTTCTTCGTGGTAGTAATAGCCGAGGGAGCACCAGGGGACTGGCTTGAGGTGGAAGGGGCTTTTCTCTTGAAATGTTGCGTGGTTTTTGACTTTGAGAGGGTTGAGGCGGAGGGCTTGGGCCGGCGAGCGGTTGTAGCTTTCTAAGAAGGCTTGGTAAGATTTTTCGTCGAGTTGGCTTTGGAGACGCTTTTGGAATGCTTCGGGGAGGAGGGTCTTTTGGGGCATTTTTGTTCATCCTTTATGTCTTGTTGCAATTATTCCTGATTACGTTGGGGTTACTTCATACTGGGGTTTTTGCATAATCTTCTGTGACTCTTGGGTTGACAGGTATGATTCGATAGCCTTGTGACTGGAGGTATTGAGCAACCTGGTAGCTGGGGCGTTCTTTTTTGTCTGAGATGCCTACAATGGCGATGGTGCGTAGCGAGGGGTAGTAAATCATTTTGTCACTTCCTTATATTTTTTCTATTGTACCGGGCATAGGGGGCTAATACGAAAATAGCTACTCTGTGGTGGGGTCAGGCGTTATGATTTCCTTCCGAACGGACTCATCCCACGCCATGAGCGGCAGCAAGCTGCCGATGGCTGAGGTCTGATAGTCCTCTCTCCAGGAAGTCATAACGCCTGACCCAGATACATCTTGCTGGTTGTGACTGAGTTTTGGCTTATTGCAAATACAAAAACAATAAGCAGTTGCATATACATCGCAGAAAGTTGCGCAAAGCAATGTCAACGGAAAGTAACAATCAGCAAAAAGTCCTCTGGGCCTGGGCATCACGCTTTCCGCAGCGGGACTTGGGACCTCAGCGTATCAGTAGCTTGCTGGCGGTAACAGCGTGGGACCAGTCCAGAGCGGAGGAAAGCGTGATGACCTGGCCCCTCTATGAAGTAACCCCAATGTGATCAGGAAATATTGATTTTCACCGTTGGTTGTACCCAGCCAAGCGTAGGGGGTTCTAATAAAGACAGGTATTTTTTTCTATTTGTTTTCATTGTTGGTATCTTTTTCATTATAGCAGATACTTTTGCCAGGAACTACTGCTGTTGCTGCGCTGTTGGATGAGTACAGCAAGAAGGCGATATATCTTCGTAGGTTTTTACGAGGATATATCGCCCTGTTATAATTTATGGAAGTTGGTGCCTTTTTATCGTTGATTGGTTCTAGTTCAGGTAGCTTCGTGGGTTCTGGGCGCTTCCGTTTTGACGAACTTCAAAGTGTAGGTGAGGGCCGTAAGAGCGACCGGTTGAGCCTCCAAGACCGATGACATTGCCGCGACTTACACTTTGTCCAACGGAGACGTGGATTTGTGATAAGTGAGCGTATCTTGTCTGTAGACCATTTCCGTGGTCGACAGTGATTAAGTTGCCGTAGCCACCGTTCCAGCCTGCAAAGACAACGACGCCATTGCCTGCTGCAAAGACGGGATCGCCCGTTCTTAAATCAATGTCAATGCCCGTATGGAATTCACGACCTCGGTAACCAAAACCTGATGTGATGCGGCGGCCATTGGTAGGCCACGATAAGGTACCGTTTCCGCCACCGTTATAGCTGGCAACGCTGCCACGAGAGGCAACTTGTACGGCTTGGTTACCTCGAACTTCAATGCGAGAAACGGGTTCTTTTAATACCTTTTCATCAATCAAGTTATTCTCAATCTGTATGTCATTTTCCTTGCTGACGATATATGTAGCGAGCTTCGTTCCCCTTTGTCCTTCTTGCTTCACTCGAACTGTCCCGGTGCGAAGGTTGTTGTCTCGTTCTACTTGTGTCTTAAAGGGGATGGTCTCTTCTGCTTGCACTTTAAAGGTAGATTGGACCGTTAGATAGTAGCTTGGTCTGTTGAGATAAATCTCGTCACCAATTTTTAAATTATTTTCATTGTCGAGTTGGGCGTTGGCTTTTCGCAACTCCATCCAGTTCATACCGTGTTTGTTCGCGATGGTCCAAAGATTGTCGCCTGCTTCTACGACGTAGCGAATCTTTTCGTCTTTGCCTTCGATAAGTTGATTCAGTGCATCTTCGTATGTAAGAATGTCTTCAGGTGCTACTTCAACTTCTTGATAGCTAATCTGTTCTTTGATCTGAACGTCAACGACTTCCATACCGTCCGTTGCCTGCATGTAGGAGAAGTAGTGTTTTATATGCTTGATAAGCTTATCGGCTTCTTCTGTGGAGCTTACTGCAAACAAAGGTTCTCCATCAATGAAGATTTGACAAGCCGGTTCTTGAACTTCTTCTTTTTGACTGGCTGAAACAACACTTCCGGAGCCAGGTAAGCTGACGGCACCGAAAGAAAATGCAAATAGGCTGCCCGCGATGGCTATACCTGCAATGGCTGCGCTTGCTTTTAATGTTAATTTATTAGCTTTTATCTTCTCTAGGGATGACTTCAATTCCAAAGCCTTTTGGCGTAGAGCCGAAAAGTTAAAGCTTTCTGTCGGTATGCGCGATTGCACTTGTGTCTTTACTTGTGACTGCACTTGTGTGTCAGCTTTTCTTTTCGCTTTTTTTCTCTCTCTGCCTCTGGACATTTGCGCCCCCTTCCCAACCTTTGGTAAAGGTTGTGAACTTTTTGATTTTCACAGAAGCCTTTGTCATTATAGCATGTCAATAATATCCGGGTAAATACAAAAAGTTCCCTTTTCGGAGGCTTTTTTTTATAAAAAAAAAGAGTTTTTTCAATATTGGTGAAAAAAATGTAAGTGCAGGTAATATCTGGTTAATTTTGAAGGCTGATTACGGTTTATCCAAGAATTCACTGGCCGCATAAGCCAGCAGCTTAGTCACAACCAAAAAAATGTACCTAGGGCAGGCTAGCGATTAAGCCCGTCAGTGCTGATCAGTTCCGCAAGCGCAACTTTGCGAATCTGTCCTAGCGTTTGATAGTAGGCAACGCCATGACCGAGATCTGTTTTTTGTGCTGCTGTTACTTTGTTGATGCCCCCACCGATTTGTGAAGGCAACCCTTGGTACAGAACGGCCGTCCCTTGGGGGACTTGTTCATCTACTCGTAGTGTAAAAATGTGTGTGCCTTGTTCTGTTTCTACTACTACTTTATCGCCTGGTCGTAACCCTTCTGCTTTTGCTTCTTCCTTTTCTAACCAGATCTCATTGCCGCTACCGTCAGCGGGGTCTTCCTCCCAGGCTAGTTCCCAGAATTGTGAATTCTGTCGACCCTGGCTGTGGAGCGTTATCAAGCGAAAGTGTTTTTGTCTTTTTTCTTCGCTTCTTTCTTTTTTAATATTTTCACAAGCTTGTGCCAGCAGCGGGATCTTATCACCTGGTAAAAGATTGGCTTTGCCTGACGAAGTCGCAAAGTTTTTATCTTGAAATGGTACGACTTGAAGATGAGGGTTGGCACGAGGCGCTACTTCTAGATCGGCAAGCGTGAAGGGTGCTTGCTCTATTGTGGCTTGGAGCCAACTCTGGGGATCTTTTTCCCAAAAAGCCTGATCTTCTTGTAAACCTGGTACTTGTTGTTGCAGTCTTCGGGCAAGTTCTTGCCAGATCTGATATTCTGGGCGCACTTTTCCACGAGGCTTTTCGATTGCTTTTTGGTAGTGGATATAGTCATTCCAGGGGCTAAGGTACAGATCTTCTGTTTCAAAAGCGGTGCTCGCTGGAAGGATGAGATCGGCCAGTTGTGCTGTGTCGGTTAGATGGTAGTCAATGACGACTTTGAAAGGAATGCTGTGAAAGGCTTCGGCTAGGTGCATGCTTTGTGCCATTTGGCTGATGGGATTGGCACCTGTTATAACGGCCACTTCAATGGGCACTGCTCTTTCAGTGGTGCCTCTGCTTCTATCCTGCAGGCTTTGCAGGTTGCTTTCTGAGTCCCTTATAGGCCTTTTTCTGGCCAGGATCTCATGGGCTAGGTCTGCCCAGTGTACATATTGGTTTCTTGTCGCTTTTTCTTCTCCCGTCAATGCCTGAGCAAAGCGATGGGCCGACAAGTTTGCCAGATGAATGGCACCGCCAGGTACACCGATCTGTCCTGTGAGTAGAGCGAGGGCGTTGAGTGCTCGTATCGTGAGACCACTATGACCATACTTTTGCAAGCCTGCGCCGATGACGATGGCGGAAGGACGGCCATTTCGTGCATATTGTCGCGCCAGTTGGCGAATTGTGCTTGCTTCAAGCCCTACGATGGGCGCTATTTTTTCTGGTGTCAAGGCGACGATGGCTTGGGCGTAAGAGGAAAATCCTTCGACGTGTTGGGCGATAAAGTCACTGTCCCACCAGCGTTCTTGTAAGATTACCTGCGCCATTCCCAGCGCAAGAAGACCATCGGTGCCAGGTTGAATGGCAATGTGCTGATCGAGCCATTCAGAGGCGCCTGCCAAGGGAAGTGGATTGATGGAGATGATTTTGGCGCCTTTTTCTTTTGCCTCTAAGAGGTACGGCAAAAGATGAATGTTCGTTGTGGTGACATGGCGTCCCCAAAGAAGGATCGTTCTAGCGCGGACGAGGTCTGACCAGGGTGGTGCAACGGCAAGGCCAAAGTCGGCTTTTTGTGCTTCTACGCCAGCACTGTACGAGGGGCTATCGTAAGGTCTGGTGATACCACCGAGGCTGTTAAAAAATCGTTGATCGAGCTTTTTCAAAAGGCCTGTTGATGCGTTGTTGGGGATATGGAGGATGGAAGGGGGCCCTGAGCGACCGAGGGCCTTTTCTAAAGCTTCGGCCAGACTCGATAAGGCTTCCTCCCAAGATATCTTCAGCCAATGGCCTTGTTTTCGCAGAAGAGGCGTCGTGATGCGATCCATGCTGTTATGACGTTGAAGCAAGGCCTGGGCTCGTGAGCAGAGAAATCCCTTGGTGACCATATGTTGTGGGTTGCCTTCAATGGCTGTGATTTTTTCTTCTTCTACGTGGACTTGAAAGGAGCAGAGGTCATAGCAGCGAAGGGGGCAAGTGGCGAGTGCTTTTTGCTTCAAAGGGGCTGGTTCCTCCTTAGGCTTTGTGCTGTGGCTGCAAGGCAGAACAGATTATTCTCGGATAGCTTACTCTCCTGCTACTACGCGGGCGTAGAGGGCCCATTTTAAGCGAATGCGAGCGAGATCGCAGCCGATGGGAGAAGGGCTGCGAAGGTCGCCCGTTTCGGCTTCGTTGTTGGCGTGACAGCCGCCGGAGCAGAGAAAGCGAGCCCAACAGCTTGGGCATCCTTGTTTGTGGTAGATGTGGGCTTGTGCGAAAGTCTCGGAAAGGTCTTTTCTTTCGATGGTGCCGCTAACGTGGCCTAGCTTAAAATCTTCACGCCCGACAAATTGATGACAGGGGTAGAGGTCTCCTTTGGGGTCTACAGCCATGTATTCAAAGCCAGCACCACAGCCAGAAAGTCGCTTGGCTAGACATGGTCCTTCTGCTAGGTCCAGTTGAAAGTGAAAGAAGTTCAAGGGCTGGCCTTCTTGTTGTCGTCGATGAATTTCTTTGGCTAAGATGCGGTATTGTTCATCGATTTTGGGTAAATCGGTGGCTTGTAAGGCGTACCCTTCCTGTGGTGAGGCGACGACCGGTTCGACCGATAGGTGGACAAAGCCAAGATCGTGAATGTGCAAGGCATCGGCGGCAAAATCGGGGTTCTGGCGAGTGTAGGTGCCTCGGACATAGTAGTCTTCGTTCTGGCGGGAATGGACAAATCTTTGTAGATTCTCGACCACTTCTTCATAGGAGCCTTGTCCATCTATGTAAGGACGCATGGCATCATGAATTTCTTTACGACCATCTAAGGATAGTACGACAGATAAACCTTCTTGATTCAAGAACTCTGTGACTTCAGCGTTTAAGAGGAGACCGTTTGTTGTCAAGGTGAGCTTTAGTACTTTGTCTTCTTCGGCTGCTCTTTTCTTGGCGTAAGCGACGAGTTCTTTGACGACGGTGAAATTAAGGAGTGGTTCGCCACCGAAAAAGTCAATTTCGATGTGCCGTCTCCCTTTGGCGTGACGAAGTAAAAATTCAATGGCTTGTTGTCCTGTTTCTAAAGACATGAGACTGCGGTCGCCACCAAAAGGGCCGGTACCGGCAAAGCAGTAGGTGCAACGGAGGTTGCAGTCATGGGAAATGTGCAAACAGAGCGCTTTTACAATGGGCTCATAGGGTTCTTCTCCTGAGTCTTCTAGGCTTTTCTGGTTGCTTTGTCCATAGCTATAACGTCTGGCTAAGTGGTCACTGGTAAAAAGGAGGCCTGCTTTTTTCAGTTCACCTAGTTCTGTAAATACTTCATCAATTACTTCTTGAGACAAGTGGTTTTCACAGAGCAGTTGCGCTGTTGTTGCATGGCCGTCTCCCTGGTTAAAGATAAGGGCATCCATGACTTGCTGGGCAAGAGGTCCTAGACGATGAAGGGAGTTGGAATTGACATCATAGACAAAAGCTACATCACCGTAAGAGAAAGTTAAGATATGGGCAGCAAAGTCATAGCCTTGTAGGTCAGCCCACCACATTGGCGTTGCGCGATAGGCTGCTTCGGTTTTGGTCATTGTATGATCTCCCTTTTTCGTAGTATGTTCCATTTTCTTCTATTTATAAACAAGTACCCCCTATCCGTCGTTGCCGCGAATAGGGGGCCTTCCGGCTCTTATGTTCGATCTATGCCTTTTGGCAAACTTGGTTGCCTACGGTGCAAGATGTTTTACAGGCTGATTGGCAGGAGGTCTGACATTCACCACAACCGCCTGTCTCTACGGTCTGCTGCAAGGAACCTTTCTGTACTGTAAAAATGTGTTTGCTCATTGTAAAAATCCCCCCTCGCTCCTGGGTATGGAAAAAAGTCCATCGGTTATTATAACATTGATCTGAGGCAGGGTAAATAGAAGGTCTTTGTGCTTTTTCTGACCTGTTGTGAAAAATGGTTGGTTTTTAGTGGCCTCGAAGGGTCCCCTTCTGTTTAGTCAAGGGGTGTAGCAGGTTCGGTAGCGAGACCTTTTTTTCTTCTGTAGTAGACCATAAAAAAGGCTAGGCCGATAAAGAGCACAGCAAGCACCTGGGCAAGACGAAATTCTCCGATCATTTCAGAGTCCATACGCAGTCCTTCAATCCAAAAGCGGCCTGTAGAGTAAAGGGCCAGGTAAGCAAAGAAGACTTCTCCGCGACGAACGCTAGGATGGCGACGGAGATAGAGCAGTAAACCAAAGGCGGCAAAGTTCCAGATCGATTCATACAGAAAAGTGGGATGACGCATTTCTCCGGCGATCATCATCGCCCAAGGTAAATCGGTCGGATAACCATAGGCTTCCTGGTTCACAAAGTTGCCCCAGCGCCCTATGGCTTGTCCAATGATGAGCGACGGTGCGGCAATATCGGCGATTTGTAAAAAAGATTGGTTGTGCTTGCGGGTATAGTACCAACCAAAGAGAAAGGCCGCGATCAAAGCACCATAAATGGCCAAGCCACCGTGCCAGATGTAAAAAGCCTGCCTTGGGTCATTGGCGTAGTATTGCCAGTTAAAGACGACGTAGTAGAATCGGGCTCCGAGCAAAGCAATGGGGGTTCCGAATAAGACCAAGTTGTAGAGAAAGTCCGGGTCAAGACCCTGGCGAATCATTTCTCGGTGGGCCAAGTAGGTACCAATAAGTAGAGCGCTACTGATGATAATTCCATACCAATGTACAGTGATGGGACCTATGGTAAATGCAATGGGATCTGGCAAAAGTGATTCCTCCTTTTGCTTCCTAGCTTGTGCCTGCAGTTTATTTCAGTGGTGCCCAGTTTATCCCAAAGCATACTCTTTTCGGGACGCATTGTCAAATATTCTTTCTGAAAAAGAACGAAAAAAGAACCCGCCCCCAGTTCAATCTGGAAACAGGCCCTTTTATAAGCTTGTTAATGGCGGAGCTGACGGGATTCGAACCCGCGGTCTCCTGCGTGACAGGCAGGCATGTTAGGCCTCTACACCACAGCTCCATCGTATGGTGGGCGATGACAGGATCGAACTGCCGACCCCCTGCTTGTAAGGCAGGTGCTCTCCCAGCTGAGCTAATCGCCCAAAAATGTTGGTGACCCGTAGGGGATTCGAACCCCTGTTACCGCCGTGAAAGGGCGGTGTCTTAGACCACTTGACCAACGGGCCTTACATGGTGATCCATGCTGGACTCGAACCAGCGACACCCTGATTAAAAGTCAGGTGCTCTACCAGCTGAGCTAATGGATCTGCGTACGTCGGTACTACAATTTCTTGCTTGTCCCGAGCCCTGACAATTTGAAAGTATACAGAATATAATAGACAATGTCAACACATTTATACGTATTATTTCTTTTTTATGCGTTTTTTTATTAAGTTATTTCTATCACGAGCTTGCAAAGGTTCTCTCTAGTCGCCTTTTTGCTTTGAATGTTTAGTTTTTCACAAAAATAAAAGCCACCCCCCGACTGGTTTGGCTCTATCTGGGGGGTGGCTTTTATGCTTCTGTTCTATTGAGTCGCGTACCGATCTCGTGCCAGACTTTTTCTCGATATCGTTGCCAGAGGTGACAGGTTCTTTCTCCAGGGCGGCCGCTTCCGATTTGTCGGCCGTCAATAAAGCCTACAGGAAGAAGTTCTTTGCCCGAGTTGGTGAAAAAGACTTCTTGGGCGCTATAAAGATGGCTTATGGTAAAAAGACCTTCTTTCACTTGCAGTCCCATGTCGTTGATAACTTCTAAGACTGTTTCACGGGTAATACCTGGCAAGATGCCCGTATCTAAAGAAGGTGTGTAAATTTTGTTTTGGCTTATCCAAAAGATGTTGCTAACAGCTCCTTCCGCAACAAAGCCTTGTTCGTTTAGAAGGATGCCTTCTTCGGCGCCAGCGGCTCGTGCAGCCATGGTCGCCATGATGTTCGGCAAGTAGTTGAGACTTTTGAGCGCCGGGTCTAGGGAAGCTGGTGATGGTTTGCGAACAGAGACAGTGACAGCACGAATGCCTTGTGGTCGTTCCGCTGGAGGCAAGGCACGTACGGGTCGAGCTATGATGACAACATTTGGTTTGAAGCATAATTCTGGATCGAGTCCCGGAGGTCCTTCGCCACGAGTTACCGTAATCCGTACGTAGGCTTCTGTGAGGCTATTAAGGGCCACTGTTTTTTCAATGGCTTCAGCAAGTTGCGGCATTGTGTAGGGGAATTGTTCTATGGAAAAGCCAAGGCAGGCCAATCCGCGGTAGAGTCTTTGTAAATGTGCTGTTAAAGCAAAGACTCTGCCGTTGTAAGCTCGCATTGTTTCAAAGAGACCGTCGCCGTATAGAAATCCATGATCATAAATGCTCACCCGCGCTTCTAAGGCAGGTTTATATAGACCGTTATGAAAGACGACGCCTTCTGGTTTGAAAGCTTCTTTGAGGGACAATAGTGCTCCCCTCCTTATGATTCACCGTGCTGTCCTCTTCTTCTCTCTTTGCTAGGGTTGCTTCTCTTCTGCAATTTCCACCGCTCTGAGTAAGGCTTCAGCTTTACGTAGTGATTCTTTGTATTCTCTTTCTGGCAGGGAATCAGCAACGATACCCGCACCAGCTTGAACGTAAGCCAAGCCTGCTTTGAAGAGCAACGTTCGGATAACAATGTTCAACTCCATGGTACCATCAAAGCCAATAAAACCAATAGAGCCTGTGTAAAAAGATCGCTTCGTTGGTTCTAGTTCTTCAATGATTTCCATAGAACGAATTTTGGGAGCGCCTGTGATGGTACCACCTGGGAAAGTCGCTTGGATCAAGTCGAATACATCCTGATCCGGACGCAAGATACCTCGGACGTTAGAGACTAAGTGCATGACATGAGAGTAGTATTCTATGACCTTAAATTGGTTTACTTCTACGGTACCAAACTGACAAAGTCGCCCTAGATCATTTCGTTCTAGGTCGACAAGCATAACATGTTCCGCTTCTTCTTTCTCATTGTGCAGCAATTCTTCTGCCATGGCTTCGTCTTCTATGGACGTTTTTCCTCTTTTGCGTGTACCGGCAATGGGCCTCGTCTCTGCTAGCCCCTCTTGAAGTCGAACAAGCAGTTCTGGCGAAGAGCTTACTACTTGCCAATCGCCAAAATCAAGGTAACAACTATAGGGTGATGGGTTGATTTGGCGTAGAATTTGGTAGACTGACCAGGCATGGGCAGTGACGTCTGTTTCTAGCCGCACTGATAAGTTGGCTTGGAATATGTCGCCTGCTCGAATGTATTCTTGACAGGATTTTACCATTTCGGTAAATTGCTGGGCTGATACATTGGGCTTTACGGAAATGGTTTCTTCATAGGCTTTTTTCTTATCTGTCCATTTTCCTTCTGGCAATGGCTTAATGAAGTCTAGTTGATCCACGTAGTCTTGCAAACGCTTTGCTGTTATTTCGTATGTTTCTCTAGGCCATTGCAGTGCAACTATCGTCACAGTGTCTTCCAGATGATCAAAAAGGATGGCATCATCGACCCAGTAGAAAAGCAGATCTGGTAAATCTAGATCGTCAATGGTCTGATCAGGGAGACGCTCAAAATGGCGTCCCATGTCATAGGATAAACCACCGACAATACCGCCGCAGAATTTGGGCCTTCCGGGCCAGGCATAGATAGGTGATTGGAGATATTCTTGGCGCAATCTTTCTAGTGGTTTGTCTGCTTCTTCCGTTTGCTCTCCTGAGGCTTGCCCAAAAGGAAGGGCTGGTCGCGGTCTTAAGGCTCTTCTCTCTTGATTTTTTCGAATGGAGATGGTAGAGCCTTTCGCTCGAAACTCTTGGTAAGGGTTCAACGCGATTAAGGAGTAGCGACCCGATTGTTCATTGTGTCGACTGCTTTCGAGCAAGATGCCAATTGTGCCTTGGGGACAGAAGTGATTGAAAGTTGCTGGTACTGTGATTTTTTCTGGCCTTTTTATCGTGACTACGAGGGGAATTCCCTCGTGAGGGTGATTCTGACGCATTTCCTGGAAGGCGCTACATGAGGGGTAGATTGCTCGAGACATCATTGCTTTGTCACCTGCTTTGGATTGTAAAGAAAGGAAGCATCCTGTATGGTGGGCAGGATGCTTTTGAGCAAATCTGTGATTCAATATCTCTTTATGCGAAGAGAGGTTCTATAACGATGGTTTGCTCTCTATCAGGTCCTACGGCTAGGATAGAAGCAGGACATTGACAGAGTTCTTCAATGCGCTTGATGTAGTTGCGTGCTTTTTCTGGAAGATCTTCAACGGTGCGGCAAGCCGTCGTATCGGTCATCCAGCCTTCTACTTCTTCATAGATGGGTTCGCACTTGGCGAGTTTTGCGAGGCTATCAGGGAATTCTTGAATGACTTTTCCATCGTAGCGATAGCCTGTGCAGATCTTGATGGTAGGCAGCTGATCAAGTACGTCAAGTTTGGTGATGGCAATCGATGTGAGTCCGCTGACACGGACGGAATAGCGCAGGATGACGGCGTCAAACCAACCGCAGCGACGAGCCCGACCTGTGGTAGTGCCGAATTCATGACCCGCTTTGCGGATTGCATCACCTGTCTCATCATGAAGCTCTGTGGGGAAAGGTCCTTCTCCCACTCTTGTGGTATAGGCTTTGACAACACCGAGAACTTTGTCAATCGATGTGGGGCCTACACCTGCACCGATGCAGGCAGCACCTGCGATAGGGTGAGAGGACGTTACGTAGGGGTACGTTCCATGATCAATGTCTAGCAAGGTGCCCTGGGCGCCTTCAAAGAGGATGCTCTTGCCTTCTTTGCGCTTTTCTGCTATAAGCAGCGATGTGTCGGCCACGTAGGGACGGAGTCGCTCTGCATAGCCAAGAAACTGCTCGTAAAGTTCGTCCATTTCAAAACCTTTGGTATCGAAAACTCGATCCAGCAAGAAGTTCTTTTCTTCTAAGTTGCGCTCTAGCTTGCTTTTGAATTCTTCAGCGTCAAGCAGGTCAATAAATCGAATGCCGACGCGAGCTGCTTTGTCCATGTAAGCAGGTCCGATGCCGCGGCGTGTTGTGCCAATCTTGTTGGCTCCACGACGTTCTTCTTCTACTTGGTCTAAACGAATATGATAGGGCATGATCAAGTGGGCTCGCCCTGAAATGCGCAGGTTGGCAGTGGAGATGCCGAGCCCTTCTAGATAATCTAATTCTTTGATTAAAACCATAGGGTCGATAACAACGCCGTTACCGATAATACAGAGCTTATCTCCGTAAAGGATTCCCGAAGGAATTAGATGAAGCTTGTACTCTTTTCCTTCTACAACAACAGTATGCCCAGCGTTATTGCCGCCTTGATAACGAACAACGACATCTGCTTTCTGGGCTAGATAATCTGTGAGTTTTCCTTTTCCTTCGTCGCCCCATTGAGCACCGACTAATACAACCGATGACATGCAGCATGACACCCCCGACTAATTCTTTTTCTCGTACTTATTCTCGTACTTAGATGTTTTTTATAAAAATCGCCAAGACGATCCTGTCGTCAGCGCTTTCTAGCTTCATTATTCCCTTATACGCAAAAATAGCCTTGCCCTGGGGCAAGACTGACCCTTTTCATTCTACAAAGGCAAGGCTATAAAGTCAACGGTAAAACGGTAGTACTGGAAAAAACTATCGATAATCTCGGTTAACAAACTTGGTAAACTCTTTCAAAAAGCCTAGTTCGACGGTGCCGACAGGGCCGTTTCGATGCTTGGCAATGATGATTTCGGCAATGCCTTTGTTTTCTGTATCGGGAAAGTAGTAGTCTTCTCGATATATAAACATGACCATATCAGCATCTTGCTCAAGGGCACCTGATTCTCGAAGGTGGCTTAGGTTCGGTTTTTTATCCGGTGTTTGTTCTACGGAGCGCGATAGCTGCGAGAGGGCAACAACAGGTACGCTCAGTTCGCGAGCTAAGGCTTTTAAGGAGCGGGATATCTCCGAGATTTCTTGTTGACGGTTTTCACTTCTTCGCTTGGTACCACCTTGCATCAGTTGAAGATAGTCTATGATAATGAGGCCTAGGTTCTTTTCTTGCTTGAGTCGCCTGCACTTGGCTCTCATTTCCATGACAGTAATGCCGGCAGTGTCATCTATGTAGATAGGCGCATCAGACAACGGCGTTATGGCATTGGTGAGGCTGTCCCAATCTTGATCGGATAAGACGCCATTGCGCAGGCGCTGTTGATCAATGAGCGCTTCTGAAGAGAGCATCCTTTGGACAAGTTGCTCCCGTGACATTTCTAAAGAAAAGACGGCAACGGCCGTTTTGTTGCGCACCGCTGCATTTTGAGCGATGTTGAGGCAAAAAGCTGTTTTTCCCATAGCGGGACGCGCTGCTACGATCACGAGATCGGACGGTTGTAGTCCTGATGTGATACGGTCTAGCTCTCGAAAGTGCGTCGCCACGCCTGTTACGTCGGCTTTACGATTGTAGAGATATTCAATGTGTTCGAGCGTATGTACCAAAACATCCCGAATGGGTACCATGCTGTCGTAGCTCTGGCGCTGGGCAATTTCGAGAAAAGCTTGCTCAGCTTCATTGATCAATTGATCTACTTCGTCATTGCCTTCATAGCCTTTCTGGGTGATTTTCGTAGCGGCTTTGATGACCTGACGCAGTAATGATTTTTCTATGACGATCTGCGCATAGTGTTCTATGTTGGCCGCCGTTGGGACGACGTTGCCTAGTTCTATGAGATAAGGAATGCTCCCCACACGTTCTAGATTCCCTGTCTGGCGCAATGCTTCTGTTACGGTAACGAGGTCAACGGCTTCACCACGTTGGGACAGCGTCACCAATGTCGTAAACAGCATCTGGTGGGCTTCTTTATAAAAGTCTTCTGCTTTTAAGAGCTCCATTGCTTTGTTGACAGCTTCGCCATCTAAAAGCATAGAACCTAGAACAGATTGCTCCGCTTCTATGTTCTGCGGTGGTAGACGATCAAAAATTGTACTCATTGTACCCTCCACCTTCTAGAAAGACAGGAAACCCCGGGCATATCAAATAGCCCGGGATTTGCTTCACTGAATCAGCTAGGAAGCGACAGCTTTCTCTGTCTTTCTCTCTCGATCTACAACATACTCTAGAGCTTCTTTAATGGTATCGACAGGAATGACTTCGATGCCTTTTAGTCCTGAAGGTATGTCTTTGCTATTTTCTTTGGGAATGATAACGCGTCGCATACCAGCTTGGCGAGCGCCATAGATTTTTTCAAAAATGCCACCAACGGCTTTCAGTTTACCGCGGAGAGAGATTTCTCCGGTGACGGCTACGTCCTGCCAGAGTGGTACTTCTTCGACGGCTGAATAAATCGCAAGAAAAATAGCCAGTCCCGCAGAAGGACCGTCGATGTTGGCGCCACCGATGACGTTAACGTGTACATCATGGTGGTTCAGCTCTTTGCCTGTAAGGTGACGAAAGACCGATGAAGCGTTGAAAAGGGAATCTTTGGCCATGGATCCAGCCGTGTCATTAAAACGAATGGAACCTTTATCTCCCTCTATAGGAAAGGCGACTGCTTCTAATTCAATCAAAGAACCTACAAAACCAGTTACGCCAAGACCAAAGATGCGACCTGCTTCACTATTGTGTTCCCCCCGCTGTAAGACGTAAGGACTTAAGCGAGATGTGCGCAGTACTTCTAGCAAGTCTTCTTCTCGAATATGGACGGTAGGTGTACCATCACCACATTCTTCTCGATAAAGCGTTAGACTATATGTATCCGCTAGTAAGTTGACGGCTTTGCGACCTTCAATGGTGTATTCCGCAATTCGCTCCGGTATGGCTTCATCGAGAGTAACACCTAGTTTTTCAGCAGCATTGTGAATGATTGCTTTGATATCTGTAGGTGTTAGGGGTTCAAAAAAGATTTCTGCACAACGTGAACGCAAAGCTGGATTTAGCTCCGAAGGGTCTCGGGTCGTAGCGCCTACAAGGATAAAGTCTGCCGGTGCGCCTGCTTCAAAGATTTTCTTGATCCATTGTGGAATGTTGTTATCGGTAGGATCGTAGTAGGCCGAGTCGAAAAAGACTCTTTTGTCTTCTAAGACTTTGAGTAGCTTGTTCAGCAACATGCTATCCATTTCGCCAATTTCATCGATAAAAAGAATTCCACCATGAGCGTCCGTAACAAGGCCGAGCTTCGGCTCTGGAATGCCTGTGTCTGCTAAATCTTTGCGGGCTCCTTGGTAGATCGGATCGTGAACAGAGCCGAGCAAAGGATTGGTTACTTCTCTCGGATCCCAACGTAAGGTCGTGCCGTCAATTTCAATAAAAGGCGCTTCTTTGCTAAAAGGAACAACTTTGCGCTCTTTCGCCGCTGAAAAAGCAAGGCGAGCCGCTGTTGTTTTTCCTACACCGGGCGGACCATAGCAAATGATGTGTTGTGGATAGGGAGAGGCAAGCTTTGATAAGAGGGCACGAATGGCTCGTTCTTGTCCCACAACTTCTTCTAGTCGTTGCGGTCGTAACACTTCCATGGCTGAACGAGTCAAGCCCTGGTGATCCATTTTCTCCAGCATGGCCAACCTTTTAAAAGTTTGCGCTGTCTCAGGACCACTGTTTTCTTTGAGTACTTGCAATTTAATCTCACGCAAATACTCTTCATGGCGCTCTTGCATCTTTTCCACGACAAGCTTTTCTAGCTTTTCTTCTACAGAACGACGAGCCATCACGGTGGCCAATTCTTCTTCCACCTGCATTAAAACAGCCGGAACCTCGTTCAATTGGGGCACTTTTTTGGCACCGGTGCGCCCTAAGACCAAAAATTGCAAAGCCAAGACGCGCTCTTCTAACTTTTCAGAACGCATGTAAGGCAAAATCTCTAGCTTTGTTCCTTTTAAAACCAGCTTGTCTGCTCCGTATAATTCTGAAAGCATCTCAAAAAGCGCATCGACCTGACGCAAAAGCGCCTCGTCGTCTTGTTTTTCTGATTTGAGTCCCAGTATTCCTGTTTTGCTAAGTTTCTCCATAATTTTTTTCATATTTCGCTCCGTAATCTCTTTTGTCAGGTCGAGCCTTTTGTGACTCAACGATCCCCCTTGTCCTGGTCGATCGCTCCTTAAAAAGAACGCTCTATGATATTATTCGGAGATAACTTGCACTTTTAGTTCCTCAGAGACAGCAGGGTGAATTTTAACGGTGATGGTGTAAAGCCCCAAAGCTTTAATGGGCTGCTTTAGTTCTAACTTCCGCTTATCAATCTTGAGCCCTTTCTCTTTCTGCAAAGTCTCGGCGATCTCTTTGTTCGTAACAGCACCAAAAAGACGTCCACCGTCGCCTGCTTTGGCTTTGATGGTCACTGTAATTCCTTGTAGTTTCTGGCCCAGGGCTTTTGCGGCTGCTAGTTCTTCTTCTTTTCGTTTTGCTTCGTTGGCTTTTTGTCTTTCTAAGGTGTTCATATTTCCTTTATTCGCTTCCAAAGCGAGACCGCGGGCCATGAGGAAGTTACGTCCGTAGCCTTCTTTGACTTCGACGATGTCGCCTTTTTTGCCTAGTTTTTTTACGTCTTCTTGTAGGATTACTTTCATGGTTTTTGCCTCCTTATGGTGATGCTAATTGTTTATTCTTCTTGTTGAAAATAGTCTTCGATGGCTCTAACTAACTGTTCTTTTGCCTCTTGGGGTGTGCAATCTGGCAGTTGGGCCCCCGCTATGGTGAGGTGACCGCCTCCGCCGAGGCGTTCCATAATGGCATGGACGTTGATTTCATTATGAGAGCGCGCTGAGATGGCTGTTCCTTTGCCTTCTGGGCGCAATACGAAGGATGCTTTGATATCGGCCACTTCTAGGAGTGCATCAGCGGCTTGGGCAGCTATGACGGCTGAGCGTGTTGTTTGTTCTGGTTGTATGGCTATGGCTATGTTGTCGTAGTAGACTTCTGCGTCTTTGATAATGGCAGCTCGGCGTACGACTGTATCGAGGGGATCTCGTAAGATGGCTTGCACAAGTTGTGGTTCTGCACCGCTTCTGCGTAAGTAAGAGGCGGCTTCAAAGGTTCTAGCACCTGTCATAAAGGCAAAATTCTTTGTGTCAACGGTGATACCTGCTAAGAGTGCGGAAGCGACGAGTCTACCGAGTTCTATTTCTTCGTCGAGGTATTGAATCAATTCGGCGACGAGTTCACAGGTGGATGAAGCATAGGCTTCGATGTAGAGCAGGCTGTTTGGTTCAATGGATTCGGTACCTCGACGATGGTGATCGATAATAGCAACTTTGTCGACTTTTTTTAGGATCGATTGTACGGGCAAAAGGGAGGGCTTATGGGTATCAACGACAATCAGCAAGGTACCTTCTCCGGCGGAGGCAAGCGCTTCTTCGCCAGTGACGAGAAGCTTTGCTAAGCTCTCGTTTTTTTGTATTAGCTGAAAAAGGTTTTCTAGGGCACCGCCTCGGTTGTCGAGGTGAATGGTGACGGGCTTGCCCATAGCTTTAATGGCTCGTGCCAAACCGAAAGCGGCCCCGGCGGCATCTAGATCGGCGTTTTCATGGCCCATGACAATGATGTTTTCCGCACTGTAGATTAAGTTTTTAGGGAGCGAGCAACGACTCGCACCCGAACTCGAGTTCTTTTTTCAACGGCTTCCGTATTGCCACCGTAAAAGTATACTTTTTCTACTGTTTTAACAACGACTTGATCGCCGCCACGGCCTAAGGCTAGGTCTACAGCCGTCCGTGCCAGTCTGCCTAGATCGACCATCGATTCTTCAGCGGCACCGATACCAATGCTTAAGGTTACTGGAATCTTATTGGCCCGTTCAATGGTGCGAATTCGATCGAGGATTTCGAAGCTATGGGCCTGGCAATGACGGAGGCTCGATCCTGTCATCAGTAAAACGTAGCGATCTTCGGCAAATTTGCGTAAGAATACGTCCATGCTCAAGGCCCACTCGCCGAGGATTTTGTCGATTTCTGCCAGCACGGCCGATTTGTCTTCTTCTTCTAAAGGCAAGACAGCTTCGGCAAAGTTGTCGATGAGACAGATGCCGATGACAGGTCCTTCTTCTCGGGCTACACGTTGATCGAGTTCTGTTACATCGTCAAAAGTAAGAATGCGTGCTTCTTTGCCTGGACCTGGATAGAGGGATACTTTCATCAGTCTTTCGCCAATTACAAGGCGGGAGGAGAGGAGTTCGCTAAAACGAGAGTTCTTCTTGAAGTGTAGCTCTGGTAAGTAATTGCGTATTTTTCCTTGCAATTTCTGCCCTTCTCGACCTAGGATGCGACCTAGCTCGGGATTGTGCCAGATCAGGTAACCACCTGCATCAATGTAGGCAAGGCCAACAGGCAGATGGGATAGGAGCTCCACGTGAGCGAGTTCGATTTTTTCCTCCATTTTTTCTATGGTCTCTTCCAGATCTCCTTTGACGCGCTGCGTCTGATCTAAGAGAGCCAGTCCGCCTAGTGCTATTACAAGCACAGCAACGCCAGCGGCCCAGTGATGCCAGGATGCGAGCACTGTAATGAGCAGAGCTGCCATGGCGATGGCAAAAAGACCGGCAAGCCATAAGAGCTGACGCTTGTACTTTCGAAACACCAGAGTTTCACCTTCTCTCCAGATCTAATTCTTTGAATCCATGTATTTGTCAAAGGTGGCCCGGTAATCAAAGAGAAGATCAAAGACAGCCAGGGTAGCCAAGAAAATCATCATGCCTTTGAAAAAAACAAGTGTAAAGAAGGTTAAGAAAACCCAGACAACAGGCGCATAGGGCAAACGATCAAGGATGTAAATGATAAGAGCTATACCTAGAACTAAGAGTACAGGGTAAATTACATAAAGGAGATTCAGCCCCACTAGGCTAAGCCCGTTAATATCCCAGTAGTCTCCCGCCAGTAAAGCCGCTAAGGCAGCAATTACAACCCAGACAACAGGCCAGGGTAGGCGCCAGTCTTTAAAAGGCGTGAGGGCAGGGACGGGCAAGGTAAGCTTGCGTACAACCCAGCGAGCCAGTAGCAAATTAATAAGAGCTACAAAAGAGCTATATATAATTAAAATGCTCGGCAACATGTTGGTAAGCAAGGTGAGAAAATCGGTGAAGAGTTCTCGCATAACTTCTTCTGTGATGCCTTGCTCTACATATTGATCAAGCAAGCCCGTCGTACGATAAAACTCAATGACTTCATCGACCGATTGGGTTACCTGTGCTTCTAATTCTGCAAGACTAAATCCAGCTAAAAAGATTCCAGCGAGAACAAATAAAGCGGTAGACAAAATGGATACAAGAAGACCGAGCAAGGCTGCTCGAAAAGTCGTCCATAAGTTCCGAAAAGCATAACCATAGGCAACGGACAGGCCTCCGTATAAAAGTAGCATCATTAAAGCAGTTACGGGGCCCAGTAGCATAGCCACAATAACAGTGGAAAGACTGAGGGCAAACAGTCCCGCTGTCCAGTCATGACGAACGAGAACGACGACAATTGGAATGGTCCAGATCAGACTAATCAGCGGAGAAAGCGGAAGGAAGACGAGGCCTAGTATAGCCAAAAGAGCGGTAAGTATGGCTAAAAAAGTACTTTCTATTACTCCACGTGCTTGCATTTTCTTGTCACCTCTTCATAAAGACCTATTCGGGGAAGATGCACATTTATCCTTCCTTCCGTAGGTTTAGAAAAAAAGGGAGCACTTCTGCTCCCTGACCCAGCTACAGAGTCACTTATCCTTATTTTTCCACAGAGCTTTGAAATTAGTCTTACTACATTTTATACCTTTTTTGCCCTTTTGCACAAGTAGAAAACCCCCTGCAAGATCTATTTGCCTTGCAGGGAGTTCTTGTAACTGCTATGACACCAAAAACGCCTAGTTGTTTTGTAGTGAATTAGAAGGGTAGATCGTCCTCTTTGTCATCTTTTTCTTGGAAATCTCTATCTGGGTAATCATTGTCAGGAAAGGATATTTCGCTGCCAAAATTGTTGGGAAAATCTTGTCCCGAAGGATTGCCCGCTCCCATCGGTGCTGCCGGCTGATAGGGGCTGTTCCCATAAGGCGATGGAGGTGCCGCCTGGAAAGAACTTCCTTGTCCAGCTGCGCCAGGCCCTGGGTACGGAGGATTGGCGGGGTAAGAAGGTTGACCACCAGGGTAGGCTTGTCTGTTATAACCTCCCATAGCCTGATTTTCGCCTCGTTCTAGAAAGCGAACCGATTCAGCAACAACTTCGGCAGCGCTTCTTTTCTGACCACTTTGTTGATCTGTCCAAGTGCGAATCTGCAGTCGTCCGTCAATGGCTACCAGGCGACCTTTATGTAGGTACTGAGAGCAGACGACGGCCTGCTGATTCCAGACGACAATATTAATCCAGTCTGTAACTTTTTCTGCACCGGCTTGTCGCTGCGACTGACCTTGCGGTCGATCTACGGCGATGCTAAAAGAGCAGACGGGCGTTCCGCTGTTGGTGTGCCTTAGCTCAGGGTCCTGGCCAAGTCTTCCAATGAGTATGACTCGGTTCAACATAAAAGATGCCCCTTTCTTGCCTCTTACGGTTCTTGTAAGTTCTTAATACGTTTCAATTCCTACACGTTAAATCGGAAATGAATGACGTCACCGTCTTTTACGACATATTCTTTGCCTTCGAGACGCTGTACGCCTTTTTCTCGTGCTGCCACTTGACTGCCTGCTGCCATTAAGTCGTCATAGCCGATTGTTTCGGCGCGGATAAAGCCCCGTTCAAAGTCTGTATGAATTACACCGGCTGCTTGTGGTGCTTTCATCCCCCGACGAATGGTCCAAGCACGGACTTCTTGTACGCCTGCGGTAAAGTAGGTAATTAAGCCAAGGAGGGCATAGGTTTCACGCACAAGGCGATCAAGACCTGATTCTTCCAATCCTAGTTCCGCTAAGAACATGGCTCTTTCTTCTGGATCCGTCAATTCAGCGATTTCTGCTTCAATCTTGGCGCAAATTACAACGACAGCAGCGCCTTCTCGCTCTGCTTTTGCTTTGACTTCTTGTACCATCGAATTGTCAGGCCCACTGACTTCACTTTCAGATACGTTGGCCACATAGAGAACAGGCTTACTAGTGAGTAAGAAAAGCCCTTTGACAATTTCTCGTTCTTCATCGTCCCACTCTAAGGCGCGAGCTGGTATTTCTTCTTCAAAGGCAGCTTGTAGCTTCTTCAACACATTCATTTCTGCTATCGCTTTTTTGTCTTGCGACTTGAGTAGCTTCTGAACCCTCTCCATTTTCCGCTCTACGGCGTCTAGATCAGCTAGAATCAGTTCTAGCTCGATGGTCTCAATATCTCGAAGGGGTGATACTTTACCGTCTACATGGGTTACGTTGGAATCTTCAAAGCACCGAACAACGTGGACAACAGCATCGACTTCTCGAATGTGCGATAAAAATTTATTACCTAGACCTTCTCCCTTAGAAGCGCCTCGAACCAAACCAGCTATATCAACGAAGCGCACAACAGCCGGCACAACCTTTTGAGGTTGCACCATTTCTGTAAGCTTGTCCAACCTGGGATCGGGTACTTCTACGATGCCAACGTTGGGCTCAATGGTGCAGAAGGGGTAATTGGCTGCTTCAGCGCCTGCTTTGGTGATTGCATTAAATAAGGTTGATTTTCCTACATTGGGTAATCCGACTATGCCTGCTTGAACTGCCACAAGATCATCTCCAACAACTTGTATTTCATTGTAGCCTTAGTGTAGTCCAAGGTGCGTCTGAATGCAAGGAAAAATGTTATGTTTTGTCTAAGATTGCCATGGGTTTTTGTAGTTTCCATAAGTTGGCTCTTTGCATACTTTGTTATATATCGATTCAACAAGGGGGTGCTATCATGAGCCATTGCGGTGGTTTCGGTAAAGGTTTTGACGGAATTATTGCCATCATCATTATTGGCTTAGTTCTGTATTGGATTTTTGGTGGTTTTAGTCGTAAGAGGTATTACTAAGTATAAACAGGAAAATGTAAAATAATGGCGCTTTAAGGCGTTGATTGTTCAAGATGGCTTGGTGGTTCTTCTATTTTCCCTGTAGGAATGGGTGGTCCACTTTCATCAAGCTTTTCTTGCTCAGTTTTATAATGATCAACTTTTGCTTGTTGATGCTTCGCTTGCAAAAGTTGTTCTTTTTTTTCTTTCGCTGCTTTGTCTTCTTTTTCCCAGCGCATTTCTGCAGCTACTTCCATGAGCAACAGCAGGAGGTCCTTTCGTAGTTGGGTCACTTTTCTCACCTCAATCATTGATGGGTCTAGGACTTTATCTATCTGTCTATATAGTATGCCCCAAAAAGAAAAAGGCACATCCTGGCAAGATGCCGGGCTGTGCTTTTTTTATTGGCTTTTTGATGGCTCTTCTCCTGCTCGGGAGAGAACTGTTTTGACGGCTTTTTCAAATTTCTGCCGCGGTAACATAACTTGATGATTGCATCCGAGACAACGAATTCGAAAATCCATGCCTGTCCGAGTAATTTCCCATTCTGCAGAGCCACAGGGGTGATTTTTGCGCATTCGAACTCGATCGCCTACAGCATAGTGTGCCACAAGAATCACCTTCTTCCATTCGTTGTGCTAGAGGGCTCGCATCATCGTTTGTAAAGCTTGGTGCGCGCAACCATTCACTCTGTAATCTTCATCTTCTAAAGCTCGCTGTAAGGCTTGCTGTGCTTTTTCTTGACAAGGCGGGGGCAGCAGTTCCAGCGTTCCTAGGCGGCCTAGAGAGCGGGCTGCCTCAGCGCGAACTCTGCCGTCAACATCTTCGATTCGCTCCACAAGCGCTTCAACTAGACGGGGCCTTGCTAAAACACCTACTGTTTCTGCAACTTGGGCTCGTACTTTTTCACTTTCATCATCGAGACCTCGTCGCAGCGCATGATCGATGCCTTCCCACTCTTCTTGCTCTGTTGGCGGCCCAAAGGACGTAATGACTTCCCAAGCTCGCAAGCGTATTTCTTCTCTTTGATGCTTTGTCAGATGAAATAAACTTTTCCAGATGGCTTGTCCTTTTAGGTTTCTTCGAACCGACAAAGCTCGTGCGGCTCGGTCCATCCAAGGACCTCCCTCTTGATGAAGTATGTCAAGAAAAAAAGTCGTCACTTCTTCCTCCGGTCGCTGTGCTAGTAACATTGCGGCAGTTAAGCCGACAGAAGGTGTGTGATCGAATACAGCTTTCTTGAGCAAGGGTAGCGCTTCTGGTACTGGTAGCCTGCCGATAATATCAAGAAGTTCTTCTTTTTGTTGATGACCTGGTGCTTGTAGGAGCGTAAGCCAGTATGTTTCCAATCCAAGAATACGAGCAAAGCGCCAAGCAGCACTGGCTGCGTCAAAAGCGTCTTGCGAAGGCGCTGATAGTTCATTCATGGCGGAGTGTGAAATTGCTTCTCGCCACCAGCGCGCTCGCTGTTCTAAAGATGCTTTTTTCAGTCTTGATAGTTCTTCTTTCGTTGGTGCAATTCCTTTTTGAAGCTTATGCCATAGATCTTTGACCAGGTCTAGGCCTTCTTTTTTCTTTGGCTTGATAAAAAAAAGTTGTCGCCACCAGGGAATTCTTTCTTCCAAGATCTTTCACCCACTTAGAGAGAGACGACTTTGGTGGCACTGTTTAAGAGTTCAACAAGGGTGTACATATTGCTAACTTTGCCGCTCACTACTTTTTCTTTCATTTTGTAATAATCAAGACAAGTGCCGCAGGAGAGGATCTGTGTTCCTCTTTCTTCAAGAGCTAGTAAGCTTTCTAGTACTGGCGATTCCTCGCAGGCTAGAAGTACGGCTCTGTTCAGAAGGATAATAGTTCCTGGGACTTGATCCGCTTCGGCTAGGGTGTAAAAAAATGATTTGATCAGGACTTTGCCCAATTCCTCACTACCCTGGCCGATGCTGTCGCTTTTTAAGAAATAGATGGTGCTTTTGTGAAGAACCAAATCTGTTTCTACACTGGTTATACTTTCTTCAGATCCTACAGTATAGCTTTCTGGTAATGTCATGGTTTCTGTTTTTTTCATTTATATCCCACTCCTTTCTCTATAGAAAATTCTTCCCACGGAGAAATTCTTTCGCGTCTAGGGTAAAGTGGCCGTAAAAAGGCTTGATAGGCTTTGTAGGTTTCGTAGATATCGGCTTTGTGAGCAATCTCTAATGGTGCATGCATGCTCAACAAGGGGACGCCACAATCGAGAACATCCATGCCGTAGACAGCGAGAAACTGGGCAATGGTGCCACCGCCGCCTTGATCGACTTTCCCCAATTCTCCACTTTGCCATCCAATCCCTGCTTGTTGAAAAATTCTGCGCATTTCACTGACAAATTCAGCATTTGCTTCTGATGTACCGTATTTGCCTCGGCTGCCTGTATATTTTGAGATGGAGACACCATAGCCCATTCTAGCAGCGTTTCGTTTGTCTAGGACGCCTTCATAGTTGGGATCAAGGGCGACTGTTACGTCGGCTGAGAGCGCTCTGGTGGCGAAAAGACAACGCCGACTGATTAGTTCTGGTGGTGTTAGTTCGTCTTGTGGCAAGGTGGCGTAGACCATTTCGGCTACAGCATGTTCAAAGAAGCGAGAACGCATGCCTGTGTTGCTGTCTGATCCTGTCTCTTCTTTGTCGACAAGGAGTACCACAGCTGTTCTTTCTACTTCTTTGAGGGAAAAGAGGGCTTCTGCTGCTGTGAAGCAGCAAACGCGATCGTCTTGCCCGTAGCCGCCAATGTAGGCACGGTCAAAGCCAATGTCACGGGCTTTTCCAGCTGGTACAGCTTGCCATTCAGAACTGAGAAAATCTTCTTCCGTCATGTCGTATTTTTCTTGGAGCAACTCTAGGATGGCTTTTTTGACTCTTTCTTCTTGCCCTTTGTCGCTATCTTTTTTGCCGGGAAGGCCACCGGCTAAAATGTTGAGGCCTTCACCTTCTACGGCTTCCAGCATCTTTTTTTGCATTTGATCTTTGGCGAGATGGGGTAGTAAATCGGTAATGGTGAAGACAGGATCGCTTTCTTCTTCGCCAATTACAATGGCTTTGGCCGTGCCGTCGCTTAGGTAGGTGACGCCATGCAAAGCCAGTGGTGTGGCCAGCCATTGGTACTTTTTGATGCCGCCGTAGTAGTGCGTTTTGAATAGGGCCATCATTTCGTCTTCATAGAGAGGGTTCGGCTTTAAGTCTAAGCGAGGCGCGTCTACATGGGCGCCCACGAGAAAAAGCCCTTCTGAAAGGGGGCGACGTCCGATCTGTACGAGCATGATTGCTTTGTTTCGATTGACAAAGTAGATCCGATCGCCTGGCCGCAATCCTTTGTCACCTAACTCTTCAAAGGAAAGGTAGTTTTCCGCTTTGGCTCGTTGTTTAAAGTAGTCGACGGTCCAGCGCTCTGTTTTGGCTTGGGAGAGAAATTGGCGATATCGTTCTGCAAAGGCCATTATTTTTTTGCGTTCATCTTTGTCTTTTTGATCCCAGAGGGGTTCTTGTTTGCTGAACAGTTGGTTTTTGTTTTGCTTTTTGTTTTCTTTTTCGGGCATGGGTGATTCCGCCTTTCTTTCTTTGTTAACGAAAATGTTTAATTATTACTTGCATCTTTTTAGTATGCGACATTTATTCTTTTTCCTGCCATTGGTTGAATGTAAAGCCGCCGTAAAGGTTGCGTATTTTCTCGCTGCTTTCATAAATGTGGGGCATTAGTTGTGAGCTTGCTCGCAGTGGTTCTGTTTCCAGTCGTAAGGGGGATGCTTTTTCTAATGGGCCTGTGTAGAACCAATTGAGCAAGATAATGAGGACGATTGTTGTGGCGCTTCCGAAGAGCAGGCCTCCTAAGATTTGATCGGTTCGGCCGACGAGGCCTTCTCCGCGCCAGCGTAACCAGCTTCTGCTGATAAGTTTGGCACTGTAGGTAATGGTGATAATAAGTAGGACAAATACGAGGCCGTTCCAAAGTGAGCTGGCGAGGTAGTGATAGACTAGCTCTGATAGTGTCTCTATGTTAACAGGCACGGCGAAGGTAAGTTCCTGAAGTTGTCTTGCCATTTCATCTTTATAAAACTGCGGCAACGATAGGTCTTTGAGGATGAGATCCATGTTCAGGCTGGGTATTACGTCGAGGCGAACTTGGGCTGAGGGTATCGTTAGATTTATGGTTTGGCTTAGGTAGTTCTTGATTCCTTCTACTGATCCTAGCCATTGATCTAGCCAATGGGCTACGAATCGGTAGCTTGTGGTGGCCAATAAAAAAGCGAAAATTAAGGCACCTCCGCCTAGTAAGGTGGCAAGGAAGCCTTTGCGAAAGCCACGATAAAAAGCAAAAGCGACGATGAGCAGTATGACTATATCCAGGGCATTCACCGCTTTTTCCTCCTACAGTAATAATACAATACTTCTAGTTTACCATAATTTGTCTGACTATACCCTCTTTTGTGCTTTTCTGATGAAAAATAAAAGAGGCAATTTAAACAGTATGATTGGGCTGTTTAAATTGCCTCTTTTTTCTTTAGGCTATCATTTCCAAGAAGGCTTGGATGCGCGTTTTCAGTTGCTCGCTGTCTCCTTGTGAGTAATCTGTCTCTATGTGGAGGAAGGGCGTGCCTTTTTTCTCTTGGAGGTACTCTCGTAGAATTCTTGATTCTACGTTGTAGGTGTGACAGCCTTGCCAGGTAATGTCTACGACGCCGTCGGCGTTGTATTCATCGACAAGTTGTGCCAATAGTTCTAGTCTCGTCTTATTGGGGCTCATACAGGAACAGGGGGTTGCTAGGTATTTATCGGCAACGCCTTGCAACGGTTCTTTTGATTCGTCCACTTCGGTCAAGAATTGTTTCATGCCGGCACAGTTTTCTATGTAGACAATGGCAGCGCCTGATTCTTCGAGGAGGCGGAGGACTTTCTCTGCGCCCAATCCGGTTGGTACGCCTGTGACGATGATGCGTTTGGCGCCTTTGGGCAGGGCTCCTTCACCTTTTTGAATTCGTTCTTCTAGCTCGGCAATCAATTCTTCTACTTGAGCGGCAAATTCTGCACGGTCAAAGACGAAGTTGCGAGACCAGAGTACTTTTAATAAGTCAAGGCCGCTTAAGGGCACTGGATCAGCTTGCATTGTTTTCGCTAGACTTTGTACGAGACGGCGCTCGGCATTAAGAACTTTGGTCGCTTCCACAATGGCTTCTTCGGTGATGGTAACGTTAAATTGTTCTTCTAAGACTGCTTTTGTTCGTTCTACTTCTGTTAGCCAGTAGGCTTTGTCAGCTTCTCGCTCATAGCTTGGTGGCAAGTTCATGACGACCATGGGCTTACATTGGCTCATGAGTTCAAACATTTTCTTTTTGCCGTCACAAGTCGTTTCTCCCATGACCAAATCGGAATAGAGGAAAAAGGGGCATTTATCGGTGATGGCAAAGCCGTATGAGGATTTGATTAGAGGACAGAAGTTGCGAGGCAGTGCTTTCTCGCCATCGGCAATCGGTTCTTCTTTGGTAGCGCAAAGGGCCATGGGAACTGCACCTGCTGCAAGAATAAGTTCCTGCGGTGCCATTACACAGTAGTGTCCGACAACTTTGGTGCCTGCTTCTTTCATTTGCTTGATGGATGTGGCAGCGTGAGGTATGGCCATGTCAAAGTGGGCCATGGATAAAGGACGAGATAGGCTCAAGTTCGTGAATCTCCTTTCTGATCTTCCCAAGCATATAAAGCTGCACCAATGGCTCCAGCGTAGGTTGCTTGGGATGGAACGATAACTGGTCGTTGTAATTCTGCTTCTATGGCCTTAGCAATGCTTTGATTACAAGATACACCGCCTGTAAATAGTATAGGGCTTTCCTCTCTCGGTAGCAATCGAGCTACCATGGCGACAACGCGGCGCGCGATGGATTGATGTAAGCCAGCAACGATGGCTTGGCGACTTATTCCTTTATGAAGTAAACCGATGACTTCCGATTCAGCAAAAACGGTACACATGGCGTTAATGGGGTGGGCTCTATCAGTTCCTTCTTCCGCGATCGTGGATAAGTCAGTCACTTCTAAGCCTAAAGCCTGTGCTGTTACTTGCAAGAACCGACCTGTACCGGCGGCGCATTTGTCATTCATGACAAAGTCTAAAACGCGACCTTGGTTGTTGATGACAATGCCTTTGGCATCTTGGCCACCTATATCAATGATCAGGCTTTTTTCTAATGCTAACGCTTCCTTGGCTAGATAGGCAGCGCCTTTGCCGTGACAAGCAATTTCTGTCATCGCTTTGTTGGCAAAGTGCAAACTGACACGACCGTAGCCCGTAGCGTAGATGGCTTTGATCGTTTTTTCTGCTTCTGAAGGTGCTGCAACTTGCTCTTTGACTGCTTTGTCAAGCATTTCTTGGGCTTCTTGACGGGGGCTCCATCCAGAAGGTCTTTGTCCACAAAAGAAATCCTGGCCGTTGTATAAAGCGATTTTGATGGCTGTTGATCCAGCATCAATGCCGATAGTCCAAGATTGTTGCGTAGACAATACACTCACCTACTTTATGGCGTCTACTTTTCTGCCTTCAGTTGTCGTATGCTCATGCCTTCGAATTGAATACAAATTGAACGCGTAATCAGGCGATCGGCCGTTCGCATGCTATAGCGACTGGGTAGATCTCGAAGAGCCATGTTGGTTGAGATTAATAGAGGTTTGCCCATGCGCTGACGATCGTTTATCAACTCAAAAAGCTCCTGTACGACAAATTCCGTTGTTTTTTCAGTTCCTAGGTCGTCAATGATCACCAGATCAGCTTGGCGCAACCCTTTGAGTACTTCTGGTTGACGACCTTGATTCTGAAAGTCGAACTTGGCTTCGTAGATGGTGGTGATAATTTGGCTGATCGTGCGATAGACGACGGATTTGCCTTCTGCTAAGACAGCATTGGCAATGGCGCTGGAAAGGTGGGTCTTGCCCGTTCCTACAGCGCCGTAGAAAAGCAAATCTTTTTGCCTTTTTCCTGCGATTACTTCACGGGCAAAGTTGCGGCAAAGGGCGAGTACCTTGTCCATTTTCTGCGCGAGGGCCAATCCATCTCTTTGTTCTTTATACCAGGTTAGATCAAAAGACTCAAAAGTTTGGTCTTTCATTTCTTCTGTAAGTCCCGATTGCGCAAAGGCTGTGTTGATTTCTTCTTGAATGAGACAGGTGCATTTTACGCCAAAGTCAATCCAGCCTCGATCGTGGCACTGGGGGCAATCCCACTGTACTTCGTAGAGCTTTTGATCGAGTCCTAAGGCTTTAAGCCGCTTTTCTCGTTCCTCGCTTAGTTGAGACCGTTTCTTACTTAGCGCTTCTTGCTCTTGTAGAGATATTTTACCTAAGGCTAATTGAAGGAGTTGTATCCCTGTAAGGCGCAAAGCTTGATCGATTTCATAGAGCTTTTTATCTTTTTGGTAAATTTCTTCGACTCTTCTGTCCCGCTCGGCTTGTTTGCGTAGGCGTTTTGTATCGCGGTCGATCATTGGGTGCTGATCACCTCTTTGGATTTGGCCTGTCTATCTATCAGATTGCTCTACAGATGGCGAAAGCGTTCGTAGGCTTTGGCTTCTTCTTCATTTTTGGGTACGACGTTTTCACCTGATAAGGGGCTGCTGGTGGCGATGGTGGCTTTGTTTCTTTGGTAGTTACGATTGCGTTGTTGTTTGAACTTTTCTATTTCCCGTTCCCCTTCTTGGACTGTACGGACGCCCGCTTGGCGCCAACGCGTCAAGATGGCGTCGACGTAATTGAGGTTGGGATTCTGAGCGCCTTTGTATGTTTCTTGACAGGCTCTTAGGATTACTTCGTGAGAAAAGCCCCAGGTCTGTGACCATTTTTTGTACATGTCTATAAAGATATCGTTGATCCGGATGGAGCTACCTAAGGTGACCCAGACTTCTGATATTTTTTCATCAAAAAATGATTTTTTATTAAAATATTCTTCGAGCTTTTCGATCGTCTCGATACCTCGCTGATAGACCATTTCAGCCTGGCGACGGTACTCTATTACGCTGCGATGACCTTGCTTGAAAGCTAGGTTGAGAAAGCGCAAGGTAAATTCGAGAGACCAGCGGTAGCGCTGTTGAAGCTTTTCAATTTCTCGAATCTCTTCTTTGTTGGCAGCTTGTCCCCGTTGTTGCTGCAAGAATGTAGCGATTTGCAAGAGTTGGCTTTCTTCTTGTTCAAAAAGGGGTATAACGACAGAAGAGCGGTTGCGTGTTGCTGATTGTTGATCTAAGTAGGCTTTTACTTCTTTTAGTTCTTGGCGTAAATTATTTAGATCGTTTCTTTCCTTTTCGAGGAGAAGTTTTTCTTCTCCCAGATGAAGCGCTTTTTCTTGTAATTTTTTTTCTTCTTGAATCAGTTCTTTTTGCTCTTCTTGGATTTCTTTTTCTTTTTTTCGTAGTTCCTTTTCCCAGGTATGGAGGCGTTCTTCTTTTTCTAGCATTGCCTTGCGCTCTTCATGAAGTTGGTTCCGTTCGAAGACTTGTCGGTTTCTTACGTCTTCGAGGCGGCCCATTTCTTCTTGAATTTCTTCGTACATTTGCAGGTACTGTTTGCCTAGTTCGGAATGGCCTCCTTTGCTCTGGAGCAACCTGGCAAAAAGGGGTGTAAAAGAAATGAAAGCGCGACCTTCTTCGCATTCTACTTCAATGATATTGCTTTTTTTGAGGTGTGCGATGGAGTCGGCGATATGTCGTGTGAGGCCGACGACAGGAATGCCTTTGTCACCTGCTGTGGCCATTTTTTCTTCGATCACTAGCAAGGCTTGTAATGTTTCGTTGCTCAGTTGTAATTCTTCTTTGGAGTGATAGAGCAGTTTATGTAGATGCAGCACGCCTTTTTCCCAAAGGCGTTGTAACCAATGTGCTAATGACATGTCCCTCTCCCTTCTGTTGGTTGCAGTGGGACAACAAGAAAAAACTCCGCCAAAAAAAAGTCTGGCGGAGCCTCATTGTATCATATCGGGGGCTGGAAAACTACTTTCTTAATCGCTTTTCAGCGCGTCGTTCAGGGCACCTAGCAGTCTATCGACGTCAAAACCGTGGACTTGTGCTGCTTGGGCTAGCGATTCTCCTGTGGCCGAGGGGCAGCCTAGGCAGTGCATGCCAAAAGAGCGAAATACGGGAATGGTGGCAGGGTAGTTTTGGACAATATGGGCAATGGTCATTTCTTTTTCTATCATTATTTGGTCTCCTTATCATTAGGTAGTGTCGATGCCTTACAGTGAAGGGAGAGCGGCGTTGTCGATTCCTTCTAAAAGGGATACTGGCTTTACATAGGCGGCATGGGGCAGCTTGCTTGGCCGCCGCTTTGTACTGTCATGGGTGGGTTGGGGCCTCGGAGTACTCTATTTTTTTCTTCTTCTTCTGTAGGCCATCTTGGTAAGTCTTTCATAGGTCCTAAAATTTCCTGGCGAACTTGTTTTAGTCCCATGCGAGGGACAAATTCTGAGAGGCGTTCACCGGGTTGGGCTTTTTCTTTGAAGTAGTTCAGTGTTCTTTCGCAGATTTCTAAGACTTGTTGGCGATTGACGCCTTCGATGAGAAGGTCGGCAAGGCGGGGGGCGTGACCGCCGCTACCGCCGATGACGATGCGATAGCTGTCGGCATCTACGCCGATGATGCCTATGTCGCGAATGGCTGGGGCAGTGCAGGAGAGGTAGCAGCCGGCTACGCTCATTTTTACTTTGTTCGGTACGTCCATGCCTCGGAATTTTTTATCGAGTTGTGTACCGATGCCGATGGCATCGGAGGTAGCTCGTTTGCAATAGGCGATGCCTGGACAAAAGCGTACACCACGACAGCGTGGTCCGAGCAATCCTTCTGGTTCTCTACCGAGATCTTGCCAAGCTTTTTCTACGTCATTTCTTTCTAAGCCGATGAGCATGATTTGTTGGCCCGATGTGACGTTGACGACTTTGGCGTACTTTTTGGCTACTTCGGCGACTTTGGCCAGTTGATCCGGTGTCATAAAACCGCCGGGGTGATGGGGCACGATGGCGAAAGTTTTCAGGTCCCGTTGTTTGTTAGCGCCTCTGGGGGCCAGCATATCTTCAAAGCCTGGGGGAGGTTTTTGTTCTGTCATTGGAGTTTAGACCTCCTTTCGTTGTTTTGTTGCTAGGCTCTGGTTTCATGAAGAAAAGCGCAGAAGGGCTTTTGTTGATATGTTTCCATATCTCCAAGATTTAAACCCTTCTGCGCTTCTGCTTTGTTTATGGTTTTTTTAGAAACGGGAAAGGAGGTTCTTGAGCTTGTCGTTCCAAGAAGTAGGACCTACTTTTACGGCAGAACCGTTGCCGAGCATGGCTTTCAGGTCTTCTTGGGCATTGCCTGTTAGTTGCAAGTTAAAGTTGTCTTGTAGAACTTTGAGTACGCCTGGGGTAATGAATTCTGGTGGGTTGGGGCCGACGTAGATATTTTTGACGCCGAGGCTGAAGAGGCCTAGTAAGATGGCGACGGCTTTTTGTTCGAACCAAGATAGGACGATGCTGACAGGTAGGTCGTTGACGGAGCATCCGAAGGCTTCTGCTAGCGCTACGGCGATTTTTACAGCAGAGCCGGAGTTGTTACATTGTCCGAGGTCAATGTAACGAGGAATGCCGTCAATGTCGCCGAAGTCGTGGTCGTTGAAGCGGAATTTACCACAGGAGGTGGTGAGGATGACACAGTCTTTTGGTACGGAAAGAGCGAGTTCACGGTAGTATTCGCCGCCTTTACCAGGCTTGTCACAACCAGCGATGACGAAGAAGCGCTTGATTTTGCCTGCTTTGACAGCAGCAATGACTTTGTCTGCTAAGCCTAAGACTGTTTCATGGTGGAAACCTGTGAGCATTGTTTTGCTGGAATCAACAGAGGCAGCCGGTAAGGAAAGGGCTTTTTCAATTAGTGGTGCAAAGTTGTTGTTTTCGATCTTGGCTGCACCTTCTAAGCCTGTGACGCCGTAGGTGAAGAAACGGTCGGCGTAGCTGCCTTTAATAGGCATTACACAGTTGGTTGTTGCTAAGATAGCACCCGGGAAGTTTTCGAATAGTTGACGCTGGTCATACCAAGCTTTGCCGATGTTTCCTTTTAGGTGGCTGTATTTTTTCAAAGCTGGATAGCCGTGGGCTGGAAGCATTTCCGAGTGGGTGTAAATGTTGATGCCTTTGCCTTCTGTTTGCTTGAGCAGTTCTTCTAAAGCAAAAAGGTTATGGCCCGTAACAACAATACATTTTCCTTCGATTTTGTCAGAGCTGACAACAGCCGGTTGTGGTACGCCCAGTTTTTCTGTGTGGGCTCTATCAAGCAGATCCATGACTTTCACGGTTCCGTGGCCGACGCGAAGGGCCATGGCGATATGCTCTTGCACATTAAAGTTGGAGTTTGTTAAGGTTAGGTAGAGTGCTTCTTGGGTAATAGCATCTACTTCTGAGTCTGTGTAGCCGAGCTCACGAGCATGGGTTGCATAGGCGGCAACGCCTTTGAGGCCAAAAATAATTGTATCTTGTAAGGCTGCTACATCTTCATTTTTTCCACAGACGCCGATTTTGCTGGTGCAACCGCCTTTGGGTGTTTGTGAACATTGATAGCAATGCATTGATGTACCCCTCCATTTTTTAATTCAGGATAAAAAACTTTTTTGCGAAAAATTTTTGGTGCTTTTGTGAAGTCGTTTTTTTAATGTAACTAACTTGGTTATATTAAACCAAATATACCTTACTAGTTCAGTGATATTTATCACGATTCTAGAAAAAAGTTATAAAAAACACAAAAAACCGGAGTGCCTGCGCCTCCGGTCGGATTTTTATTTTCTTCGAAACTACTGTTTTTCTTTTTCTATGATTTCTAACAAGACTTTTTTGGACGTGACGAGATCGGCTACTGTTGTTTCACCTAAGACTTGTAACATGGCTGCTTGGGCTCGAGACCAGACGTTGTGCAGTGGGCAGGCGCTCTGGTTCTGGCATATGCCAGCTCCAACGAGGCACTTGTTAATGGCAATGGGCCCCTCGATGACTTCTATGACAGCTTGCAGTGAAATGGTCGCCGGGTCTACGGAAAGTCGGACACCACCGCCAGCGCCTCTTGTGGCTTCTACCCAGCCTTTGCGACTTAAGGTGGCCATGATCTGGGGAAGAAAGTTGCTGGGAATGCCTTGCCGTCTGGCTATTTCTTTGGAAAGGGTAAATTCTCCTTCCGGTAACAAAGCCAAGTCGAGTAAGGCTGTGATGGCGTATTCTGCTTTACGGGTAATTTCCACGTCTATGGCCTCCATTCTCGACGGCTTTTTATTACTTCATTAGTAATATTACCACTTTCCCTCCCTTTCAGACAAGGCTATAGGCTCTTGTAATTGCTGTCTTTCTTCTTTTTGCAAGCGATGACCTCAAAAATCTTTTATCTTTTGATACGAGCCACAACGACAATGGCTGGGCTTTCTTCTGGATGAAAAGGTTTTCCTGTTACATCGCCGTACCATTGAAGGTCATTATAACCAAGGCGCTGTAAGTGCTCTTGTAAAAATCCTTTTGTCAAAGGTCGTAAGGTTGTTTCATCACGATAGGTCTTTTCCTCTTCTCCCTTTTCTATCTTGAGATGGGTGATAAATGAAATGAGATTTGATTCTTTTTCTTCATAACGTCGTTCAAAGGTGACTTTTACATCATCTTTTTGCCCTGTTAAAAGGGGGAACTCTCCACCTTCGTTGAAGATTTTGGAAAAATTAACAATTTGAATAATCAAGGTCTTATGCTGTGAGGTGAGATTTTCGCGCCAGTTCTGCAGGGTCTTTTCAACTTGTCCTTCTTCGATCAGATGAGGCAGTGAGTTACCGATACAGTAGAGGCCTTGCCAAGGTTCTGTGGGGAAAAGTCTGAGACGAGTCATATCCATCACTTCAAAACGTACAGTACCGCTAGAAAGAACTTCACCTGCCGAAGGGATTTCCATCGCTCTGGCTTTATTGCGACCGGCTTCTACCATTGCTTCGTGCAAGTCAAGGGCTAGAAGATTGTATCCTCTCTCTGCTAAAGCAAGGGCTTGTCCGCCGGTGCCGCAAGCAGCATCTATGATCTGAAGTAGACCATCCTGGGCAAATTGGTGTTCGAGAAAGTCTATTACTTCTTTTCGTGTTGGGAAAACAAGTTCATAGTATGCTCGTAGGTGATCATAAAGCGCCATGAGCAGGGTCTCCTTTCATCGGGCAATGTTCTTTAATAATATTTCTTGAAACTTATAAACCAGCGACAACTTCAGGGCGTGCGACTAGATCTTGGGCTCGCCCTACTTTTTTCCGGAGGCTATCATCATCGGCGACGGCTCGGGTAAGCTGTCGCAGTACATCCATGGTTCTGCGAGCAAAGGCAATGGCATCGCCTTCGGCCATATTGGCCATGGATAAGAAGGTATGCCATTCTGGCGCTTCCACGAGCAACTTCATAAGCCAGCAACCTTCCAGGCGAAAGTGGGGCTGTGGCAATTTGGCTGGCACCATATCTCTGACACGCTTAAAAATATCAGCACCTTCTCGCAACGATTCACTGACGCTTTTGGCACCATGAATAATATGTTGCTCAAAGCGACCATCTTCCATAACGACGCCTCCGATTAAAGCCGCCAGTTCCACTTCATTGACGCGGTGTAAAAGTCCTTCATAGAGCCATTCTGTGACGAGCAGTTCTTCTACGTGGAGTTTGGCCAAGGCGGTGCCTCGTGGCATCATTGTTTTGCCATCTTCACCGAGGTATTGATGCTCTATAAGAAATTGGACCATTTCTTCATAGGACTTGCCAATCTCTTGAATGCGATTCTGGGCTCGGTTAAGCTTTTCTTCAGCTTTGCGAAAAGAAAGATTATGCCCTTTTGTTTCACTGTTTCTTTGCTGACAAATAAGGCGATCCTGGCGGTTGCAACGAAGCTTGGGCAAGACTTGAGTCCGTTGCTGTATTTCTTCTTTCCTTTCTTGGGCTAGTTCAATACGACGCCGTAACCGTTCGCTTTTAAACTCTTGTTGCTCCCATGTCTTTAGCTTGATTAGAATTTTGCGCAATTCTTTTTCTAAGGCCTGTCGATTGGCAGGGCAAGCATCTTCGCCAAAGACACTACAACGCGGTAATACATCCTGGGTCGTTAGGGACTCCATCTGTAACCGGGCTTGCTCTGATTCTCTTTGTTGTTGATAGGCTTTGAAATTGTGAGAGAGAATTTTATCGACTTGCTCATCGGTGTGATGGGCTGCCAAGTTGACGACAGAGTTAAAAGATAGGGTGAAATGAGAGCGAATGGCTTCGGCTGTTTTTTCTGGCCAGTGAGGGAATCGTTCTTCTGAGAAATATTGATAATCTGCTCGTACGATTACCAAGCTCGATCGTCCATGCCTCTTCGGCCGGCTCGACCCGCCATTTGGTGATATTCTGTGCCTGTCATGACGCGGAAGCTTTTACCGTCGAATTTGGTGGTGCTGTCGATACATACTGTTTTCACTGGATAGTTAATGCCAACGGCAAAAGTTTCTGTAGCATAAAGTACACGAACGATGGCACGGCCAAAAGCTTCTTCTACAGCTTGCTTAACAATAGGCGGTAAGCCTGCATGGTGAAAAGCAATGCCTCGTACCAATAGATCGCGCATCGTTGTCCAAGTGGTGCTGTTGATTAAGGCTGAGCCCAACTTTTCTTCGATCTGGGTCAACGTTGTCTCAGCTTTTTCTTGGTCTTGTAGGGAAAGAAAGGTATAACCTCGCCAATCGTTGGCAGCTTGTTCACAGCCCGCTCGACTGAATAAGAAGTAGATAGCCGGAATTAACTCCATGGAGGCAAGGCAGGCAATAAGGTAGCGGTGACTGGTCATGCCAATGAGGCCATGGCGCCCCATTTTTTTCTCCCGAAGCTTCTGTTCCGCTAAATCTTTCGGTGGTTCTTGCATCTCATTCCAAAAGCTGATCATCTGGCTCGATGTGCCTAGGCCAATGTCCTTTTGATAATAGAAATGTTCTAAAGGTACATGGCGATGAAGATATTTAACGACAGGCACGGGTCGGTTATGAACATGGCTGAGCCACTGGGCGATTTCATCGATGTTGGGAACAGTCGCAGAAAGGCCAAGTAGGCGTACTTGCGGTGGTAAAAGAATCAGACACTCTTCCCAGACGGCACCACGTTCCGGGTCATTGAGATAGTGTATTTCATCAAAGACAACGTGCGAAAGGGCTGGTGGCACATCTTTTTCGATGAGCATGTTGCGAAATATTTCTGTTGTCATGACGATAATCGAAGCTAGGCGATTGATCTGGTGGTCGCCTGTGAGCAGTCCTACACTTTCTTCTCCGTAGGCACTGCAGTAATCACGATATTTTTGATTCGATAAGGCTTTGATGGGCGCTGTATAAAAAACTTGTCGGCCTTCTTGCATGGCCTTGTCAACAAGGTAGTCGGCGATTAACGTTTTTCCATTGCCTGTGTGCGCCGCTACCAGACAATCCTGTCCCTGGTCTAAGTATTGAACGGCTTGAACTTGAAAATCATCGAGTTGTAGTCCTTTAAAAAGGGGATTTTGCGGGTTAGAATGAGGTGGCTTCTGCACTTTTTTTAGCCGGTAGGTGCGGCGAAAGAGATTGAGATCTCGCGCAATGGCTTTGACATATCGATGCCCTTCTTCTGACGTAGGCCATTCCTGGGGGGAGTTTTTTGCTTTTTGTCCTTTCGTGGTGATTACGTCTAGGGGCGTACTGCGCTGCTTGCGTTTTTTAGGACCGAATCGGTTGCTTTTATTTTTCTTCAAAAGGTGTGGCCCCCTTTTTCTTTCCTTGATTACTTTCCATCTTAAGGAAGGCTTTACGTTGTTTTCGCTTTTGAGGCGGGGAGTTCCTCTTTTTCACTCTTTCTTCACTCTTAAATTTTACGTCTTTTCACTTTTTTAAACTGCCCCTTCCGGCATAACCGCCTCTACATAGATGTTAGGGTTCGTAGGTTCATCTTCTACGGTAGCCTTTTTTACGATGATAATAAGTTCACCGGACTGTTGAGGTGCTTTGGCGCGAGCAAAGGTGCCTTCTATGTGTACCCAGACACCGGCTCCGATTCTTCCTTCTTCTGTTTCTTTTTCTATAATATTTTCTAGTCCTAGACCCATGAGAACTGTATCAGCAAGGCAAGCATTGATGACGTAACGAGCTACGTAAAACTTGTTTTCTCCTTGTACCTTTTCTTTAATTAAGTAGCCACTGATCTCAACAGGCCTGCCCAGATATTTTTCTGGTTCTTTGTTGACTTCTAAGATTAGATCAAGAAAATTTTTTTCATCAAATCGAATTGGTTCGTTTTCTTCCTTTTTATTGCTTAGAAGAGTTAATTCTTCTTGCTCTGTCTTTGCATCTATTATGAAAAGAGAAAAGGGGGTAAAGTAAAGTAGTGTCAAGCTTCCCAGAAGACCGATGGTTACAATGGCCAAGATCACTTTTTTTCGTAATAAAAAAACCATGATGGGGCGCTCCTTTACTGCTTTTTTCCCCTTTTACATGGATACACAAAAGGCTCCACACCTAGACCTTGCTGTCTTGTACGGAGCCTTTCGATCTTTTCTTTTTTTTCTACTTTAACCTTCTCTTATATGTTCCAGCCCTTCTTCGAATATCTTAACCATATGTTGATCATCGAGTTGATAGTAAACCATTTTGCCTTCTTTACGATACCGAAGTAGCCCTAAGTGCCGCAACTGACGAAGTTGGTGAGATATGGCTGATTGGCTCATTTCTAAAAGGCTGGCAAGGTCACATACACAGAGTTCTCCACGAGAAAGAACGTGCAAGATACGCACACGTGTTGGATCTCCAAGGGCTTTGAACAGTTGTGCCAATTCTTGATAGCTTTTTGCATCAAGCATATCGCTCACTCGTTCTGTTACAACTTCAGGATGAACTCGGTATTCTTCACAGCAATGATCTTCGGTAGTTTCTTTCTTGGTTTTGCTTTTTTTTATTCTACTGCGGACTGCTTTCAGCTTTTTATGTTCCATCTATTTTCCACCTTTTTCTAATCCTTCGGCAGGTTTTTTGGGGGAGAATCAAGAATTAAACAGAGAGTTATCACAGAGATAAAAGGAGGGTTTGCTATGTCTGAAAATCTTAAGAATTTCTTGGAAAAGACAGAGACTCAGTTAATAGACGAAATTGGCCGGTTAAGCAAAAAGCTAGCGGTCATTGAAAAAGAAAAAGTCCATCTTGAAACGCAAGAAACGTCTATGCTCCAACGTCTGATTGAAAATATTCTCCCAGTGCTCGGTATGGTATATCAAGGCGGCATTAAGTTCCCCATTGCCAACACAGGCCATTTCTATCCAGAAATTGTCCTCTATTACGATGATCGCCGCAAGGTCTTTTACACATTAACAAAAAATGGGGAGATTATGGAACGTGACTTTATTACGCCTTCTGATGTGAACTTGATGCCTACGTGGGTTTTTGTCTCTCATTGTCCCTTAGAGTTGGCCATTCACAACATTGTCAGCGCCATGGAGCAGTATAAATCTTTTGTAACTGAAGCAGAGCAACGCCATGAGCGGCGTAAATCTTTCTTGCAGCAGCTTCCACAACTTAAGATCCCTCAGACGTAAGTAATTCTAGAAAAATTATTCTACCGTCATCCACACCTTAACCGCCATTTATCCACAATTATACCGCTCTTTTCGGGGGTTATCCACAGTTTTATCCACACACTAACCCCTTTGTCTTTTTTCTATTTTTTGGTTTTCTCTGTTCCTTATTACCATTCAGAGTGCTATATAGACATTTCAAGGTTGAAAATTAACAGTTTATCGAAAAACCATATACTTATGCTATTCTTTTTGCTAATCTGAAATGGCCTCAATTTTGATTTCTCTGAATATTTCTAAAAAAGCTTAGAGTTGAATGAGGAGGGCGCTGAATGCAAGGAGAACTGATCCCTGTTTTTCCGGGTGATAACAACCTGAAAAACTACGAAGAAGCCCGGGCGAATTTTAATTGGGAAGACGTAGAGAAAGAGTTTTCCTGGTACAGGACGGGTAAAGTCAATATCGCTTATGAGGCCGTTGATCGCAACGTGCTGGAAAAAGGTTTAGGCGATAAGGTGGCACTGTACTACTCAGACCCTGCTCGCAACGAAGCAGTTACGTATCGCCAGATGATGGAAAGGTCCAACCAATTTGCCAATGTACTCAAGAAGTATGGCATTAATAAAGGCGAACGCGTCTTTATCTTCATGCCTCGTAGTCCTGAGTTGTACGCTTCTTTCTTGGGTATTATTAAGACAGGCTGTATTGCTGGACCACTTTTTGAGGCATTTATGGAAGTGGCCGTTCGGGACCGTCTTGGTGATGCAGAAGCAGTCGCTATTATTACAACACCAGCACTGCGCAACCGTATCCCCAAAGATCAATTGCCTCACTTAAAGCACATCTTCATGGTTGGCGTACCTGAAGAAGGTCTCGGTGAAGGCGAAATCGATTGGCACGCTGAAATGGAACAAGCTTCAACTGAATTTGACATCGAGTGGGTCGATCGTGAAGATCCCATGTTGCTGCTCTATACTTCTGGATCAACAGGTAAACCAAAAGGCGTGCTTCACGTACATAACGGCATGATTCAGCATTATCAGACAGGCAAATGGATTCTGGATCTGAAAGAAGACGATATTTACTGGTGTACTGCCGATCCTGGCTGGGTTACCGGTATTTCCTACGGTGTATGGGCCCCTTACCTCAATGGCGTTTCTTCCGTTGTTCGCGGTGGACGTTTTAAGCCTGCTGATTGGTACAAGACCCTTGAAGAGAACAAAGTCACTGTTTGGTACAGTGCACCCACAGCATTTCGTATGTTAATGGCTGCTGGTGACGATCTGGTAAAAGAGCATGATATTTCCAGTGTTCGTCACGTTCTGTCCGTCGGTGAGCCTTTGAACCCTGAAGTGGTACGTTGGGGTATGAAAGTATTTGATCGCCGCATTCACGATAACTGGTGGATGACTGAGACAGGTGGTCAAATTATTTCTAACTACCCTTGTATGCCTGTCAAGCCTGGCTCCATGGGTAAGCCTTTCCCTGGCATCGAAGCTGCTATCATTGATGATAAAGGCAATGTATTGCCTCCATTACAGATGGGTAACTTGGCCGTTCGCAAAGGCTGGCCTTCCATGATGCGTAAAATCTGGAAGAACGAAGCTAAGTACAACGAGTACTTCAAAATTGAAGGCTGGTATGTATCTGGTGACTCTGCTTACATGGATGAGGAAGGTTACTTCTGGTTCCAAGGTCGTATCGATGACGTTATTAACACTTCTGGTGAGCGCGTCGGTCCCTTTGAAGTAGAGTCTAAGCTGGTAGAGCATCCTGCCGTCGGTGAAGCCGGCGTTATTGGTAAGCCTGATCCTGTTCGCGGTGAAATCATTAAAGCTTTCATCTCTCTTCGCGAAGGTTATACTTGGTCTGAAGAGTTACAAGCTGAAATTGTTGACTTCGTGAAAAAAGGTCTGGCAGCTCACGCAGCACCTAGAGAAATTGAAGTTCGTGATAAGCTTCCTAAGACTCGCTCTGGTAAGATTATGCGCCGCGTTCTCAAAGCTTGGGAACTGGGCCTACCTACAGGCGATCTTTCCACAATGGAAGACTAATAATTTAATTAAGATATGCAAGCTCCTGTAGAGGCACCCCGGCTCTGCAGGAGCTTTTTTTAATGGATCAAGACAAGCAAGAGAACATAGGACTCGCGCCTTTGGGGAAGAATGAGCAGGTAAAAAATGAAACTACAAAAGATAGAATGACAGGAGGCCTTCCCCATGGACCAGTCAAAAAAGGCCTTAGAAGATAGTGCCGAGGCCGGGAAAAAAGAGTGGGCTGGAACTGTTAAAACACCGGCTCCAGCAGAAACGACAGGCTCGGAATATGCCGGAACGGAATTTGCCAGTGAATGGGCAGGATCTCTCAAAGAACCTTTTCCTGCAGGCCCTTTTAGCTCTACCGCAGGCAGTGATGATGGCAGCAAAGGTAGTGCTTCCGGTGAAAGTACGGTTGCTACATCCCCTTCTAACTGGGTTCTTCTTGCCTTAGCAGGTGTTCCTCTCATTATGGTGCTTGGCAATTCTATGTTAATTCCTGCTTTTCCTCAGATTCGCGAAGCCATGGGGATCACGCCATTACAGGTCGGTCTGTTGATTACTTTTTTCTCCATCCCTGCTGGTTTAGCGATTCCTTTCGTTGGTTTTTTGTCTGACCGTATGGAACGAAAAAAAATTATTGTGCCTGCCTTGCTCATTTACGGCTTGGGCGGACTTATTTCCGGTTTGTCACCAGTGCTTTTTGGAAATTCTTATACTGTTATGTTGGCCGGTAGAATTATACAGGGCTTAGGGGCTGCTGGTACGGCTCCGCTGGCTATGGCACTTGTTGGTGATCTTTATCAAAGTAAAGCTCGTAATAAAGCTCTTGGTGTTTTAGAAGCAACCAATGGCATGGGCAAGGTGATTAGCCCTATCCTAGGTTCTTTGCTTGTACTATTTATCTGGTGGTCCATATTTTACGTTTATGCTGCTTTAGCCATTCCAGTGGCTCTTGCTGTTGCTTTCTTGGTCAAAGAGTCAAAAAAAGAAAAAGCAGCACAGGGTAAAAGCCTGTCCGCTTATTTCTCTGGTGTATTCAGTCTTTTCAAGAAGAAAGCATCTACTTTATTGGTCGCTTTTTTTGGCGGCATGCTCGCTCTTTTTACGCTTTTCGGTGTATTGGCCTATCTTTCTGATGCTCTAGAAGCCACCTATGGTTTACAAGGTGTGCAAAAAGGCCTCGTTCTAGCCCTTCCTGTTCTAGCATCTGCTTCGACAGCTCTCGGTACTGGCTTTTTGTTACAGAAAAAACCCAACTTTTTAAAGACGGCCATATTGATCGGCTTAGCTCTTTTTTCCATATCACTTGTTCTTTCTGCTCTATTTCAGACCATTCCTGCTGTTTTGGCTTTGCTTGCTGTGCTCGGACTCGGTGTGGGACTGTTGCTCCCAGGGTTGAATACGATTGTTACTTCGTCAGCACCGGAAGAAGAGCGCGGTGCTATGACAGCTTTTTATGGTGGTGTACGCTTTATTGGTGTTGCCCTAGGTCCGCCTGTTTTTAGCTTGCTGGAGCGTGGTGGTCCGGTGATGCTCTATGCGCCCTGGGCTGTCGTCGGGGCAATTACTCTTTTTCTTGCTTGGCGCTACCTGCAACCTCCTAAGAGTCAGGCGACAGGCTCAGCTTAAAAAATAGCGGTAGATGGATAAAGCAAGGGCTGTGAGACCGCCTGCCATCAAGGGTCCTACAGGTATGCCACCGAAGAATACGATGCCTAGCAAAGATCCTACAATCATCCCTACAATAATTTGAGGCTCGCCGTGCAATAGGGCAATGCCGTGCTTGTTCAGGTTGGTGGCAATAACACCACCCGCTATAGCTATCAGACCAGGTACTGACACAAAAGTCTGGACCACATCTTTAAAGCCTACTTTTCCTGTAGCAAAAGGGGCTAACATGGCCAGTGTTAACATGAATAGTCCTACGTTGACACCGTGTCGCTCTGCCCAGTGTAACCAACCATGCCAGCCCATGAGATGCAGTACGAGGATGGCCACCGTGGCCATGACAGTCAGTGGCGATCTTGCTAAGATACCAATGAGAATAACGATAAGAAGTAGCAGAGTTCCCCCATTCAAGGGTACCTCCTCCTCTCAGGAGGGTTGTCTGCTACTATGCTTATGCTAGAGCTTTTTTTCCATGCCAATGTTTTCCCCTCTGTTAAGAAGACGAATTCTAGACAGACTCAGTTGCGGTATGATCGGGTAAATATCTTCTCGCAGGCAGAAGTTAAGATCTTGTTCATAGCCTTGTTCAATCAAGCGTTGACCATGATCAGTTAGCTTCATAAGTTCCAACAATTGATCTTTGTTCAACTGGTATAGTTGAAGCGCTGCAATGGCCATTTCGTCGCCTTCGATTTCACCTTCCTTTTCTGATAAGTGATAAATAATTTTCCCAGCTGTAATCGTGTCTTCTAAACAAAAGTGACCTTGTGTGCCAGAACAAAGCAGGATGACTTGTGCCGGATCTATATGGCTGATATAGTCAGCAATGGCGCGACCGTTTAACAAGGAAGCTACGAGGACTTCTGAGGCTTCTGATGTTTTTTGTAATGCTACGGTACCGTTGGTTGTAACTAGAAAAAGATTTTTTCCTTTTATGGCTTCTTCTTCGTATTCTAACGGTGAGTTGCCATAATTAAAGTGAGCAAAACGGTAGCCTCTATACTCCCCTCCCAGAACCACTTCTTCTTTGGACCAACTGGATGATAATATTTTGGCCTCGTTGGTTGTCGACACAGGAAAGATCTGGCGACAACCATGTGCCAGCGCTGTCACAATTGTTGATGTGGCTCGTAGTGTATCTATTACGACGACTTTTTTATTTTTTAGATCCTTTTTTTTTACATCCTGGTGGGTGGCGTAGATACGAATATACAAAAGGGTCCCCTCCAGGTTTGATTGGTAGAGAAAAAGCAGTGCTCTTTCCTTTTATTAGACAGGTTTTATATTATTTGTGTATTCGGATGAATTTCTTCTTGCCAGCTTCGTCCTGTTAATGCTTGTCGCAATGTATCAGAGCGCAGGCCACGACGCAGCGATTCCAGGGCAATCACTTCGTTGGAAGGAATATTTCCTAGATTAACATTCGGTCCAAAAGTTTCTATCAGATATTGTTGTTGATCTTTTAGGGGTGCTTCCCAGATCAATTGATCAAGTGATGGCAATGATTCTATGAGCATCTTCATGTCTTCTTCTTTTACAGTGCCTGATTCATCGTAGAGGTTTACGTCTTTGCCTGATTCTCGTCCTTCTACGATAACGTATGAAGCACCGTCGCTGGTATCTTCGAGAACTTGTTGAATTAAAGCCGGCAAGGCCAAGTGTTTTTTGGGATCTTTTTTCCCCACTTCTGTGAGTACTTTAAAATCTTGTTCAACGGCTTTATGAATTAAGGTTCTACGTTCTCGTGAAGAGAGATGGATGGTACCGTCGGAGATCTCAACCCATTGAATGCCGTGAGAGCGCAACGTGTATAAGAATTCATCAAATAGTCCTTGCCAGTAAGCCAATTCTGTTAAGGTACCGCCTGTGTAAAGCTCTACTCCATAGCGACGGGCCATAATTACTTTCTGCGCTAGCATTTCACTTCGATATAAAGCAGCCGATCCAAAGCCGAGCTTGATAAAATCAATATATTCTCCTGCTATTTCTAATAAATCTTGAAAATTATTCATACCCATGCCCTTGTCAAATACCATGGTAATGCCGTGAGAGCGAGGTTTTTCACAACGGGGGCCGATAGGCCAGGCTGCAAGAGGAGGCCACCAGAATTTCTTTTCCATTGTTTCACCATCCTTGTTAAGTATGGGAAATCTAGTCACCCATAGATTATGGGAAAAGAAAATTTAGGTGTCTGTTCATTGTGAAAAAAAGACATAGAAAAAGCCAGTTCACCTTTATCGAGTAGGCAGACTGGCTTTTTGCTTTACTTGTGCTTTATTATGCTTCAATCAACGACTGAATTTGAAAGCCTCCTTGGCGCAGTGCTTCTTCAAGCACTTCTTTGTCTTTGCTAGATTCTTCTAGCCTTAAGACGAGAGAAGCTTTACCATTCGTTCCGGCAAAATTAACGATACTAGAAATATTGCCGTATTGTTTTACGATTTCTGTGAGTTTGGCTAGCTCACCAGGGTGGTTGTTAATAACAACGTTAAGACGCAAGCCTTTGCGGGAAATACCCATGACGTGGAGAAAAGTATCAAGAATGTCTGTACCAGAGATCATGCCGACAATGCGATTATTTTTTAGTACTGGCATACCACCAATTTTATGTTTCCGTAGCAAAAGCGCTGCTTCTTCAAGGAGTGCGTCAGATTGTACGGTAATGACTTCATTAGACATAATCTGATATAAAAAGGTGCTTGAACTGAGTAGATGCATTTCATAGGTCGTCATGGTCCCTGGTGGGGTCGCTCTCAAGATGTCGCTTTTCGTTACGATACCGACAAGATCGTCTTTTTCCATGACAGGCAATCGACGAATATTATGGTTGTGCATGAGGGCCATTGCGTCAGCCAAAGTACTATCTGATTGTATGGTAATCGGCCTTTTGTTCATCCAATCCCGAACGAGCAAGGATAGGTGCCTCCCTTCAAATTCGGAGCCTAAGAGTATGTCTGCACTTTCTCATGAAATGAGGCAAAGAAATCCCGTAAGCAGTTTTGTAACCTTACTCATAGTCTTGTGTAAAAATGTAGTCATAGTTTTGCGCGATCATTTCTGAGAATTTTACAACTATAGTCTATCATGTTCATATTGTGAAAGCAATAATGCGACTCTTGGAAGAAGGAGGTTTAATTCCAAAAACTTGGTCGGCGAGGCGCGTAGGAGCCTTTAGCGGCAGCAAGCTGCCGATGGCTGAGGTCTGAAGTCCTCTCTCCAGGAAGTCATAACGCCTGACCCAGATACATCTTGCTGGTTGTGACTGAGTCATTGGGAAATAAAGGAGGTTACGCAAAGCAATGCCAACGGGAACGAAGTAATGGTGAGCAGTTCACATGATTATCAATTCAGCAAGTTTGACGACAGAGTGAATCAGCGAAAGCACTTAAAAAAGGATTGCACCTGTAATAAAATTGTTACACGTGTAATCTTTTTCTTTGTTTGTATAGACATTTTACATTTTTCATTTAGCTAGGATGAGGTGGGTGATAGGTAATTAATGAAAAAAACATCAATCTAATGTTACCTTCTGGCAATGAACTACTGAAAGTACTAGATGCAATAGCAAACCCCTATCGCTTGAAAATTATTGCTTTACTACATGGAAGATCTATCCATGTAAGCCAACTGGCCCGTGAGGTTATGATTAGTAGACCTTTACTATACATGCATTTGAAAAAACTCGAGTCAGCCGGATTGGTAAGTAGCACCATGAAATTATCGGATAATGGGAAAGCTATGAGATTTTATGAGCTAACATCTTTTTCACTGCAGATAAGCCCAGAGAGCATTGCTGAGGCGGTAAAAACACTGACCCTTAAGAAAACTGTTCCTACCGTATTAGATCCCGATACTAAAAAGGAGGATGACAAATGAGTGAAGAAATTTTTGGAATGGTTTTTGTGCTTATCCTTTTTTCGCTAATTACCATTGTTATTGCTGTTGCCATAACGCAAGCACTTAAAACTGCACGAGCTAAAACATCGAATATGGCTGAATTTGCTAGAGATGAGGCTTATCGTAAACTTGCCGAAGAAGTTGTCTCGGTGCAAAGAAAGATGAGCGAAGATCAGGAAAAGATAGTTAAAGATCTCTCCGAAATGAAAGTACGTATCAATGCCATTGAGAAGATGCTTCGTGAGGTAGACTAAAGTCTACGTTTTTATGAAAAACATTATGATTGTGAGTGAGTCCCATATCTAATGAACTGATTTTGTTTTTTCTACTTGGCCTTTTGCAAGGCATTACAGAGCCCCTTCCCATTTCATCAAGCGGACATTTAATGATCGCTCAAGAACTGTTAGGTATTTCTGTAGGGGAGCCTCACAAACAACTTGCCTTTGCAACGCTTGTCAATGCAGCATCTTTGCTATCTGTGCTACTTATTTATCGTAGTGATATCTTTCGATTGGCGATAAATTCCACTGTCTACCTTTACAATAAATCACCCGACCTAAAAAGTGACTTTGATTATGTAAAACTGCTACTTATTGCGACCATTCCAGCGGGAGTTCTTGGGTTGCTGTTAAAAGATATCTTAGAAGGCCATCTTGAAAATATTATTGTTGTTGGAATCGCTTTGATTGTCACCGGTATTTTTCTGTGGTTGATTCAGAACTTAGTTGGGAAAAAGAAAGACAATCAAATCTCCGTCATCGATGCCATCATCATTGGATTGGCTCAATCGGTTGCTTTGATTCCTGGTATTAGTCGTTCAGGTGCTACCGTTGTTGCCGCTATGTTCAAAGGTTTCACCCGTGAATCAGCCTTGCGCTTTTCTTTCCTTTTGTATATTCCTGTGAGTATCGGTGCGGTGATTCTTCAAATTGATACACTAGGCGATATTCTTTCTGAAAGCTCGTCCATGCTGCTCCCCTATATTATTGCTTTTCTATCTTCTTTTATTGCTTCTTACCTGGCCTTGAAATGGTTTATTAATGTTATGAAAAAAGGTAAGCTCCTTTACTTTTCCATATACTGCTTTGTTGTTGGCCCCTTCGTCATTCTCTTCAAGTACATACTCCCATAGGTCCTGAGAAATAATACCGAGTATTGTATAATGCTTGCGACCTCGGGGGTTGACGAACAATGCCAGAGCTTGGTGTGGGCTTCAAACTTTTTCTTGTGTTTTTACTCATTGCCGCGACAGCTTTTTTTGTAGCGGCTGAGTTTGCTGTCGTAAAAGTCAGAGATTCTCGGATTCAACAATTAATTAATGAGGGCAACAAAAAAGCATTAAATGCAAAAAAAGTCACCAGCAATCTTGATGAATACTTATCGGCTTGTCAACTTGGTATCACTTTAACAGCATTAGGACTTGGTTGGTTAGGCAAACCTGCTGTTGCTGTTTTATTTTATCCTCTTCTAGCACAGCTACAACTAACGCAAGGTACGATTTCAGCTATTTCTTTTGTTGTTGGCTTTTCAATTATCTCATTTCTTCATGTTGTTGTAGGAGAATTGGCTCCAAAAACATTGGCCATTCAACGAGCAGAGAAAGTCACATTATGGTTATCGGGTCCTTTGATCCTATTTTATAAAGCATTGTATCCCTTTATCTGGGTCTTAAATGGCTCGGCAAGAATTCTTGTTCGTGCCCTGGGACTTCGCAACATATCGGAGCATAGTGAAAGTCACTCAGAAGAAGAAATCCGTATGATTATGTTGCAAAGCCATCAAAGTGGTGAGATTAACCAGACTGAACTGGACTTTACCAACAATGTTTTTTTGATGACGGAGAAAGTAGTTACGGAAATCATGATTCCTCGACCCGATATGGTCTGTCTGTACACAAATCTTTCATTTGAAGAAAATCTGAAAATCGTTCAATCAGAAAAGTATGGGCGCTATCCAGTATGTGAGGGCGATAAAGACCATGTTGTCGGTTATATTCACACAAAAGACTTACTCGATCTTTGCGTAGATAAAAGCAGAAGCCCTTCTCTACTGGAGTTGATTCGGAAGCCTCTATTGGTCTATGAATTTACGCCTCTTATAGATATCATGAAAAAAATGCAGAAAGAACGAACTCAGATTGCTATCGTCTTAGATGAATATGCCGGCACGGCAGGCCTTGTTACGATTGAAGATATTCTTGAGGAAATTGTTGGTGAAATACAAGATGAATATGATCAAGATTATTCACCTATTACGAAACTTCAACCGGGGCATTATTTGGTAGATGGACGAGTTTCTCTTGCAGATATAGCGCAGGAGTTGGGCATATATTTGGAATCAGAAGACGTCTACACCATCGGTGGATGGTTTATGGCTCATATGCAAGGCCCCTTAACTGAAGGAACTTCATTTGAGTATAAGAATAATAAATTTACAGTCACAGAAACGAAGTCAAATCGAGTTATGAAAATTGAAATAAAAGAAATTAGCGAGAACGTTAACATTGATGTGCCTTAAGTCGTTGCCATAACTAAGTTCCCGGAGTCAAAAGCTTTTTGCCGCTATCTTTATTGCTCAATGATCAAAAAAGCCCCCCTCATAAAGAATGAGAGAAGCTTTCTCACGTTTTTCGATTGGAAGCATAACCTTGCTAAACCGGCAAACTCATGGGTAAAGTAACAACTTTGCAGATCTAGCGGAATTTTAATAATGGCGGGAGTGTGTAGGAATCGAACCTACCGCGCCCGGGGTTGCCGCGCGCCACGTGGGTTTGAAGCCCAGGAAGCCCACCAGGACCTATGCACTCCCGTGGTGTTTTACGTCTTATATATAATACCATTTTGTTAAATAAAAATAAATAAAAATGAAATCCATTTATTAAAATTTATTCCATTTTTATTGCCAATCATAAACATGTAGACTTTTTAATTTTTTTCGTTTATAATCCTATATGTCGGTGGTTACCGACGCCCTGCGGGGTTCGTTGCTTTTTAATGTTTTCAATCGATATTGTATAAACGGGAGCTTTTGTTCATATAGGTGCTGCCGGGCCTGTTTAACAGGAGGGCAAATCCCTATAGACGAAGCACCCACCTGAGAGCATCAGGTTAGAAAACGTTACAGTGACGGCCTGCGTGGGACTACATAATAGTACAAAAACATCCAAGTCATGATGGCTTGGATGTTTTTTTTATTTTCTCTATGAGTGACCGGATCCAGTCCCAAAATTTCGAGCGCACTTCAATGGTTTGTTCTTCCTTAGGGCTTGCCTGTGATAGAGTCGACTTTTGTTCTATGTTATCCTGGCTTTCTGTTTTTTGTGTACCTATTCTATCGTTTAAGCAAAGAGGTGGATAAAGTACGCACCACCAGTTGTCTCCCTGGCCTGTACCGATGAGAATGCGCAAAGCTTCGTATTCGCCGGCTGGTGCACTGAGATGTCCATATACTTTTTTGGGGAAGTGAAAACGACCTACTTCTGCTGCTGCGCTATAGCTATATCCTTCTTCTTGAATGCGCTTTTTTGCTATCTCTGTGATTTCATCAAGGTGGGCTTGTACTTTTTCGCGAGCTTCTTCTATAGAGTGACTCTCTGCTAGCAATGGGTCTATATAGGTTATTATGTCATCACGAACTTGTAGTTTAAGGTTTTGATCGTGCTCTTCATTCGAGGGAGCCACTACATGCAAACGCAGTAGTGGCAAGGGGTCTTCTGTTCGAGCTTCTATATGCGGCAGATAGTAAGCTACGGTTAGACAGAAGAGAAGTAAAAGGGTGGAGAGGGTTAGGAGCCGGAAGGTAGGAGCAATTTGTTGCGACAACAAGGTGCTTCCTCCTTCGCAAGATTTTTTTCTTACGGGAGTAGTCTTGCCTTGTTGTTGCTTTGCTTAAACCTCTTGTTTGGAAAAATTTTACTAAGGTAATGGGGGCAATTGTGCCCCTGTTCAGTTGAGCATATCGTGCTAGCTTTTTTATTTATCTTTTATCCACCGATAGGCTGGTGATAGATTCGATGTACCTCTGAATTACCGCTATACATAGCCCGTAGTAAGTTTTTTGAACCATAGTAATAGGCGTAAGACATGTGATCTTCTCTTGGCCATTTCAGATAGTCTAGATAACGTTGTTGAAAATCAGGATAATTCATAAAACGTTCGTCGCCTTCCAGTTCCAAGCCAATGCCAAGGTGATTGGCAATTTTCCTAGCGTTTTCTAGTCGTTCGGTTGTAGTATTACTTACAAAATAATAGTTCGGTTGTAAGTAGACTTGGTCAAAACCAAGAACAAGCCAATCTTTTAAGCCAGCTGCTTCATAATAGGGTATCCAGTAAAAGAGTCGATTCTCAAAGCGCAAGATAGAAGCGATTTCGCGAATTAACGTAGCATCGTCCTTGTTATATATAGCTTCACCTTCCCAATAAAATCCAACTAGTTCAAGATGGTCGAAGTCTGCTTCTTGCCATCTTTTTTCTAGTTCTTTTTTGTACCAGAACAAGGCCTCTCTTCGTTCCTCATAGCTTTTCCAAGAACCTTGTTGATTGTTGGGATAGGGAAGTGTAAGAACAACTGGGTAAGGATTCTGCAATGTGGATTTGCCCATTTTTTTCCATTGTGAAACGGCATCATTTAATGCATGAAGTTGTCTTTCCGGTGTGAAAAGGTTGTCTAAGTAGCTACGCCAGCTGTCTGGATTAGAAGGAAGATTAACATAGGGAAGAAAAAGCATGCCGTCAAAGAAAGAGTCTACAAATTCTCCATCTGTCGTACGATAGGCGATCATCGGTAAAAAGTCTTCTCGACGCCACTCACTGTTCTGATGAGGTCCTGTGTAGATAAGCAAAAGATCGCGGATGGGGTTACGAAGCCTTTCTCTGTTTGGTCCCTCGACGTATGAAGTGCTCACAGGGGGCGCGCCTTGTGGTACTAAAGTAAGCAAATTTTTCTCAGATTGGGGAGGGGCAATCTCATGAGCTGGTCCTTCTACGCGGAGCCATCGAGCAAAAGTCCATACTTCGACAGGAAAAGAAATGCGTATATATTGTGCCTCTACAGGGGCTGATGTCAGGCTAAAGGTTTTGACAGTGGGACCTCTTTCCTCCGTCTCTTCAGGACCTCTGAGTACTTTCCCAATATAGTTCCAATAGGAGCCATCTTGAGAAATCTCTATCATCATTTCTTGTGGAAGAGTAATTCCTTGATCTTTGTTACCTAAAAATTGTAGTGAAAAACGGCTTACTTTTTTTAACGAACCGAGGTCAACGGTTACTGCTCGACTTTGTTGGCGGTAATAACCTGTCCACGTAGGGCTATAGGAAAGAAGTCCCTGTGTTGGTCCGGGATAGCTTTTTTTCTCTAGTTCTATGTAAGCAGCATCCGTGAAACCGGTGATTTCAACAGTAGAAGCAAGAGGTGTTATTGTCTTCAATGAGGCGAGAGGGTATAAAAGCTCGTCCTCACTTTCATTGATAGGTTCATGGCTGGTAGCTCTAACGGGAATTTGGACAGATTGCAAACCTTGGTTTACTGTTATATACGCAGGTGCAGCTGCCGCCGTTGGTTGAAAAACACCATCATCTCGTAATAAAGCTGTGTATGCTTGATCAATGCCATAGGAAGCTGGATAAGGTGACATTGAGTCGACAAGTTGGATTTGCTGTGGAAAGCCTGCCCTGGCCTGAAGGTAAAGCGGCTCTACTCGAAAAGGTTTTTTTGCGATTTTGAGACGTTGATCATGAACTTTTTGACATAATATTGCTACCTCACCTCGTGAAATCGCTTCCTCAGGACGAAAAAGATTTTCCTCTTGATACATAGTAAACCAATCTAGCGCTGTAAGGCGAGCTACCGCATCTTTTGCATAAGGAGCTATCTTTTCTCGATCCTCCCAGAAAAGAAGCTCTGATACTTCCTGAAAATCTGATACTAGAGAAAGGCTCCTGTCGATTAAAACAGCCCCTTCTTGTCGCGTTAAACTGTGAGAGGATCCAAAAAAATCTTCACTCCTACCTTGAATTATCCCAGTTGCTCGCAGTGCCATCACATAGCCAAAGGCAAAAGAATGAGAAGGCAAATCAGAAAAAACTTCTTCTTCCAAGTAAAGAGGTTGTAATCCTAAAGTTTTTCCTAGAATCACAGCGAACTCTTCCCTTGTTACAGCTCTCTCTGGCTGAAATTCTCCTTCTGCGGTTCCTTTTATAATTCCATGCTCTGCTAAAACTGCAACTGCACGCTCTGCTTTATGACCTTTTAGATCATGAAACTTCACAAGATGAGATTCAGAGGCAGTCGGAAATAACAAGATAAGTGAAAAAATAAAGAAACTAAAATGATAAAATAACTGCTTCATTTTTTCTAAATCTCCTTATTGCTTTTACTTCTCGAGCCTTTCTCACAGCTCGATGATCATACCAGCTTTACTCAGATCATAGCCGCCCATTGCTTCTACATCTCGTCGAAAATCAGGTGACTTTAAGATATGAAGGATCAATTCCATCACTTTGTCATGATCAGAAAAATTTAGAAGCAAATCATATTGCTCTCCTGTACCTTGATGAATATCTGTAACTGGAATAAAATCAAGGCCTAAAGCTTGCGCAGCTGCTTCTAGTCCCAAGCCTGTGTCGGCCGTACCACTGGCTACAGAGGCGGCTACAGCCATATGGGTCCCTACTTCTTTTTCATAGCCTACAATTTGAGAGCTATCGATACCGGCTTTTTTCAACTGATAATCGAGCAGCATTCTTGTTCCTGTTCCTCGCTGGCGATTCACATAGGTGATCTTTTGACCTGTTAGCTTGTCTTGACGCAGTAAATCTTCCAGGCTATAAATTTTCTTTGGATTTCCGGGGAGGACAAGAAGACCTTGCTGGCGCATGGCAAAGTGAACAAGGTGAACCTTTCGTTGGGACAAGTACTTTTGTACATAAGGCACATTGTAGCGCCCTGTTGCTTCATCGAGCAAATGAATTCCAGCAAGGTGGGCTTCTCGATTGCGAATAGCCATAATCCCCCCCAAACTACCTACATTGGCAAAAGATAGGGATAGTTCTGGCTTAAAGCGTCGCATGTAAAAACCTAGTAACTCCAAAGCAGGATCATGGCTGCCAACGGCTAAGATAGTATTCTCAGGCTTTGAAGAGCGCAAAAAAGTTACTGGTACAGAAGCGCCGGCGGCTATTCCAGCACTTGAAGGATCAATGCGTAACAATCCTTGTGCTTTCGTTAAGGATGAAAGCAAGCCTGCACCACGCCCTAAAGGGGCAGCAACGAGTCGACCTTCTACAGAACCAATAGACAATCGCAAGTATTCTTCCAATCCGATGGTTGAAGGCACTTGTCTAGATAAAAAGGCTTCTACCTGAGATTGCTCTGGCTGCGGTAGTTTCTGCCGAGCCAGGACAACAGAACGAACGAAAAGATCCGCTGTTAGCATGGCCGATACAGGATAACCTGGCAAACCGATAACAGGCTTATCCTGACAAATAGCAAGAATTACAGGTTTTCCAGGTTTAATGGCTACACCATGAACAAGAACCTGGCCAAGCTCGGACAAGATCGGAGCCGTGTAATCTTCTCGTCCTGCAGAGGTACCAGCATTTACAACAACCATGTCACAATCCTTTAGAGAAGCAAGGATGGCTTCTTCAATGGCAGCGCGTTGATCTTTTACAATCTCTCTTCTTACAGGATCACCGCCCCATTGTGTAACAGCGGCAGCCAACATGGGCCCATTGACATCGAGAATCTTTCCAGGCTTAAGATCTTGGCGAGAAGCTACTATCTCATCGCCTGTCGGAATAATGGCAACTCTCGGTCGCTTAACCACTTCAATTTCCTCGATACCAGCAGCAAGCAGCGCTGCCATATCAACAGGAGCAATCAAGTGGTGTTCTGGTAATACCACTTCTTTGGCAACAATGTCTTCTCCAATAATGCGTACATGTTGCCATGGCGTCGCTGCTGTAATGACTTCAGCTTGATCGTCTACCCAGTGTACATCTTCAATCATGATGACAGCATTGGTACCCGTAGGAAGAAGATCACCTGTATCTACAACATAGCAGCCGCCTGGCTGAAAAGTCTCGTCAGGTTGCAACAACTGTAACCGCTTCGGTGCCGTCTCCTGGGCGCCGAAACTATCGGGTGCATACAAAGCTATACCATCCATGGCCGCACCGTTATAATGGGGCACTGACTGCTTGGCAAAGATAACGGATGCCGTTACTCTACCTAACGCTTCCGTAACAGCCACTTTTTCACGAGGAAGATTATTAAAATAGCCCACTTCTGTTAGCTTTGTTATCCAAAGCTCTTGTGCTTCTTGACGAGGCAAACAATCTAAGTAAGCTTTTTGCTTTTGCATTTTAGACACCTTTCTTCATTTCATTTTTTATGTCATTACAAGTACATCAACTTTATCACCCTCATATAAGCCGCTTTTTTCAGAAGGAATATGAATTAGGCCATCTGCTTCCGTTAACAAGTGAATCAATCCCGATTTTCCGAATAGGGGTGTGGCCCTATATTGCCCTTCTTGCTTAAAAAGCTTTGCAGGGAAAAAATCATCTCGGCCCGGTGCAGAAGGAATGTTGCGGGTGAGAGAAGCCACAAGGGTATGCCGCGAAGAAGCTTCTTGATGTCCTTGCAGTTGTCGTATTGCCAACTTTACAAGAAGCTCGCATATGGTCATGGCCGCTACAGGGTGACCAGGCAATCCAAATACAGGTACTGACCCCACGATACCGTAAATTGTTGGTTTTCCTGGCTTGATGGCAAGGCCATGAAAGAGCAACTGCGCCTGGTTCATGCCTTTAATGGCTTGTACCGTGTAATCACGGGTGCCTACAGAACTACCACCTGATATGACGACGACATCACTATAAGATAAAGCATCGGCAAGAGCTTTCGAAAAATCTTCATAGCGATCTTTCACAATACCCCAGCGCCGCACTTCACAGCCATAGGCTTCTAGCATGGCAGCAAGTGCATAGGAGTTGGTATCTCGAATCTGACCCACTTCTGCTGTCGCTGTGATATCGACCAATTCATCGCCTGTTGATAAAATAGTTACAAATATTTTTTTTCGTACATTTACAGAAGCCATACCTGCTGCTGCGAGTGCCCCGATGTGAGGCGATGTAATTTTTTGTCCTTCTGCTACAATTGTTGTACCAATAGAAAGATCTTCGCCTTTCATCACAACATTTTCACCGGGTGCAACCATTTTCGTGATCAAAGCCGTTTGATCATCAGGCTGTTCAGAGTGTTCAACCATAACCACAGCATCGGCACCTGGTGGTAACATACCACCTGTCGGTATAATAACAGCTTCTCCTGGCTGCAACGTCATCGATGCAGCCGCACCCATGGAGACCTCTCCTGCCACCAGAAAAAGAGAGGGCGCCGATTCACTAGCGCCGAAAGTGTCAGCACTGCGCACAGCAAAGCCATCAACGGTAGAGCGGCTAAAAGGCGGTAAATTTTCTTGCGCTATGACGTGGGTGGCAGCAATTCGATGAAGAGCCTGGGGAAGATCGACCTTTTCCTGATCGGCCCTGATGTGCCTAAGGCTATGGATGATAGATTCTTTTGCTTTTTCAAAAGAGATCGCTTGAAAAAATTCCATCTTAAAAATTTCACTTCCCAATACAACATTGTTATCTACATTTGCTAAAAAAGTAGGAAACTTTTTACTCGCTAGAATCCTATTCGACTAGATAAAGAGAGCCTCCTGCTTGCCTTTTTTAGTATTCAACAAGCACAAGAAAAGGGAACAATGAAGATGGTGGGTGTAAAGGATAATAATACAGGCGCTTTTCTAATTGTACAGGACAGTTTTCGCATAATATTGAGAGGAGGCTGAAAATGGGAGAAAAAGAACGAGTTAACGTCATCATTGGCACAGCTGGTCACGTTGATCATGGAAAAACAAAGCTCGTCCATGCGTTAACAGGGATTCAAACCGATCGCTTAAAAGAAGAGCAAGCAAGGGGTATATCCATTGAACTCGGCTTCGCTCCCTTTCTACTACCGAATGGCAAGTTAGCTGCCATTGTGGATGTACCAGGCCATGAGCGTTTTGTTAAGCAAATGGTTGCCGGTGCTGTGGGTATGGATCTGGTGCTACTCGTCATTGCCGCTGATGAAGGCGTAATGCCTCAAACCAAAGAACATCTTGATGTACTAGAACTGTTACAAGTCCCTAGGGGCATTGTGGTATTAACAAAAGCCGATCTCGTGGAAGAAGATTGGCTGGAGTTGGTCATTGAAGAAGTAAAAGAAACATTGCAAGGCACTCTCTTTGAAAGTGCTCCTGTTCTGGCTCTTTCTTCTACAACGGGACAAGGCATCGATGCCTTAAAAGAAATGATCGTGGAAAAAGTAGAACAGATTCAGCGTCGTCCCCTCGCTGGTGCCGCTCGATTGCCCATTGATCGAGTCTTTACTATGACTGGCTTTGGCACAGTGGTTACAGGTACTCTTCTATCGGGACAATTGCAGGTAGGAGAACAGTTAATACTTATGCCGAAGAATCAACCTTGTCGCATTCGAGGCCTGCAAGTGCATGGAGATAAAGTAGAAGAGGCGCAGGCTGGGCAAAGAGTGGCCGTAAACTTATCGGGCCTTGAATTGTCAGATGTCCAGCGAGGTGATGTCCTTGCTTCACCAGAATTGCTCACGCCAGCCTACCGAGTTTCCGTACGGTTACAAAATCTTGCTCACAGCGAAGAAACATTGATAGATAGGCAAAGAGTGCGCTTTCATGCAGGCACGCGAGAAACCCTCGGGAGACTGGTGCTACTAGATCGAATTGAAGTGAAACCAGGAGAAGATTGCTTGGCTCAGATTATCTTAGAAGAGCCTGTCGTCGTGCTCAAAAGCGATCGCTTTGTCTTGCGAAGCTACTCTCCTGCCGTTACCATTGGCGGTGGTCGTATTATTGAACCCGATGCCTTTAAGATCAAGAAAAATAAGCCAGAATTGCTCAATTCACTGACAACCAAAGAAAAAGGATCATTGGCCGAGCTGTTGGCACAGCATCTCGCCCAGACGGCTATGCCTCTAAGCCCTGATGAAACGATAAAAAAATTTAACATTAGCCAAGCTGAAGTCCAGAACTTCTTAGAAGAAGTAAAAGTACAAGAAAGTCCATCGGTTGCCTTACTATGCTCCGATAAAAAAAACACATATATGCTATCAAAAGCCCTATTAGAAACGTTAGAGCGAACTATTCTGCGCCATCTTGAAAAATTCCATCAAAAATATCCCTTGCGCACAGGAATGGCCAAAGAAGACCTAAAAGGCAAGCTTGTTCCGACTTGGAACAGCAAAGCTTACAATGCCTTGCTTCAAACGTTACAACAGCGCCAAAGCATTGACATAACTGGGCACACCTTGTCTTCTTATCAATATCAGAACGAACCGACTTCTGAAATGGAAGAAATCATAAAAAAAATAGAAAGTTGGTTTCAAGAGAAGGCTTTTCAACCTCCTACGACTGGTGAAGTCATAGAAAGGTTGATCCAGGAAGAAAAGCAGCGTCAAGAAGAGGCAGAAGAAATACTATCGTACTTAACAGAGACAGGAAGACTTGTGAAAATCGCTGAAGATTTGCGCATCCATCAGCAAAGCATGGCGCTATTTCGCAACAAGGTGATTCAGGCGCTACAAGAAAAAGGAGAAATGACCATTGCTGAAGTGCGTGATCTTACAGGGAGTTCACGACGATATACGGTACCACTTATGGAATGGTTAGATCGTGAGCGTATCACAAAAAGAGTGGGAGACAAGCGTGTTCTTTTTTAGATTGAAAAAAAGAGAGTGAAGAACTAAAAAACTCAATTTACTTGAAAAGATAAATAATAAAAAGGTAAAATATGGAATATGTAGAAATTATGGTACATACCGATTGTAAAGGAGGGATGTACCATGATTTTTTTAACGCGTAAAACATTGCTACTCATTCTTGCCTTACTCTTCATAGTGCCCATAGGCTTTTATGTAGGATATCAGAAAATATCCTCCTTGAAAGAGCCACAGCCTGCTGCTACACCCATTCAATTGGGCGTTGCCTTGGAACTGTCAGGGCAAATCTCACCGTGGGGTCAAGCAGCTTTCAAAGGTCTTCAAATGGCCATCGATGAAGTCAACGACCAAGGTGGGATAAAAGGTCGTTACATTCAGACTCATACAGCCGATGCAAGTGACGCAGAAGGACTATCTGTGTTTGCCAGAGAAGCTGTAAATAGAAACCTTGTTGCTATTATTGGCCCCATGACACCATCGAAAGCAGAACTGTTAGCCCAGAAGAATCTTTCACTCCCTTTATTCAGTCTATCAACACACCCGTCTACGCCCACATTTGGTGATAATATTTATCAGGGAAGTTATGACGATCGACAACAAGGCTCGGCAGCAGCACACTTTGCCTCTTCTTACTGGGGTGAAAGAGCCGTTATGGTCGTAGAAGAAAAAAGCGCCTATGGACAAGCATTGGCTCAATCTTTTCGGCAAACCTATGAAAAAGCAGGAGGAACTATTGTCAATACTTTATACTACCAGAGAGATCAACAGGACTTTTCTACATTATTATCTAACATTCTCAATGGGCAACCACAAGTCATATACTTGCCAGGCTATGCCAAAGAAAGTGCTGCTTTCTTACAACAAGCTCGTCAAGTAGGAATTGCCCTCCCTATACTCGGTGGTGATAGCTTGGAAGAAATGGCTCGATCTCTACTCCAAGAAAGCCGCAACCAGGTTCGGTGGGGACTTTTTTACATAACGCCGAACTTTCTACCGACTGAAGAAGGTAAAACATTTGAAAAAGCATATAAAGCAAGATATCACGAAGAACCACACCCCATTGCACTCTGGGCTTACGACGCAACGAAAGGCTTGCTCAAAGCGCTGTCAGAATGTAAGGATCCTGAGGATCAGCAGGCCTTAGCAGAAAGAATAAAACAAATGGAACCCTGGCCTGTTGCCGGAGGCACTATGAAGATTGGTCAAGAGCGTCATGCCCTTCGTCCCATGGCGGTCATGCAAGTAGGGCCTACCCTCGAACTGGTAGCCGTAATTGATCCATAAGAATGAGAAAAAAGAGTCTGCTTCTTTTATTAAGAAAGCAGACTCTTTTTTAGAAACTTTTATAACTGCTCCACTTTCGGTGAAGCCACTCGCGGCCAATGGACCAGACGATGGCCCCGATAATAGGCAGGCCTATATAACCAAAAATCGGATACAACGTTGCAACAAGATCAGCAAATGGTAGAAGGGCAAAGGGTGACACGATGACGATAGAAAAAAGCAGGGCTTTTTTGAATTTTTTTCCCTTCTTCTCACTCGATATTCTAAGGGCAGCACCAAAAGCACTTCCTAATGCAGCTGTGAACATGGCCAACCAGAGTAAAAAGGCGTAGACGTGGCCGGTCCAAGGATGAAGGGCACCGGCTAAAAAAAGCATGGGTACCGGATAGGCTTCAATCTCAGGTACATACTGTAACATAGCCATTGTTAAAACATAAGCAAAAAAACCTAGTAAGAGACCGCCAATGGCAGCCCCCTGGTAGCCACCTTGTTTTTTTACTTGTGGAGTTAAAGCAACAAGAACAACAATGGACATAGCCAAGTTAAAGGAAACATATAGAAAAGCACCAAAGGCTGCAGAAGGTGGTAAAAGTCCAAATGATTCGGTAGGCCCCGATGAATCGATATTCGGATTGTTATAGCCAGCAAGACATGTTAAGTATTCTTGCCAATCGGCTGATATGCTTTCTATGCTAGGATTAATCAGTAAGATACCGGCGGCAACGGCGACACAGATAATCGCTTTTAGTGGAACCAAAAATGTGTTTACCCACAAGAGTCCTCCAAGGCCACTCCACAATGAGAAAAATAAGAAAATAGACGTGATCAACACACCGCTCCAGGCAGGCCAACCCCATTGCTGGGAAACAAGAGCGCCTGTACCTGATAACATTACCATCAATCCTGTAAACAATGATAACGCGATAACGAAGTCCATTACCTTGCCAAGTCGTTGACCAAAAAGGAAGTTAAGTAGATCTTGATATTGAAATATAGATCGTTGTCGACACAGAGCAAGAATTGCAGGCCCTAGGACGCCAAAGAGAACGCCAGAAAAAACAACGGCCGAAGGTCCATCGGAACCGTATCGCACAAAAAATTGCATAATTTCTTGGCCAGAAGCAAATCCTGCACCGAGAACCGCCCCAATGTATACAGATGCAACTTGTAATTGCCAGAGAAAGCCCACAAAATTACCTCCCTCAGAACGAAACTGGATGGTTTATTTTGCCTTTACAGAGGGAAAAATGTAGCCATAATTAAAAAAGGGGATAGGACATGACTACAGAAAAGTGGGATCATATAAGGTTTGGCAAAAAGCATTATATAGAGACTTCTAACGGTGCAGCTCATGAACTCGGTGATGCACTGGCTGAATTGTTGCTTCATCTTGATCCAGATATGATAAGACCTCGAGTCATTCTTTGCATCGGCACCGATCGCTCTACAGGAGATTGCCTAGGTCCTTTGGTAGGCACACAACTGTTGCCTCTTGCTTCATCGTATTATCATATCTACGGGACACTTGACGATCCCATTCATGCCACAAACTTAATTGAACGAAAAAAAGCGATTGAAGAGGCTCATCCTAATGGAATCATGATTGCTATCGATGCTTCTTTGGGTACCGTAGATCAGGTAGGCAAAATTTCTATTGGTTTGGGTAGTCTTCGTCCTGGTGCGGGCGTAAAAAAGATCTCCCTTCAGTGGGAGATCTGCATATCACCGGTATCGTGAATGTCGGTGGATTTATGGAATTTATGGTTTTACAAAATACACGTCTTGCTTCTGTAATGAAAATCGCTCATCAAATAAGTAGAGGAATTCTTTTTGGTTACTACAGAGTAGCTCGTCGTCAACCAGTTTATCATATGAATCATAATCTAGCTTACAGCGCCACCCGGGAAGAAAAGCATTTCCCTATCAATGATGGAGCTGTCTGATAAGATGCTTTAAGAAACAGCCGGTACACTTTCTTTTTCTTGTACTGGCTGTTGTGCTTTAGAGCTTCCTTGAAAAAGAGCCCCTTCATCAATAACCAAACTACCTGTGTAAATATCTCCGTAAAGCTTGCCCGTAGCTGCGATTTCTAGGCGACCTGTAGCAGTAATATTGCCGTGAACTGTACCTGCAATGATTACATTACGACCGTCAATCGATGCTTCTATTTCTCCGCTTTCACCAACAATGATATCACCGTTACCAATAATTTCTCCATGCAAGGAGCCATCAATTCGTACGGCCCCTGTTGCCTTAAGAATTCCCTTGAACTCACTGTCTTTGCCAATTACGGTTTCAACAGTATTTGGGCCAGATTGAACTGATTGATTGCTCTTTTTGCCAAACATGTCTGTAACCTCCCGCTACTTTAATGAACCAAATACTTTTGGGGATCTTGAAGTCGACCATTCTTATATATTTCAAAGTGTAAATGAGGACCTGTACTTCTTCCACTGCTTCCGACCCGTCCAATAGGGTCGCCTCTTTCTACTTTCTGATCGACCGTCACATTTATGACAGAAAGATGACTATAGGTTGATACATAACCATAACCATGTTGAATCTCTATAACCCTGCCCATATCTGCTTTCCAACCGGCGAAAATAACGGTACCGGCTGCAGAAGCTCGGATCGTTGTACCATAGTCGGCTGCAATATCAATGCCAGAATGAAATTCTATAGAAGAGCCGCCAAAAGGAGAGGGGCGATTGCCATAAGGCGACGAGATACGTCCTCTTACCGGATAGGTAGAAGGAAGGGCTTCTAAGTAACGAAGTCGTTCTTCTACATCTTCTTCAAGCTGATATAAGTTTTCCTTATGATACTCTAAATCATCACTTAGCTCTGTTAAGGAAATTTTTAGTTCATTTAAATCAAGTGTATCAACATTTTTTGTATTTACATTTTGAACAGCTGCTTCTGCTCTACTATAACTAGAACGAGATGGAAAGAGGCCAAAAAGTCTTCGTGCATCACTTTGTTCTGAATTTGTTTCTAAGATTGCCCTTGTATTTTCTTCATCTTCTGCGTGATGTTCTAGTCTTTCTACGGGTAGATTCATTTGTACTTGACCTTCTAAGCCAACCAGTTGGCGAACTTGTTGATCCATCATTTTGATTCGCTCAACTTTATCTTGTACATCAACAGCAAATTCTCGAAGTTCTGCAATCTGTTGGGCCTGTTGCTCGTTGACAGAGCGAAGACGTTGCAACTCTATCACATTGTTGCTGGAGTAAAAAGAAAGACCAAGCATTACCACAAACAACAGGGAAAATACAACAGCGCCTCCTGCTACTAAGCGTAATTTCTCTTGCGATAAATGAAGGCGAAAAGGTCTCTTTCTACCATGGTCAGATACAAAAAAAACTGTATAATTTTCTACTTTCTTTTTTTTGGAAGACCGATTGTAGCTATGAATCCTACTCACCTGCTTTAATTTAAAGAATCTTTACTCACTCATCGCTTCCTGAATTGCCTTTTCTTCTTCTTCGGTCAAAGGATAGCTTGAGCGGCTTTCTTTGACGGGTTTGGCGTAAACTTGTGACACTTCTCGTCCATAAAGACTGCTTAAAATAACGCCTGAGCCTTTATGATCGAGCAATGCCACAGAAAAACTTTGGTTCGATCCCACGTTATCAAAGGCGTTATAGCGTACAATTCCTATGTGACGAATTGTTTCTAAGGATATATTTTTTAATTGATTAATCTCTACTTCTTGTTCTTTGAGTTTTTGGATAATGTTTTCATTATTCTCTAAATTTTGAAAAAGTAATTCTTCTAGATTCTTGCTATTGCCTTCTTGTCCCGTCATCAAGTTCTTATACATTTTTGATATTTTCTTAAAGCGATAAAACAAGATAACCATCAGAAGAAGGATTAAAAATGTTACGCCGAGTGTAATGATAAGCAAAGCAAAGCTATTTTCATGAAGCCATTCCATCCATTGTGGCAACCTTCTTCCTCCTTTCCCCCTGTCATTTATTCCACATTTTTCGTCTTTTTCCTCTATGGCTATGGAAAAAATCCTTCATAAATAGGATTTTTTTGACATAAAAAAAAAGTGGATATAAAATCAATCAAGGAGGTTTTAAGGTGACTCACAATTTATCTTTTGATTTTTATCAAAAAAATAAAAGCTCTGTTCAAGCTATTCGCAAGTATTCCCAGCTTCGAGAAATTTTACTCTCATACCCCTCCGCCTTGCTTGCGTACTCAGGTGGAGTCGATAGCACTTTCTTGCTTGCTGCCTGGCACGAAGTATGGAAAGATAAAAAGAAAAATCGTGTGGATGTAACAGTACGTGACAACAAAGTCGTTACAGGTAAATCGGCAAGGACTGATTCGGAGGAATCAGAAAGTCCACGCTTGCTAGCTTGTACGATTCTATCGCCACTGTTACCAACAGGAACGGCTGAAGATGTACAAAAAATGGTTGATTTCATGGATGCAGAGCATCGCTTTCTACAAATTGATCCTCTAAGAGAACCTTTTATGAGCAAAAATGAATGGGATCGTTGTTATCATTGTAAGCTTCATCTTTTTCAGTCGCTTGTAAATCTAGCAAAAAAAGAAAAAATCTCTTTTCTTTTTGATGGAACCAATGTTGATGACTTGAAAGATTTTCGACCGGGTCATCGTGCCCTTTCTGAACTGGCTGTCTTTAGTCCCCTGGCTGAGGCCAAGCTGACAAAAGATGAGATTCGTTTTTTGTCAAAAGAAATGGGACTGCCTACTTGGAACTTACCTAGTATGGCTTGTCTTGCTTCTCGTATTCCTTATGGTGTCGCTGTCGATAAAAAAAAGCTTCAGCAAATAGATGCAGCTGAGTTGGTATTACATAAACTTGGCTTTCCCGGTTCTCGGGTACGCTATCATGGCGATGGTGCTCGCATTGAAATCGATGAGCGCTATGGGCGTAACGCTTCCTTTCTTTTGGAGGAGCCTTATCGTTCTCACGTGATCAGCGCTTTGAAAGAAATTGGCTTTCGTTATATTTCTCTTGATTTGGAAGGGTATCGCATGGGAAGCTTAAATCCTAATCGTGATTCTCTAGATTCATAAAATATCATAGATTAGAAGGTGACTGCCATGGATCCTGTAGAGCTGAAACGTTTGCTTTTATCTCTGAAAGATGATTCTATTTCCCTAGAAGAAGCGATGGATCGCCTAAAAGGTTGGCCTTATGAAGATTTAGGGTATGCTAAAGTAGATCATTGCCGAAGTGCCAATCAAGGCTTTCCTGAAGTTATTTTTGGTCTCGGTAAAACACCTGAGCAAGTCGGTGCTGTTTTTCAACGTCTTGCTGAAAAAGGCAATCCCGTTCTTGCGACTCGGTGCGATGAAAAAGCTTTTGAAGCTGTGCAAGCTTTTGTCCCTGAAGCCACTTTTCATAGTCTCGCCAAAGTGATCAGCTATCGCATTCCTGAATGTACCGATGAACAGAGCTATGGAAGAGTTGCTATCCTTTCTGCAGGAACGGCTGATCTACCTGTAGCAGAAGAAGCAGTTATTACAGCGCGAGCAATGGGCTGTTATGTAGAACCTATTTTTGACGTCGGTGTTGCCGGTTTGCATCGCCTTCTCGATCATCGCAATAAATTGGCTACCATGGACGCTCTTGTGGTTGTGGCAGGTATGGAAGGCGCTTTGGCTTCTGTTGTAGCTGGCATGAGTGATCGACCTGTTATTGCTGTACCAACGAGTGTAGGCTATGGTGCTAACTTTGGTGGTTTGTCGGCTTTGTTGACCATGTTAAACTCTTGTGCTGTTGGGGTTGGTGTTGTCAATATAGACAATGGTTTTGGTGGTGCCGCATTGGCGGCTACGATTGTTCGTAGTAGCTATTGGCGTAAGGCACAGTTGGCACAGGGGGACGGTAAAGGAGGATTCTTGTAATTTATTATGGAACGTGCTTTGATTGTTGATCCGGTTGGTGGGGTAGCTGGCGATATGTGGTTGGCTGCCTTGGTTGATCTAGGGGTACCCTGGGATGATTTGGTAGGTGTTATTGGTTCTTTACCGATTTCTGGTTATCACCTCGAGCATCAACAAATATCTGCTCGAGGAATTCGCAGCAGTCAAGTCAAAGTTTTGCTTGAGCAAAAGGATCAGCCTCATCGCCATCTTCATCATATTGTAAAAATGATTGAAGATGCGACGATAGAAGATACAGTTAAAAAAGGCGCTATAGCTGTATTTACTCGTCTTGCGGAAGCAGAGGCTAGGGTACACGGTACGTCTGTTGAAAAAGTCCACTTTCATGAAGTTGGAGCCATCGATGCAATTATTGATGTTGTAGGCACTGTCTGGGCTTTACAACAATTACAGATTGAGACTATCTATGTACTTCCTCTACCCCTTGGTTCGGGTACAGTAAAGTGTGATCATGGTATTATGCCTGTGCCGGCTCCGGCTACGGCTGAGCTTGTAAAAGATTTTCCTGTGATCATCGGTTCCGGCGAAGGAGAGCTGGTGACACCAACAGGTGCCGCCCTTTGTACAACGCTGGGAAAACCTCTTGATGCTGATTTTTCGAGTTGGTTTATTCGCTCCATTGGCTATGGAGCAGGTCTGCGCCCTTCTAAGAAAGTTCCTAATGTACTCCGACTTATGATTGTGGAAAAAAAAAGAACCTGAGCAATGGTAGTACTATCCATTGCGGTTCAGAAAAAAATCTATTACCTGTCATAGAAATGGCTGCCGATGACACTGCGACATTGTGGGAAGAAGTTGATATTTTAGAAGCTACCATCGACGACATGAACCCACAGTGGTTTCACTTTTTACGAGAACGGTTGTTTTCTGCTGGTGCTCTTGATATGGAAGTTACAGCTACAATGATGAAAAAAGAAAGAGTCGGCCATGCATTGAAAGTTCTTTGTCCTCCCCATTGTAGTTCTATGCTTGTAGAGCTTATTTTTCAACACACTACGACCTTAGGGCTTCGTTGTCGCCGAGAAAAAAGGGCTGTTTTGCAAAGAGATTTTGTATCGGTGGAGACTGCTTATGGTGCTATTGCTATTAAACGAGCTTTTTGGAAGGACAAAGTGATCAATGTCCAACCTGAGTATGAAGATTGTGTACAACAAGCTCGCCATCATGCTACTTCACTGAAGGAAGTTTATCAGGCTGCACTTGTAGAATATTACAAAATATTTTCTTAGATTTTTTTATTGACTACAACCTCTAGCATCTACAGGCCAGTGCTCGATGACTTGGTTTTGTTGATCGAGCACGGTTATTGCATTCGTCAAGTTTACAACGGGACAAGCATGGTTCGGTATGACAGTAATTCTAGATCCTAAAGGTAGCTCAGGAGCTTCTGCTCTTATTTTTTCTAAGACACCGTGTTCTTCCGATAGGCGACATAGTTTCCAACCTTCTATATTCTCTACTATACCGTAACTATCGGTCCCATCTTGTCCATGAGCTCCTTTATCAAGGGCAAATACTTTGGCGCCACCATCAATGATTCGTCGGTTCTCTGCTGGTCTGGCTACAACGGTTGTCAATACGCGAAGGGCACAGTCTTCTTTTTTCGCTACGGAGAGTCTTACTTGTGTAGCATCATTAAATACATAGTTGCCAGGCCTTACTTCCGTAACGCCTGGCGTTTGTAGATTGTAAGCGACGGTAGGCGTTGCGCCTACAGAGATTTCTTGTAGGGCAATGCCTTCTTTTCGCATTTTATGGGCTACTGTTAGAAGAATTTTCCCTTCTTCTAGGGCTATTCTTTTTCTCTCTTCTTCGTTTTTAGCCCCGTAAACGTGACCAGCATGGGTTAACAAACCTCGTAAGATGATATGCTCATTTTTACTGGCTCTTTGTATCAGATCGTAAAGTTTTTCTCCTGGTGCATAGCCAACACGATGAAGGCCTGTGTCTACTTTGATGTAGACTTCAACAGGCCTTCTTTTTTTACGAGCTCTTTCTTCCCAGGCAACAAGAGATTCAAAAGAATCAATGATTGTTGCCATTTTAGCCTGAGAAGCTAGTTCTTCGTACTCTTTCCATTTGTCATGACCCCAAAGCGGATAGGCTACGAGGACATCCTGGTAACCGGCTTTGATAAGCACCGCTGCCTCTGATAGTTTAGCGACTGTGAAGCCACGAGCACCTTCTTCTTTTTGCATTTTTGCTATGGGAAGAAGTTTATGGGCTTTAAAATGGGGTCTTAACGCAATTTTTTTCTCTCGACAAGCTTGCGCCATCTTTCTGATGTTACGTCGTAATATTTCTTCGTTGACAACAATTGTAGGTGTTGATAAATGGAGCATGCTTTCTTTTTCGGTTGGTGTTTTATTCAAGGTTTTGTTTTCCTTTTTATTCACATTGGAGTTACTTCATAGAGGGGCCTGGTCATCACGCTTTCCTCCGCTCTGGACTGGTCTGTTCGGAAGGAAGTCATAACGCCTGCCCCCACCACAAACTATCTTTTTTCGTGCTAACTTACTTCTTCAATTAATTTTTCAACTGCCGATAATACTTGTTCGATCTCTTCATCCCTTGTAAAGTACCCAGGACTAAAACGTATTGTTCCACTCTCAATCGTTCCTATTCGCTTATGGGCTAGAGGTGCACAATGCAATCCTGTCCGTACGGCGATTTGATGAACCTTGTCAAGTAAAAAGCCAAATTCTGCAGCTTCAACTCCTTCAATGTTCATTGAAACGACTGCAGCTCTCGGTAGATGGACAGGTGGGCCGTAAAGTGTGACTTTTTTCATGTTGCTCAATCCATCGAGCAATTTTATAGTAAGCTTTTCTTCTTGCTCTTCAATTTTTTCTCTACCTATTTCTTTAATAAATTCTACACCGGCAGCAAGGCCTGCAAGACCGGGTGTATTCTGTGTTCCACTTTCAAAGCGGTCTGGTAAATGAGTGGGTTGATATTCTGATTCACTTTGGCTGCCTGTACCTCCATAGTACAGTGGTGGTATATGAAGTCCTTCGCCAATCCAGAGACCACCTGTCCCTTGCGGTCCAAAAAGTCCTTTGTGCCCTGGAAAGGCTAACAAGTCAATACCCCAGTCTTTTATGTTAATGTCATGAACGCCTGCTGTTTGAGCTGCATCAATAATTACGGTAAGTCCATATTCTTTTGCTTTTTTCGTCAGTCTTGCTGCATCTTGCAGTGTTCCGGTTACATTGGAAGCATGGGAGAAGACGAAAGCTTTGCTATTGGGACGCAAAGCTTTTTTTAGTTCATCTTCATCCATATAACCATAATCATCGCCTTGTAGATAGGTTACTTCCACGCCCCGATCTTGCAATATCTTTAAAGGGCGAGCAACAGCATTGTGTTCTAAGCTGGATGTAATGACATGATCGCCTGATTTAAGGGTTCCAAAAATAGCCAAGTTCAAGGCTTCCGTAGCATTGAGTGTAAATATGATTCGCAGTGGATCAGGCGCGTTAAATAGTTGCGACAAAGCAACCCTGGCTTTATAAATGCTTCTACTCGCGTCAATGGCCATTTGATGACTGGCTCTACCAGGATTGGCACCATATTCTTTTCCTGCCCGCAGTACTTCTTGCCATACGATTTCTGGTTTTGGCCAAGTCGTTGCTGCGTTATCTAGATAGATCAACTATTTAACTCCCTTCTGTACTAAGTCCCTTTCAATGTTCCACGTGGAACATTGAAAGATTATCTACTTCTCTTGTTCATCAAAAAAACAGTCAAAAACTCTTTGTAAATCTTCGAGGCTATAATAAGAGATTTCTATCGTTCCTTTTTCTCCGTAGTGCTTGATCTTAACTTGTGTTTTTAACCAGGTACGCATTCTTTCTTCTAGTGCAATAATTTCTGGATCTTTATAAGTTCTTTTTTCAGCCCTTCCTTTGTCAGGAATATCTTTATCTTTTGGATTGACAGTTACCTCTCCATAACCCCTGTTATTTTCATCGAGAGGCTCTTTTACTTTTTTCTCTCTACCCAATTTTTCTCGAATCTGATCTTCGGTCTTGCGAACAGACCAGCCTTCTTCTAGTACGGTCTGTGCCATCAATTCTTGATCTTGCCCATCTGATAGAGCCATTATTGCTTTCGCATGACCCGTCGTGATCTGACCCATATTAATCATGGACTGAACTTTTTCGTTCAACTGTAAAAGACGCAACGAATTGGTAATATAAGTGCGGCTTTTGCCAACTCGTTTGGCTAGTTCTTCTTGAGTAAGTGAAAAATCTTCAAGTAAACTGCGAAACGCTTCAGCCTCTTCTACAGGTGTTAAGTTTTTCCTTTGAATATTTTCAATTAGAGCAATTTCTGCTACTTTTTGATCGTCCCAATTTTTTATAATCACTGGGACTTTATTTAATCCAATGGATTTACAGGCACGCCATCTTCTTTCTCCAACAATCAGTTGATAGCGACCTTTTCCTACAGACCTTACTACCAAGGGTTGTATTAGGCCATGCTCTTGAATGGAACTAGCCAACTCAGCAAGTGCTTCTGGTTCGAAGTTTTTGCGAGGTTGTTCCGGGTTGGGGTCGATTTGTTCTAGAGTGATTTCGGATACCTCTTCTTTTTGATCATCTTCTTCTTGCTTTATTTGAGGTAACGATGGAATTAAAGCGTCAAGTCCTTTGCCTAAGCTTCGCCCCAGCCCTTTTTTAGCCACGTAAAATCACTTCCTTTGCCATTTCACGATAAACTTCTGCACCTCGTGATCTTGTATCATAGAGAATCACAGGTTGGCCATGGCTAGGCGCTTCACTTAAGCGCACGTTACGTGGAATGATTGTTTTGAAGACTTGCTCTTGAAAGTGTTTTTTTACTTCTTCTACTACTTGTATGCTTAGATTTGTTCTTCCGTCAAACATTGTAAGCAACACGCCTAGAAGAGTTAAATCTGGATTGAGATGACGCTGTACAAGTTTAATGGTACTCATCAATTGGCTTACTCCTTCAAGGGCATAATACTCGCATTGTATAGGGATTAAAAGCGAGTTGGCCGCCGTTAGAGCATTCAATGTAAGCAATCCGAGAGAAGGTGGACAATCAATAATTATGTAATCATATTGATCGCCCAGTGACTCAAGTGCTTTTTTTAACTTGACTTCTCTAGAGATGGCTGATACTAATTCTATTTCGGCACCAGCCAATTGTATCGTTGCTGGTAAGACATCGAGATTTTCAATAACAGCTTTGTGAATAATCGACTCCGGTGGCGCACCATTGATAAGAACGTCATAGATACAGTGTTGTAGCTTTAATTTATCAATTCCAAGTCCACTTGAGCTATTACCTTGCGGATCCATGTCAACGAGAAGAACAGAATAATCTAATTCAGCTAAGCAAGCACCTAAGTTAACTGTTGTTGTTGTTTTGTAGGGTAGATCAACAGCGCCTTGATGTTTATCAGGTTTCTAATGATCCCCCTCCGAACCGGACGTACACCTTTCAATGTATCCGGCTCTCCAGTCATTCCTAAGCGAACCTTGTAAATCTGTAATTTTTATTTTTATCTACTTACATACAAATTGATAGAAATACTGATCACAATCAATTTTTTCATTTATCGAAAAAGCGTATTTTTTAATTATCTTGGGAACAGTGCTTTTTTCTTTTCTTGCAATTGTTTTCAGTAAACTTCTATAGTGATAATACCTAAAACTACGTATTTTCTTTTTTACGTCCTCGGCCAGTCCATAATATTGATATAGTTGAGTAATTTCATCATTATAAAGCTTTACTATTTCTCTAGTAGGAAGGTTTATTCTTCGATTGTGGTGTCTGGGTTTACCCTGGGCAGTAAAAGGCTTGATTTTTTCTTTAATCTTGGAAGAAGGTACAAGAAGTTGTACGTTCGATTCTTTCGAGTGTACTAATTTATTTTTTCGGATTTCGTAATCTAAAAATATAAAACTTTGATCATTCCAGTTCGTCAATTGGTATGACCAAGTCCCTTTCGTTACATTTGATATCGTTCTGTTTAATTCTTCTTGTATTTCTAGAGCTTCCTTTTTCGTCGAATCGATCAGAAATAATAAGTTTTCTTCATAGCGACAATAAAACACTTTTTCAGTGCACTTATTGTTAATTTGTTGATCAATTGTATATAGATAAATATCTGTAATAACTGGAATTCGATAGCCTGTTGCTATGAAGCTTTTTATTAGTTCTAGAATTCTTCCATCATTAATTTTAATAGATAAAAAAGCCAAGCTATTGTGATCACTAGCGACGCTTGCCTTATCTATATTTCCTTGTATGACCCAGTTCTTTCTACTTCCAATTATTTTGATTTGCTTTAGTGGAGTATAATGATGGACTGGTTGAGATAGAGCATAAGAATATTTAAGAAAAAGAGGTTCGTAAATTTTTCTTAATAAGATGTTTGTTATTCTTAGTAAGAGGTTAATGAATAGATCATCATTTGTATTTTTATTTTTTTTCTTTAATAATGTTTTGTAACCTTCTTTTTTCATAAGAATGATTTGCTCTTTTATAGTAGAGCAATCAAGTGATATATTCTTATAGCTTTTCTCATGATTCAGCAATTCTTTGTATGCATGTAGATAAAAATCTTCATTAAAAAAATTTCTATAAAGTCTGTCAAAGCGATAGTCTTTATTTATTTTTGATTGTTCGCTTAGTATTGACAAAACTACTTCGGCCTTTTGCATTTCGCACACCTCTATAATTTGTCAATTGAATAACCTGCTTCCCTTCGCCATGTAGTAGGCTTTCCCTACCTCAAACTACTATGGAAGCTCCGTAGCCCTATCGATTGCTTTGATCGACGTAGACTATCTCCGTTTAGATCTTTCTATACAATAAAAGTGACGTAGGCACCCGTTCGTCTCTTTAACGTATCTACAATACGCCGGAGAGCTTGTAGAGAGTATACAAGTCATAGGAAAATTCTTGCATAACAGGCTCTCATACACATATCAACTAGCTTCTGTGTACCCCGTGGTTAAAGCCAAGAGACTGGGTTTCAAGCAGTGTAGCCTTAGCCATATCACTTCTTGGTCTTGCCTGTCTGTTCCATTGCTAGCTATGAAACCACAGGCTTTACTGACATGCTATGTTCCCTTGCAATGTTTCCATCTTAGGTAAGTCAGTTGACCATTCAGAGTTCTCTCTACTCTGAAATCCCTTTAAGGACGATATAGAAAGTTCCTTTACGGACGCACTCCTACTCCACCTTTTTGATTCGCAATTGCAATGATTTGAGTCAAATCGTAACACCACCTATTCTGCTGTGTTTTTAGTATACCTTTCATTTTTCAATTTCAACATGAATATGGTAACTCCTGCAGAAGTTTCTCTACATCATAATCTTTTCGACACAAAAAATGTCCATGTCCTGTAAAGACCCTAAAAAGACTCCTAGTCAAAATTACCCCCTTCTAAAGGCAATCATATTCACATTGTTTTTCAGAGGCTTATAGGCTGATTAAACTGGGGAATTCTTGTTCGAAATTTTGTGTTATATTCTGTTATAAATTGATATACTGTTGTTCAAATTTATATGGTGGTCATTGTACTGATGTTCCACGTGGAACATTAAGCAGCTCTTTGATATGCTCCTTGCTTAAATCTATATTACCACTTGTACTGATGTTCCACGTGGAACATTAAGCAGCTCTTTGATATGCTCCTTGCTTAAATTTATATTACCACTTGTACTGATGTTCCACGTGGAACATTAAGCAGCTCTTTGATATGCTCCTTGCTTAAATCTATATTACCACTTGTACTGATGTTCCACGTGGAACATTAAGCAGCTCTTTGATATGCTCCTTGCTTAAATCTATATTACCACTTGTACTGATGTTCCACGTGGAACATTAAGCAGCTCTTTGATATGCTCCTTGCTTAAATCTATATTACCACTTGTACTGATGTTCCACGTGGAACATTAACCAGCTCTTTGATATGCTCTTTCTTAAATCTATATCACCACTTGTACTGATGTTCCACGTGGAACATTAAGCAGCTCTTTGATATGCTCCTTGCTTAAATCTATATTACCACTTGTACTGATGTTCCACGTGGAACATTGATAAAATAAAAAAACAGTTTGGTCTATAAAACCAAACTGTTTTTTTATTAAACCATCATACCCGGTCGGGCACAACCATTTGATGAAAATCAACTGTCTATTGCATGATAAAATAAAAAAACAGTTTGGTCTATAAAACCAAACTGTTTTTTTATTAAACCATCATACCCGGTCGGGCACAACCATTTGATGAAAATCAACTGTCTATTGCATTTGCAATAGGCCAAAACTCAGTCACAACCAGCAAGATGTACCTGGGGCAGGCGTTATGACTTCCTGGAGGAGAGGACTTCAGACCTACAGCCATCGGCAGCTTGCTGCCGCTCATGGCGTGGGATGAGTCCGTTCGGAAGGAAATCATAACGCCTGCCCCACCACAGGGTAGCTATTTTCGTACTAACCAGTCATGCCCGGTTGGGCACAACCAATGATGAAAATGCTATTTTCGTGTTAACCCCTCATGCCCGCCCGGGCACAACCAATGATGAAAAATCTATTTTCGTATTAAAGAATCGGCTTTTTCGATGGAACACCAGCTTTTCTAGGAAAGGTATGAGGCGTTGAATTCTCTTTTCTTATACAAATTAAAATACGCTTATCTCCTGACAAAGGCAATGTATTTTCTTCAACCCACTCAACGCTTCCACCCAATAGCGAAATTGCTTTTTGGGCTTCTACTATTTCATCTTTCCCTTCAGGACCTTTCATAGCGATAAATAAACCATCTTTCTTCACAAAGGGTAAGCAATATTCTACCAAAACAGGTAAGCGTGCAACAGCACGAGCCATAACTAGATCAAATTGTTCTCGCAATTCTTTTTGCCTACCCAATTCTTCGACCCGTCCATGAATCACTTGGGTATTTGATAAATCTAATTGATTCGCAAGTTGTTCTAAAAATCGGCAGCGCTTTTGTAAAGAATCAAGTAAGGTCACTTGCCAAGAAGGATACATGATAGCCAAGGGTAACCCTGGAAAACCAGCACCCGTTCCAATATCAGCAACTTTAATAGAATTGCTTGTTAGATCTTGTATCGAGGAAGCCAATAAAGGAAGTATAGAATCTAAAAAATGTTTCTCAGCCACTTCACTTGCTTCCGTAATTGCTGTTAAGTTTAAGCTGTTGTTCGTTAAAACCAATTCTTTTGCATAGAGAGAAAAATTATCGATTATGTGGCTTTCTATAGGTAGATGAAATGACTGCGACCCTTCTAAAAGAACATGACGAAATCTTTGATCATCTTTTTCCGACCAATCATTATTTCTTTTGTTCGTCACAGAACTCTGGCGATTCTCAAGATTCATCCAAAGACCCCTCATTCTTTTTCTTTCTTCGCCGTTGCTCTAAGTAAACAAGTAATAATGATATGTCAGCCGGACTGACTCCAGATATTCTTGATGCTTGACCGAGTGACTCTGGCTTTCTTTGAAGTAGCTTTTGACGCGCTTCCGTGGAAAGCCCGCCGATTTCTTCATAGTTAATATTTTCCGGTAAGCGTTTGTTTTCTAACTTGTTAAAACGTTCAACTTGAGTTTCTTGCTTGGCTAGATAGCCTTCAAACTTAGCGATAATCTCTACTTGTTCTGCCACGTCTTCCGCTAAATAGGAAACTCTAGTTTCAAGATCGCTATCACTCTTATCACTATCTAGAAAAGGACGCAAAATTTTATAACTAAGCTCAGGGCGACGTAATAGATCATACAAGCTAATACCTTTTGTTATAGAGGCACTATTCTCCTGACATAGTACATTCATAAAGGCTTCATTGCTTGGTTTCATCATCGTGCTTTGCCATCGTTCTTTCTCAGTTTGTAACAATTTAATTTTTTCTTGAAATATTTCATATCGACGATCATCTACAAGTCCAATCTGACGACCTTTTTCAGTTAGTCTTTGATCGGCATTGTCTTGTCGTAACAAGAGTCGATATTCTGCTCTTGATGTTAACATTCGATAAGGCTCATTGGTGCCTTTGGTTACTAAATCGTCGATTAAAACACCTATATAGGCATCAGAACGTTTTAATACAAAAGGTTCTTTATGTTGTACCAGTAAAGCTGCATTAATACCAGCTATCAATCCTTGCGCCGCTGCTTCTTCATAGCCAGAAGTTCCATTAATCTGGCCAGCACTAAAAAGACCTTTAATTTCTTGATGTTCTAAAGAAAGCTTTAACTGTGTAGGATCTACATAGTCGTATTCAATGGCATAACCAGGTCGTATGATTTTTACAGATTCTAAGCCAATGATTGATTGTAACATTTGTAGCTGTACATCTTCCGGTAAACTGGTAGACATCCCCTGTACGTAGTACTCCTGGGTTTCTCTACCTTCTGGTTCTATAAAAACTTGATGGGCTTTTTTGTCAGCAAATCGAACCACTTTATCTTCAATGGACGGGCAATAGCGAGGCCCTGTTCCTTCTATAATGCCACTAAAAAGGGGCGAGCGATGTAGATTATCACGAATGATCTGGTGCGTTTGTTCAGTTGTATAAGTAAGCCAACAAGAGATTTGTTCTCTTTCATGTGGTTCAGATATAAAAGAAAATCGTAAATTACCAGCATCACCAGGTTGTTCTGTCATTTTAGAAAAATCAATGGTTTTACCATCGACTCGAGCCGGTGTACCTGTCTTAAAGCGCCCCAAACGTAAACCAAGCTTTTTTAAGGAATGACTCAATGATCGAGCAGAAAAGTAGCCATTGGGTCCACCATCATAATAGAGATCACCCAAAATGATTTTTCCAGTAAGGTATGTACCTGTCGTTAAAACCACAGTCGGCGATCGATAGGTAGCACCCGTTTGAGTTACTATACCAACGACTTGATTCTCTTCCACAAGTATTTCATCAATCATAGCTTGTCTTACATCGAGGTTCTTTTGGTTTTCTAGTTGTTGGGTCATGTAATGCTGATAGACTTTTTTATCAGCTTGTGCACGCAAAGCATGGACGGCTGGGCCTTTTCCTGTATTCAACATACGGATTTGAATCGCACTATGATCAATGGCCGAACCCATTTGACCACCTAAAGCATCGATTTCTCGAACAAGATGACCTTTAGCAGGACCACCGATGGCTGGATTACAGGGCATAAGAGCTACATTGTCCCAGGCTATTGTGACAACAAGAGTATGGCATCCCATTTTAGCCGCTGCCAGTGCAGCTTCGCATCCGGCATGACCGGCACCGATTACAATTACATCATATTGTCCGGCCTCGTATGGCACCGTTCATCAACTCCATTTTACTTTCCAATGCAAAAGGATGAGAAGATCTTATCCATAACATCTTCTCCAACTGTATGACCTGTGATTTCACCAAGTGCTTCCCAAGCAGCTCTTAAGTCTATTGTTAAAAAATCAGGACTCGTCTGAAGTTCCAAATCAACGATCATTTGTTGAATATGCTGAAGAGCTCTTTCAATGGCTTCTCGATGCCTCGCTTGTGTAATAAGATCAAGTCGTTCATATTCTAGTGATGATGCTGTTTTTTCTTTTTCATCACCGTAAACAAATTGACGAATCACCTTTGACAATTCTTCTAATCCCCAGGCTTCTCGAGCAGAAATTGAAATAATCGGCTTTTGGTGCGTAATAGTTTTTACTTCTTCTTGATCAATCTTTCTTTCTTCCAAGTCAGCTTTATTAATCAAAACAATCGCCGGACGGTTTTTCAAGGAGCTAAGCAATTCTTTTTCTTCTGCTGTGACTTTTTCAGAACCATCAAGAACAAAAAGAATGAGATCTGCTTTTTCCATGTAGTGCAACGTTTTCTCTACACCAATTTTTTCAACTTGGTCCGCTGTTTCTCGAATGCCTGCCGTATCAATAAGACGCAAAGGAATGCCACCAAGATCGATCATCTCTTCAATGGCATCACGAGTTGTACCTGGTATATCTGTAACAATAGCTCTCTGCTCATCTAATAAAGCATTTAAAAGACTCGACTTGCCCACATTGGGCCGTCCTATTATGACTGTTTTCCAGCCTTCTCGTAATACTTTTCCTGTCTGGGCTCTTTGTAACAATCCTATCAATTCATTTTTGATGATTTCCAGATCGGTACGTAATTTTTCGTCGCTCAATTCAGGCAAATCTTCCTCTGGAAAGTCAATGAGCGCTTCTAGATGAGCCATCACTTGTAAGAGACGATCGCTTACTTCTTTTATTTTTTTAGATAAATGACCTTCTAATTGAGAGAGAGCCGCTCCCAAACCATCTCGTGTCTTAGATTGAATCACTTCCATAATTGCCTCAGCCTGGGCCAGATCGAGTCGACCACCTAAGAAAGCTCGTCTTGTAAATTCTCCAGGCTCAGCCAGTCTTGCTCCGGCTCGTAGTATCGCTTCTAAAGTTTCTCGTAAAGGAAGGGATCCCCCGTGACAGTGAAATTCAGCAACATCTTCTGTTGTAAATGTTTTCGGCCCTTTCATCCAAGCTACCAAAACTTCATCAATGGGCTGCCCTTGATCAGGGTGAATGACCGTACCTAGATGTAACGTATGACTCTGCCACTGATCAATTGTTTTTCCATACTTGGGCTTGAAAACTTTACGAACGATTTCAATTGCTTCAGGTCCACTAACACGAATGATTCCAATGGCGCCTTCTCCAATGGCTGTTGAAACAGCTGCTATTGTATCTTGATACATGAAATACTTACCTCTTCCACATAGGAAAAAAAGCGCCTAAGCGCTTTTTATCTATCATACCCTGGTCTATCTTTTTCCATACTCTTGGAGATTCCTTCTCTCTGCTCGTAAGGACGACTCTTTCCTCTCGTTGCAGTTGCCGAGCGATTGTACTCGCCTTTATATTCGTTTGCAGAATTAGGATTGTTCCCTCTAGGACGACGTTGTTCCTGTTTTGGTACAATTACAACTTTACGAAAGGGATCTTCACCTTCTGAAAAAGTTGATAACTTAGGATCGCCTTGTAGAGCTGTATGAATGATTCTACGTTCTTGAGGACTCATTGGTTCTAGGGCGACTCGAGTACCACTTCTCTTTACCTTGTCTCCCAATCGCTTGGCCAACCGCACCAGTGTTTCTTCTCTACGCTGACGATAATTTTCAACATCTAGAATGATGCGAATTCTAGAAAGGCTTTGGCGATTAATGGCAAGGTTGGTCAAATACTGAAGAGAATCTAAAGTGTCTCCACGTCGACCGATTAAGATGCCTAAATCGTCACCTTTAAATGTGATATGAAGAATCTCATCTTTCCATTGTGGAATGATTTCAGCTTGAACTTCCATCGTTTGAAAGATGTCATTAAGAAATCGAAGGGTGTCTCTCAATGGATCAGGCTTCACAGTAACTTTTACACGTGCTGGCTTTACACCAATTAAGCCTAGAAATCCTTTAGATGGTTCTTCAATCACATGAACTTCAACATCTTTTTCTTCCAATTGAAGTTCTGCTAGAGCGGCATTTACAGCCTCTTTCACCGTTTTGGCCGTTTTTTCAACGATAATGGGCTGGGTCATTAAGCGGTTCCTTCTCCCTTCTGAACTTCAAAGGATCGGTTGATGTACAACTGTTGAAGGATACCTACGGTATTAAATGTCACCCAGTAAAGCGCAAGACCGGCAGGGAATGTATAAGCCATCCAACCAATCAAAAGTGGCATCATCACGGACATCATCTTCTGCATCTGTTCTGATTGTGGTGTTTGTAGGTTAGCAGGTGGTGCCGATACTTTCATCTGTAAGTAAGTTGTAGCGGCAGCTAAGATAGGTAAAATAAAGGTCGTATCAGCAACAGACAAGCTATCAAGCCATAAAAATTGAGCATGCGCTTCATTGGCATAATTGAAATTCAAAAGGGCTCCATAAAAAGCAATTAGAATGGGAAGCTGAATAAGCAGTGGTAAACAGCCACTTAGTGGGTTGACGCCTGCATCTTTATATAGCTTCATCATTTCTTCTTGTGCTTTTTGTGGATTTTTCTTGTGCTTCTCTTGAATCGCTTTCTGCTTTGGTGCTAATTCCGCCATCGATCGCATCGATCGCATCTGTTTTACCGTAAGGGGATAGAGAGCCATTTTGATAAAGATTGTTATCAATATAATGGCCAATCCATAATTGGGAATTCCAATCATGTTCGTAATGTTATAGAAAAACTGAATGAATGAGATAAATGATCCTACTATGAGATCCCACAGACCCAAGGCAAGCATTCCTCCTTACATATGTACCGAAAAATCGGTCGCTCTTGATGCCGGGCCTTACACTGGATCGTAACCACCAGGATGAAAAGGGTGACAACGTAAAATCCTCCAGATGGCTTTACCTATACCTCGCCAAAATCCGTACTTCTCCACGGCTTGAATGGCATAGTCCGAACAAGTAGGTAGAAAGCGGCAGCGAGGGCCAAGTAAGGGAGAAATGTAGCGTTGATAGAATCGTATGGGCACAATAATAAGTTTATTGATTGCCATTAGATTCTCCCATCCAGAGCTTAGCCCTTTTAAATAGCTTAATTACATCTTTTTCGACTTCACGAAAAGGAATTCCTTTTATTTTTTGACGAGCTATTAAAATAACATCTCGCCCCTGGTGAAGCCGTGGACGATAACGACGACATATTTCTCTGAGTTGCCTTTTTACCTTGTTCCGAATAACAGCTTTTCCAACTTTAGAAGATACAGAAAAACCAAAGCGTTGGGTGCCTTTCCCTTTTAGAAGATATAAAACAACATAACGTCCGGCTACAGAATTTCCACGCCTGTAAACAGTTTGAAAATCTTTGCTGCGCCGCAAACGGTAACGACGGGGTAGCAAAAGATCACCCCCATAAACAAAAGAAGGCCCCCGAAGCGGCCTTATGCACTGAGAACTTTTCTACCTTTGGCCCGGCGACGTTTTAATATATTCCGGCCATTTTTCGTACGCATGCGGCTTAAGAAGCCATGGACACGCTTATGCTTTCTATTTTTTGGCTGATAGGTGCGCTTCACACGAAACACCTCCTTAGTATGTTGTTGATCCAGATGGTTTTTTATACATCCTGCCAATAGGTTGACCTGACAGCACTTAACAAACACACCTATTATATTCGAATAGCCGTAACAAGTCAAGAAAAGTGGCGACATAAAGTGAAGCATTCAAAAATGTGGGTAAAATAGATGTCTTTCGACACTTATCCCCTTGTGGATAACTCAGTAAGACTGTACAATTGTGGATGAAACTTTTCCACAGGTGTGTAACCCTTGCTATACAAGACTTTTCTACCCTTTTCTCCACAGGCTGTGGATAAATTGTGTGTTTTTTTGTTTTTAATTCCACTTTTTTAAGGCCTCTTTGGTGGATCATTTTTTTCTTATACTTTATCCTCTGTTGAAAATTATTCAGTCTAATGTTTTTTGTGGATAATAATCGCTTTTTTCGCGATTATCCTTATGCATAAAGCTTTTTGTTGTTTTATCCACGGGGATAGAACAGTGGAGAATTTGTTAATATCCGTTTTGGGGGTATGGATCGGTGGCACAAACACAGATCGCAGGTCTTTGGCAGCAAACTTTGGAGATATTAAAACAAGAACTAAACCCGGAGAGTTTTGACACTTGGTTGAAAAACACACAGCTTGTCTCGATTCAAGACCGCGACGCTTATGTTGCTGTTCCGAACGATTTGGCTAGAGACTGGCTGGAAAACCGTTATGCAACCTTAATCAAGAACTCTCTTTCTGTCGTTGTCGGACATCCTATTGAGCTTCATTTTTTCTCACCGAACCAAGAAAGCAGTCAAAATGAAAAAACAAAGCAACGGCCTGCCCATAATGATGAAGATTATTTTCAACCACAATTAAATCCCAAGTACACCTTTGATACCTTTGTAGTGGGCAATTCTAATCGTTTTGCTCATGCTGCTTCTCTTGCTGTAGCTGAATCTCCCGCAAAAGCTTATAACCCGCTCTTTATTTATGGCGGTGTTGGATTGGGAAAAACCCACTTAATGCAAGCCATTGGCCATTACGTAATTAACCAGTGGCCGCAGACAAAAGTTATGTATGTATCATCGGAAAAGTTTACGAATGAAATGATCAATTCCATTCGAGACGATAAAACGGTTGATTTTAGAAATCGATATCGCAATATCGATGTTTTGTTGATTGATGATATTCAATTTCTAGCTGGTAAAGAGCGAACCCAGGAAGAGTTTTTCCATACTTTTAATGCTCTCCATGAAGCCAATAAACAAATTATTATCTCCTCTGATCGTCCTCCTAAAGAAATTCCAACATTAGAAGACCGACTGCGAAGTCGCTTTGAATGGGGCTTGATTACTGATATCAATGCGCCCGACTTAGAAACAAGGATTGCCATCTTACGAAAAAAAGCGATGGTTGAAAACTTAGAAGTCCCCAATGAAGTGATTGCTTTTATTGCCAACACCATTCAATCAAACATAAGGGAGCTAGAAGGTGCGCTAAACCGCATCATGGCTTTTTCTTCTCTATCAAAAAAAGAGCTGACCATTCAACTGGCTGAAGAAGCACTTCGCAATATTATGCCAGCCAATCAGATCAAGCCCATTACGATTGCTCTGATTCAAGAAATCGTAGCAGAGCACTATAATCTCAGAGTAGAAGATCTAAAAGCGAAAAAACGAACCCGTGATGTATCCTTTCCTCGACAAATCGCTATGTATTTATCGAGAGAACTCATGGATATCTCTTTACCTAAAATAGGTGAAGAATTTGGTGGAAGAGACCATACGACGGTCATTCACGCCCACGAAAAAATCAGCAAAGAACGACAAAAAAACCCACAATTAGAGATGGCTCTACAGCTATTGAAAGAAAAAATTCAGCGAAAATAAAAGTTATCCCCTATTATCCTAGTTATCCACATGGTTATCCACAGAGGTTTTTCCTAACATCGCAAGGCTACAAGCACTTATCCACATATTCAGTGACTATACTATGACTACTATCTATTTGTGAAGAAAAGCAGAGCAAACGAAGGAGGTTACACCGATGGAATTTTCCTGTACACGACAAGAGTTAACAGAAGGTGTAAGCGCAGTCTTACGAGCCGTTTCTGCTAGGCCACCTATACCGATTCTGACTGGTATCTATATGGAAGTGCAGGAAAGCCATTTGCGACTTCTTGCTACGGATATGGAACTAGGCATTGAATATACGATTCCTATTCGAGCTACGCAAACAGGTACCACCGTGGTTAATGCTAAAATCTTCAGTGAAATGGTACGTCGTTTGCCAGATGGCCCAGTTACCTTTCGAGTAGACGAAAGCCATTTGCTAAAAGTACGATTCTTTGGATCTGAATTGACTTTGCATACGATGAATCCTTTAGAGTTTCCCGTACTGCCTCATATTGTAGAAGGTCAACAAATATCTTTTACGCAGGGACAATTCAAAGAAATGACCCGTCTAATTGGTTTTGCTGCTTCTACAGATGAGTCAAGACCTTGGTTCACAGGTATATTATGGGATCTGCAAGTTGATCATATTAAGTGGATTGCTACCGATACGCATCGACTTGCATTATTACAAGGCCATTATTTGGAAGGCTCGATTCAAGAAGAACGACAAATTATTCTGAGCAGCAAAACCTTAATTGATGTAGCTAGGCTGCTCCATGATGAAGAAAGCGCAATTGAGCTGACCATTACAAAATCACAAGTTTTAATGGAAACAGCACAAATGCGAGTGATTCTTCGCATTATTGAAGGGCAATATCCAAAATATCAGCAAGTAATACCGAAAGACTACAAGACTCGAATTACTGTAAAAGTAAAAGCTCTATTAGAGGCTGTCGATCGAGCAGCTCTTGCTTCCATCGGTAAAGAAGGTTCTAATATTATAAAAGTAACGATGGAAGGCAACATCTTAACCATTCGTTCTAACTCTCCAGAAGTAGGCCATATTCACGAAGAAGTATTTGTAGATATGGATGGAGAATCAATTCCCATTGCTTTTAATTACCGATACTTACAAGAAGCATTAAAAGTTTTGTCGGTAGAAGACATTCATATTGATTTAACAGGTCCTCTCGTCCCTGGTGTCATTCGACCCATTGGTGAAGAGCGTTATCTTTATCTCATTGTACCGGTTCGAACGGTTTAACGAAGATGGATAGGATTCATCTGGAATCTTATCCCATATATATGATCCTGTTAATGAAAGAAAGAACTAAAATTTTTCACAGGGACGTGCTCCCATGGAAATAAAATCCATCGAGTTGGTCCAGTTTCGAAATTATGAGCATGTAGAAATTCCTTTTCATCAAGGTATTAATATTTTGGTTGGCCCTAACGGACAAGGTAAAACCAATCTGTTAGAAGCCATTGCTTTACTTAATGGAAAAGGATCTCATCGCGATGCCAAAGATGGAGACATGCTAGGATGGCAAAAAGACTATTATCGCATTAAAGCCCAGGGTCTTTCATCACAGCATCCTTTTCAGATTGACTACTTGTACAGCAACGAAAAAAGAAAAAAAGTACAACTGAACGGTCGTACCTTACGTCGTGCTTATGAACTGTCTGAAGCTGTGAATACAGTCGTTTTTTCACCTGAAGATCTGGCTTTGGTTAAAGGCTCTCCGGAACAACGCCGACGCTTTGTAGACAGAGAAATCGGGCAAACCAGTCCTGCCTATAGCGATGCGCTACAGCGATATCAAAAAGTGATTACACAACGAAATGCCTTACTTCGTCGTCTTCGCCAACAAGAAGCATCAATAACAGAATTAGAGCTGTGGGATGACCAGGTAGCCCCCTTAGCTGTAGAAGTACTAAAACGTCGTCTCGATGGGATCGCCAAAATTGCACCTTATGCTCGTCAAATCTATCAAGCCCTCAGTGAAGGAAAGGAAGAACTAGAACTTACCTATCGCTCTTCTTTTCCTTTGCATCACGATCGCAGTCGTTGGCAGAATGATTATAAAAAAGCATTGGAAGAACGACGAAGGGAAGAAATTAACCGACAGATAACGCTTACAGGCCCCCATCGCGATGATTTACAGCTTTATCTTAATCAAAGAGAAGCCAAAGTATATGCTTCCCAGGGTCAACAACGCTCCATTGCCCTTTCTCTAAAACTGGCTGAGATCGCTTTTATCTACCATTTTCGAAGAGAGTACCCGATTGTGTTGCTCGATGATGTAATGAGTGAACTAGATCCCAACCGGAGGGAGCAGTTGCTTCAATATTTACATCGTCGTCAGATTCAAGTTTTTATAACGACGACCCATTTGAGAGCTTTTTCTAAGGAGCGAATCAAAGAGATGGCTCTTTTTCGTGTGCAAGAAGGGCGATTGTGGCCCACCACTGAATAGGAGGGAAGATTATGTACTTACATCTTGGTGGAGACGTAATTGTACCCAAAAAAGATATTATTGCGATTATCGATTTAGATTCATCCTTACAAGGTCTTCCCACCCAAGAATTTCTAGAATCTGATACTACGAAACGATATGTCGTTCGTATCTCCGAAGAAGGAAAAGAAAAATCTTTTGTGATTACTGATAAATATATTTATTATTCTCCTATCTCATCGAACACACTGATGAAAAGAGGAAATAACTTTTCGATTATGGTAAAACAATGGGAAGAAAGTGCTACTGGCTAGCCCGAAAATTTGTGAACCTTACGAAAGTATGGTATAATGTTCCTTTAAGAATACCTGTATCTAAACCTTGAATGGAGGTTTTTTCGGGTGGCCGATCAAGAAAATTGGTCTATGAATGGAGACAGCAAGTACGACGCCAGTCAAATTCAAGTCTTAGAAGGCTTAGAAGCAGTACGACGTCGACCGGGTATGTATATTGGATCCACAAGTGCTCGTGGACTTCATCATCTTGTATATGAAATTGTCGACAACTCTATCGATGAAGCTTTGGCAGGTTACTGTGATACCGTTGAAGTGATTATTCATGAAGATAATAGTATCGAAGTAAGCGATAACGGCCGTGGTATTCCTGTAGATATTCATCCCAAAATGGGCAAACCATCTGTAGAAGTCGTGTTAACGGTGCTGCATGCTGGTGGTAAATTCGGTGGTGATGGGTACAAAGTTTCTGGAGGATTGCATGGCGTTGGTCTTTCTGTTGTCAATGCACTTTCAGAAGAACTAAAAGTTATTGTTAAAAGAAACGGGAACGTATATGAACAAAAATACGAACGGGGCGTCACAAAAACAGAGCTAACTGTCATTGGAAAGTCTGAAGAAACGGGAACGACCATTTTCTTTAAACCGGACGCAGAAATTTTTGAAGAGCTAGAATATAACTTTGATACCTTGGCTCATCGCCTTCGTGAACTATCTTTTTTGAATAAAAATGTAAAAATTACGATATCGGATAAACGAACTGGTAAAGAAAAAGAATTTTTACATGCTGGCGGAATCGTAGACTTTATTAAATACCTCAACAAAAACAAAGATGTATTACACCAGAATGTAATTTATTTTCATTGCCTAAAAGAAAACGTAGACATTGAAGTGGCTTTGCAGTTTAACGACAGCTACGCTGAAAATATTTTTTCATTTGCCAATAATATTAATACGCACGAAGGTGGGACCCATGAATCAGGGTTTAAGAGTGCTTTAACCAGAGTGATCAACGATTATGCCCGTCGTCAAAATTTGCTTAAAGACAACGATAACAATTTATCGGGTGAAGATATTCGAGAGGGCCTAACTTCAATTATTTCTGTAAAAGTAAGGGAACCTCAATTCGAAGGGCAGACGAAAACGAAATTGGGCAATTCTGAAGTAAGAGGACTGACCGATTCGTCAGTTTCAGAAGGCCTTGGTACTTTTCTTGAAGAAAACCCATCGATAGCCAAAAAAATTATAGAAAAGTCGGTCAATGCCATGCGGGCTCGTGAAGCAGCCCGCAAAGCTAGAGAACTAACAAGGCGTAAGAGTGCTCTCGAATCAACAAGCCTGCCAGGAAAATTGGCTGACTGCTCCTTGCGAGATCCATCCCTCTGTGAACTTTACCTAGTGGAAGGTGACTCAGCCGGTGGCAGTGCCAAGCAAGGTCGAGATCGGCGTTTTCAAGCCATCTTGCCGCTGCGTGGTAAGATTTTGAATGTGGAAAAAGCAAGACTGGATAAGATTCTGTCCAATGAAGAAATCCGTGCTATTATTACAGCGCTTGGAACAGGCATTGGAGAAGACTTTGATGCCAAAAAAGCACGATATCATCGTATCTGTATCATGACCGATGCTGATGTAGATGGCAGCCATATTCGAACTTTGCTTTTAACTTTCTTTTATCGATACATGAAGCCACTCGTAGAAGAAGGATATATCTATATTGCCCAGCCGCCTCTCTATCAAGTGAAAAAAGGCAGAGATGTTCGCTACTTCTATAGTGATAAAGAATTAAGCGAACATTTGAAAGAAAAAGGCAAAGAAAATGTTACCCTTCAACGATACAAAGGTCTCGGTGAAATGAATCCAGATCAGTTGTGGGAAACAACGATGAATCCTGAAGAACGTACGATTTTACGAGTTACGATGGAAGATGCCATGGAAGCAGAAACGGTTTTCACCACTTTGATGGGTGATCGCGTTGAGCCTCGCCGAGAGTTTATTCAGAATCATGCTCGGGAAGTTCGTAACCTGGACATTTAAGCAGTCTATCTAAAAAAAAGCCCCCTCCTATGTTTATGGGAGGGGGTTTTTTTATCAATTGCTTTTTAAAAAATAAAGATCGAGGAAAGAAAAATAATTATTCACATGTTGATAACACATTTAGCTAGAAAAACAACCACTTATCCACATAGTTATCCACAGTTTTGTGGATAACTATGTGGATACTGAGTATTCTTACTTAACATTTATTCATAAGGTGAGCAATACCCACGACTTTATCTAAGCCGAGAACAAAGCTAATCCCCGTTGCAGGCTTTTTCAATTCACCGGCTTCCATAATGGCTTCTAAGACTTGATCGGTTTTACATTTGTTGATTACCGTTAAAATAATTTCTTTTTCCGGCTCAATTGGTATACCAAGCAACTTCTTTTGTTCGTGTATCCCCGTACCGCGACCGTAGAGAATGGTAGCGCCTTCAGAACCGGCAGCTTTGGCTGCTTTGATAATTCGTTCAGACCAACCTTTTTTTACGATGGTAACAATAAGATCATGACTATTTACTTGCATTAGGCTTCCTCCTTTTCACGGTGCCCCAAAAAAACACCCAAGGTGATGACTGATAAGATCGGTGCTAGTGCTACAAGGGCAATCAATCCAAAACCGTCTATAACAGGATCGCGGTTCTCCATGACAGTGGCGACACCAATGGCCATGGCCATGATAAAAGTTACCGTCATCGGCCCTGTAGCGACACCACCAGCGTCAAAAGCAATGGAAGTAAAGGTGGCGTTAGAAAATTTAAGCAGAACCATGGCCAACAGGTAACCGGGAACAACGAGATAATAAAGTGGAATACCATAGATGATTTTTGCCATACCAAGAGCAACAAAAACAGCTACGCCAAAAGAAAGAGTATAAATCATAATCTTTTCTTGAATATAGCCTGTAGAAGCTTCTTGGACTTGCGAGCTAAGAACACGAACAGCTGGCTCTGCCATGGTAGCTACAAAACCCAATACAAAGCCAATGGGGATTAAAATCCATCGATGTTCGTAAGCACCCATGATTTCTCCCATTTCTCTTCCTGCAGGCAAAAAACCAATATGAACACCATGTAGAAAGAGGGTCAAGCCAAAAAATGTGAGAACGACGCCTTTTACGACCCGTATAACAAATTCTTTCGATTGCTTCAGATAAAAAATTTGAAAGAAGAAAAAGAAAAGCAACAACGGTGCAAGTGCTTGAAAGACCTCAAGAAATACATGGCCCATGCCCTGAAAAATAACCAGATCGCTCAACCATACATCACTCCTAGCAGGAGAACGGCAATAATGGGACCAATGGAGGCCAGACCAACCAGTCCGAAACCGTCACTCAAAGAAGATTTACCGCCTAGTACGGAGACTGTACCAAGGCCGAGAGAAAGAATAAAGGGTACGGTCATAGGTCCTGTGGTGACGCCACCAGCATCAAAGGCAATGGGCACAAAATTTTCCGGCGTGAAAAAAGAAAGGATTAAGACAATCGCATAGCCTGCTGCAAGAATGTAGGCGATTGGTACGCCTAGTACAATACGTAGCATAGCCAGACCGACAAAAAAAGCGACCCCCAGTGCTACCATGGTTATTAAAATGGTTTTACTAATTTCGCCTTCAGAAGCAAACTCAACTTGGCTGGCTAATATGCGAACGTCTGGCTCTGCTACCGTCACAACGAAACCAAGCATAAAAGCAGCAAAGACGAGAAAAAAGATAGAGCCTCGGTTGGGTAGCTCTGCGCCAATGGCTTCACCCATCGGTAATAAACCGATTTGAACACCTTGTAAAAAGAGCACAAGACCTGCCATCACCATGGCAGCACCAATTAAAAATTGGAGAAATACGGACGTGGGCATGGAAACAACAAAAACTTGCAATAAAAAAACGACAACAATTACGGGAATCACAGCTTGAATGACTTCTAATACGATTTCTTTCCATTCATGCAAAAGCAACACCTTCCTTTCTATCGCCATTTTTTATTGTACCGTAAAATAGAAGATAGAAACAAGAAAAAGGAATAAAATAACAGCGCTCCATTTCCCTTAAAGAGAATCATAGAGCGCTGTAAAAGCTTATATTAATTAGATTCCTTGAAAATCCTAATTAATAGTTATAGGGTGCCACTTCGTACCAGCCTTGGGGATGCTGACAAGCAGGGCAAATATCGGGTGCTTCGGTACCGTTATGAATATAGCCGCAGTTCAAGCAGTGCCAATCAACAGCTGTGTCGCGAGTAAAGACTTTACCAGCTTTCACGCTTTCAGCCAAAGCACGATAGCGCTTTTCATGAGCTTCTTCTACTTCAGCAATTTCTTTGAAAAGATCAGCTACTTCTTCAAAGCCTTCTTCACGAGCTTTTACTTCAAAGTCTCTATACAGCATGGTCCACTCTTCGTTCTCACCCGCTGCAGCCATAAGTAGGTTCTCTTCCGTTGTACCTAGATTGGTAGCAGCCTGAAGAAAACGTTTCGCGTGCATTCTTTCGTTGATAGCAGTCTCTCTAAAAATTTGACCGATTTGACGGTAGCCTTCTTTTTCAGCAATCTCAGCAAAAAATTCATATTTGTTTCTTGCTTGAGATTCACCGGCGAAGGCAGCTAATAAATTTTTCTCTGTCTCCGTACCTTTTAGGCCAGGAACATTTTGTACAACTTTCTTTGGACTCAAAGGAGCATCCACCTTTCTAGTATAAATTAAACTGGTAACGGGGTGGAAAATAAAACCAAAAAATTCCTCCCAGCTACACGTATTTAAAGAGTAACATACATAAAAGACTTCAGACAAGCATAAATTAAGTTATTTTTTTCTGTTTAGCAACAAATAGGATGAGACGAGAGCTGTAATTGGAATGGATAAACAAAGACCGATGGAACCAGCTAATGAACGGATAATTTCACTCACAATCAGATCAGAGTTTAAGAGTTTTAAAGCTGGTGTTTCATAAGCAACCATCAGTAGTAGAAGTGGAAGGGCACTACCGGCATAGGCCAGAATGAGTGTACTTGACATCATGCCCATAACATCTTTACCGACGTTCATACCCGCTTTCCAAAGTTCTTTGAAAGTAATTTTCGGATTTGCTGCAGCGATCTCTCGCATTGATGAAGCAACAGACATGCCCGTATCCATAACAGCACCCAAACTACCAATAAGAACACCGGCAAAAAAGACGCCTCGTAAATCTAAGGTTACATCACCAGGAATATTAAGAAGCAAGTTAATGTAATCAAACTCAATACCTACAATGCGCGCTTGAAAGCCAGCATAATACGCCAATATACCGGCGATAAAAACACCGGAAATGGTGCCTATAATGGCGGCTAAGGTTTTACGATTTAAGCCCGCCACCATAGGAGTACTCACAATACTAACAATGGCACAGACCAACACAGCACCCCACAAAGGATTAAAGCCTTGTAAAACGGCAGGCAATAAAAAGAACCATAATAGCAGCCCTGTCAATACAACGGTAGAGATAGCGCCTAATCCTTTAAGACCACCTAGAACGAGAAGTATTGCAACAAAAGTAAAGGCAAGCCAAAAAACAGACCTTTCTCTCACTAAATCTTGGATATAAATCTCCTGTAAATTATCATTTTGATCTAAGACACCATACAGAACAACTTTGTCGCCAGGAACAAGATAGACGCCTTGAAAAGGGTTCGTGATACTAGCCGTATGTTCGACTATTTTGCGCTGTCCCTGGTAAGGCTTGTCTATGATCTCGATTTGCAAATGCTGCCGCATCAAATCATTATGCCTAACATCAAAAAAATCACCAGAGAGCGGTGTCTCGTCAATGATAGAAATCACTTTGCCCTTTAGAAATACTTCATTGACAGGACCAAAGTCGTGAAAAGGCAAGATATCTTCGGCATAGGCCTCGGTATAAAAATCTTCTGTAGGAGCTTCATAATAAACAGCTCTTTCATTCGCCCAAGCTGCTGTGAAGGCAAAAGAATTCAATAAGATCACAGCAAGAAGCAAAAAACTTAGTAACGTATAAGGAGTTTTACGGAACCGAAACCCTTTATTATCCATTGTAAAGCCTCTTTCATTGTGACATATAAAAATAATTATACCATCAAATTAACAATAATAATTCTTTTTTTTGTTAAAAAAATTCTTCTTATAACCTTTTTGTGCCCTCAGACTTTGAAATCATTGAAAAGATTGGTTATAATAGAAATAGTGAGTATTTTTGAGCTTCTTCTTTATAGAACGAGTTTATTATTCCTGAAAAGGTCTTATTACTCATCAAGGCTACTAGGAATAGAGCTTGGAGTGAATTTGTGAATGACCGAAATCGTTGGTAAAGTAGTACCTATCAAATTAGAAGACGAAATGAAAAAATCGTTCCTAGACTATTCGATGAGCGTTATAGTCTCTAGGGCATTGCCCGATGTAAGAGACGGCCTAAAACCAGTTCATCGAAGAATCCTCTATACCCTTCATGAAACAGGTAGAACACCTGAAAAACCTTATAGCAAATCAGCCGGTCTCGTTGGTGACGTCATGGGTCGTTATCACCCCCATGGCGACGCTGCTATTTATGATGCCATTGTTCGGCTTGTTCAAAACTTTTCATCACGGTATCCACTCATTGATGGTCACGGCAACTTTGGTTCTATTGATGGCGATCCAGCTGCAGCCATGCGTTATACAGAATTGCGCATGGCCAAAATTACAACACATATTCTTTCTGATATTGAAAAAAACACAGTAGACTTCAAACCCAACTATGATGACAAACGAGAAGAACCCATTGTCTTGCCAGCTCGTGTACCCAATCTACTGGTTAATGGTTCTTCAGGCATTGCTGTGGGTATGGCTACCAACATTCCACCGCACAACTTAGGAGAAGTCGTCGATGCCACCATCATGATGATTGATGATCCAACGGTGTCAACAGAAGATCTTATGAAAGTCATTAAAGGGCCTGACTTCCCAACAGGTGGTTTGATCATGGGTAGAGATGGAATACGACAAGCCTACCTAACAGGTCGCGGCAGTGTTGTGATGAGAGCGAAAACGCGCATCGAGAAGATGAATGGCGGCAAGATGCGCATTCTTGTTCATGAAATTCCATACCAGGTCAACAAGTCTCGCCTTTTAGAAAGAATTGCAGATCTCGTCAGAGACAAGCGAATTGATGGTATTACAGATCTTCGCGATGAATCCGATCGCAAAGGGATGCAAATCGTCATCGAATTACGAAGAGATGCCAATCCACAGGTTATCTTGAATCAACTGTTTAAGCAGACACAACTTCAAGATACATTTGGCGTTATCTTATTAGCCCTTGTCGATGGTGTCCCGAAAGTATTGAACCTTCGGGACATGATCTATTATTACTTAGAACACCAAAAAGATGTAATTGTACGCCGTACTCGCTATGACTTAGAAAAAGCAGAAGCAAGAGCTCATATTCTAGAAGGTTTGCGCATTGCTATCGATCATATCGATCGGATCATCGAAATCATTCGATCCTCACCTACAGAAGAACAAGCTCGTCCACGTTTGATGAGCGAATTTTCACTAAGTGAAAAGCAAGCCCAGGCCATTTTAGACATGCGGTTAAAAAGGCTAGCTGGACTAGAAAGAGAGAAAATTGAAGAAGAATATCAATCTTTACTCAATGACATTGCTTACTATAATGCAGTATTGAACTCAGAAAAAATGGTACTCGATATTATCCGCAAAGAAATTATCGAAATCAAAACAAAGTTTGCTGATGAGCGACGCAGTGAAATCACTGCAGCAGGTGGAGCATTTGACATTGAAGATCTGATTGCAGAAGAAGACGCTGTCATTACAATTACCCACAACGGCTACATCAAGCGCTTGCCTGTTCATACATACAAGGCACAGCATCGTGGTGGTCGTGGTGTAACAGGAATGGGAACAAAAGACGATGACTTTGTAGAACTTCTTTTCATCACCACTACGCACCATAACCTACTTTTCTTCACCAATCGAGGCAAAGTCTATCGCCTAAAAGCGCATGAAATACCGGAAGCTTCTCGTACAGCCAAAGGAACAGCTATCGTTAACTTATTGGCTATTTCAGGGGAACCGTACAGCCTGGTCATAACCATGTTAGAAGCCCGCTGTGATATGAGCCATAAAGTAGAGTGCGTCTCTGAAGAAAAGATTACAGCAGTATTCCCTGTAAAAGACTACGATCCCGATCATTATCTATTTATGGCTACACGCAATGGTGTAGTGAAAAAAACACCGGTACAAGATTATGATCGTTCTCGTAAAGACGGCATTATTGCATTAAATCTCGATGACGGCGATGAACTCTTTAGCGTAAAAATGACAGACGGGCAAAGTGATATTTTGCTCGTTACCAACAAAGGCATGGCAGTAAGATTTAATGAAGCCGATGTTCGAACCATGGGTCGAGTCGCTCGTGGCGTAAAAGGCATCGATCTTTCTGATGACGATCAATTGACAGCCCTTGAAATCGTTAAAGACGATGATGATTTGCTTATGATTACTGAAAGTGGTATGGGCAAGCGTACATCCTTATCGGAATATCGAAAGCAACGTCGAGGCGGAAAAGGAATTATGGTCATGCGCCTGACCGATCGAACAGGACTCATGGCCGGCGTTAGAGTGGTTCGTTCTGGTGATGAAGTCATGGTTATTTCTGCCGAAGGTGTGATTATTCGTCTCATTGTAGATGAAATTAGCAAGCTAAGCAGAATGACACAAGGTGTAAACATCATGCGTATGAGTCAAGATGATAAAGTGGTAGCATTGGCTCGAGTGGCCATGAAGGAAGAAGAAGTCTAGGTGGTGGATTCAATGCGTAAGGTCGATAAAATCTTTCTTGGTGCCATTGAGGTTTTTGCTGAGAAAGGTTTTGACCGCGCGACCATGGATGAAATTGCCGAGCAATCGGGTGTGGCCAAAGGAACCTTGTACTATCACTTCAAAAGCAAGGAAGAACTGATTTCTTTCTTGATCAAAAAAGGCATGAACTTGCTGATAGAACAAGTAAAAGAAAAAATTGATAATAAGACAGATCCACTTTTGCAGATTAAGAGTTTAATTGAAGCACAATTGATGTTCTTTGATCAAAACAGAAATCTCTGCCAGATATTACTCAAAGGTGCCTGGTCTGACAACTGTCGTGAGAAACAGTTTCGATATTTGTTACAAGATTACTATGGGCTCATTGAGAATATTCTTACGAGAGCAGAAGCGATGGGAAAGATCAGGAAATCGCCGATTGATTGGTCTTCTATCACATTGTTCGGTACAACAGCTATGTTAGCATTACGCTTTATATTAGATGAAAAACCAATGCAACACCGAGAAATGGCTGAATTTTTATTTCAACAGTTTTATGCTGGTCTAAAGGTATAAATTGAAGACTTATAGCAACAGAAGAAAATATAGAAAGACCTATCTCATGTTTTTTTGAGATAGGTCTTTCTATATATCAGATATTGACGCAACATAAATATTTTACTATAATCTCTACTAGACTGACTGGTCAGTTTAACAGAAAGAGGTGGACAGAATAAACAAAAAAATGACCATCATTGCAGTTCTCCTTTTGTTTATCCTTTCTTTACTAGGCTTTACTTTCTATCCTTGGTCTTCTAAAGAAAGCGGACAGAGAGATAAACTTTTGAGCGGATATATTGAAGGTACAGAAGTGAATATAAGCAGCAAAATACCAGGCAAAGTAGAAGCGATTCTGGTCCAAGAAGGAGACAGAGTCGAAGCAGGACAAGTTCTAGTACGCTTAGAAAGTCGTGAATTGATAGAACAATTGAATCAAGCGAAAGCTGCATTAGCGCAAGCCCAATATGGCGCTTTGTTGGCAGCAGAAACCATAGAAGGCCAAATTGCACAAGCCAAAGCATCTTTAGAAGGTGCCCAAGCTCACTTACAGGCATTAGAAAAAGGACCTCGTTCTCAAGAAATCGCCATGACCAAAGCAGCGGTCGATCAAGCTAGAGCGAGTTATGAAAATGCCAAAAATAATTATGAAAGAATGGAAGTTTTATTTGAAAATGGTGCTGTCCCGGCCAAAAGTCGTGATGACGCCAAAACGATGGTAGAAAGCACAGAAGCCACCTACATACAAGCCCGAGAAAAGCTAGCTATGGTGGAAGAAGGCAGTCGCAGTGAAGAAATTGACGGAGGAAAGTCCAAGGTTGCCCAAGCAGAAGCAGTCTATCAAATGGCCATCGGGAACCGCCATCAACTTTCTTTACAAAATGCTGTGGTGGAGCAAGCAAGAGCGGCTCTAGAAGCAGCGCAAGCCATGGTTGATAATACAGAGATTAAAGCTCCGCAAGAAGGCATCATAGCGTATCGCATGGTAGAAATGGGTGAGATGGTTATAGCAGGCATGACTATGATGACCATTGTGAACAACGATCAGGTTTGGGTGCGATCACAAGTACCAGAAGATCTGGTAACGACTCTTTCCATCGGTCAAGAACTGCCTGTATATGTTGCTGGTGTAGAAGAACCATTTACAGGAACATTGGTATGGATCAATGCTAGTGCTGATTTTGCGACTCGAAAAGCGACGCAAGATCTAGGAGACTTTGACGTGAAAACCTTTGCGATTAAGATACAAGTTGATAATAGCAAAGGAATCTTAAAAAATGGTATGACTGCAAGAGTACTTTTACCAGAACCTTTATAGTTTGTGACGTTCTAAAGGAGCAAAAAGCAATGAATAAAGCCATTTTAGAATTTCACAATGTAACCATCGGGAGGTCTTCGGATCCTCTCTTTGATAAACTGAATTTTTCTGTATTCAAAGAAGAGGTAACAGGCATTTGGTTGCCGAGAGCAG